>NZ_CP083539.1:1105882-1412010 GCF_025144335.1 Jannaschia sp. W003
CAGAGCCGGCGGCTGTCGAAGCTGAGCGCCGAGAGCATCGTGAAGATGACCGAGAGCGCGAAGCAGGCCGCGGCGATGCCGGGGTTGATGGTGGCGAGTAGGTTGAACTGCACGAGCGCGGCGAGGATCGCCACGACGAAGACGTCGATCATGGACCAGCGGCCGATCCACTCCACGAACTCGTAGAGATGGAGCAGCTGGCCCGGGCTGTGGCCGTGCGGGCGGCGCACGATGAGGGCGAGGTAGCCGATGGCGACGAACTTGCCCACAGGGATCAGCACCGAGGCCACGAACACGATGATGGCCACCGCGTAGGCGTGATGCTCCCACAGCTCGAACACGCCGCCGACGATGGTGGCCTCCTGGGTGCGGCCCACGGTGGTGGTCAGCAGCATCGGGAAGACGTTGGCGGGGATGTAGAACAGCAGCCCCGCCACCAGCCACGCCCAGACCCGCTGCAAAGACGCGTGGTCGCGGCTCTGCAGCTTCGCGCCGCAGCGCGAGCAGCGCGGCGTGCCGGCGGCGCTGACGCGAGTGCAGACCCGGCAGCCCACCAGCCCCGCCTCGCGGGCGGTCAGCGCGTGGTAGCGGTGTCCAGGGCGGTCCATGTCGAATGCCTGCTCAACTGGGAGTCGCCCAGCGCGGTTATGATCACGATGGCGCCGAACGACCAGAAGGCCGGGCCCATCGACAGGGTGGCGAGGTCGGCCAGCTTCACGAGGGCGATCGCCACGCCCACCATGAAGATCTCGGCCATGGCCCAGGGGCGGATGCGCTCGGCCCAGCGCAGGGCCGGACGCGCGCCGGGCCAGGCGCCGCGATCGAGGGTCACCGGGAACAGCGCCCAGACCAGCAGCCCCAGCCGCGCCGTGGGCAGCACCACGATGAACAGCCCCACCGCCAGCGACAGCGGCGCCATCACCCCGTCCGAGAAGGTCATCACCGTGTCGAACACCGACGCGCGGCTGGTGAACACGCCCTGCTGCAGCTCCAGGAACGGGTAGAACACCACGATCGTCATCAGGACCAGCGAGGTTGCCGCCAGCACCACCACGCGGGTGATCGCCTCGGGGCGGCCCGTGCCCAGCACCGTGCGGCAACGCACGCAACGCGCCCGCTCGCCGGCGGGCAGCTCGGGCAGGCTGTGCAGCGCGTCGCAGACGGGGCAGCAGACGAGGTCGGGCGAGGGGATCATGGCTTCCGGTAGGTGGGGTGCGGAGGGGGCAGGGGAAGGGGCGTCGTCAGTAGTCCTTCTCGAAGAACAGGCCGATCGAGGTGTCGCCGGCCGCGCCGGCCGAGCCGCGCACCGTGAGGTTGGGCGTGATGTCGAGGTTCAGCGTCACGGTCGCGTCGCCGTCCTGGTCCACCTGCACGTCCGTGTAGACGTTGTCGGAGATGTACTTGCCGGCCCGGATCGCGGTGTTGCCGTCGGCGTCCGTGGTCAGGTCCAGGTCGTCGAGGCCGGCGTTGCCGCGCAGCCGCTCCAGCAGCCCGCCCGAGCCGCGGCCCGCCAGCGTCGCCACCGAGTTCGCGAGCTGCAGCGCCTGCAGCGCCGAGAGCTGGCTCAGGTCGCGGCCGAAGAAGATCTGGGCGAGGATCTCCTCCTGCGGCACGTCCGGCGTGGACTCGAAGCGCACCTCGGGGGCGTTGGCGGGCCCTTCCACGATGATCGACGCCGTGAGCGCGTCGCCCTCGGTGATCGCCACGAGGCGGATGAAGGGCACGAGCGAGCCGCCGAAGCTGATCCGGCCCTCGTCGAGCTGGAAGCGCTGCTCCAGGATGTCGAGGCGGCCGCGCACCAGTTCGAAGCCGCCCGAGATGACGGGGTTCGCGGTGGTGCCCGAGACGAACAGCTCGCCCCCCAGCTCGGCGTCGAGACCCCGGCCGCGCACGAAGATGCGGTTGGGCGCGCGCACGCGCAGGTCGAGGTCGTAGACCGGCCCGCCGCCGCCGTCCGCGCCGTCCCCCTCGTCGTCGGCGTCGCCGCCCGCGGGGTCGAGGTCGGCGCGCTGGAGGGTGCGCATCACCGGGCGGGTGACGTTGACGTGGCGCACGTCGGGCAGCTCGCCCACCGCGGTGAGGCCGGTGGATGGCACCGAGATCTCGGCCTCGTCGAGCAGGATGTCGCCCGAGATCGTGGCCCCGCCCGCGAGCGGGCCGGAGACGTTCACCGTGGCGATCACCCGAGCGGTGTAGAGGTTCGGATCCTCGAGCCGCCCGTCGAAGCGCAATGCCAGCGCGCCGTCGAAGGGCGGCGCCAGCGAGACCGGCCCCGAGAGCGTCAGCACGCCGCCCGAGGTGGGCGTGGCCCGCAGGTCGACCGTGGCCCGGTCGCCCGCCAGCGTCACCGTGGCGTCGATGGCGTCGAGGCCGTTGCGCAAGGTGGGCAGCACCAGCGAGGCGCCCGAGGTCGAGATGGTTCCGCGCACCGATTCCAGCGCGGGCGGGCCGTCCACGCGCAGGTCGACGCGCGCCGTGCCGGCGAGGTTGTTGGGCGCGATGAAGGCGTTGGCCAGCCCCAGCGGGATCTGTCCCGTGACGCCGAGCGACAGCGTGGAGCCGACCGTGCCGGCCACCGAGGCGGTGGTGCCGCCGGGGCCCGTCAGGTCCACGTCGAGGGCGATGCCGTCCGGCCCCTGCGAGGCGGTGCCGGTCGCGCGCAGCGGCCCGGCAAGGTCGGGCACCAGCGGCGAGACGTCGGGGACGCGCAGATCGAAGCGGGCCTGCGGCGCGCCCGGCCCCGTGGCCTGCCCCGAGGCGGTGAGCTGCGCGCCGAGCGGCCCGGAGGCGTCCACCTCGAAGGCGTAGCCTCCGTTCTGGCCGAACAGGCGCCCCGAGGCGTTCAGCGGACCCGACAGCCCGAGCGCGAAGGGCGAGACGTCGGCAGCGGCGAGGCGGAACGCCACGTCGGGGTTCGGTCCCGTCACGGGGCCTTCCACCGACAGGCTCAGGCCGCCCGCGCCGGACAGGTCGGCATCCACCGACCAGATCGCGTTGCGCTGCTCGGCGCGCACGTCGAAGGCCACCGGCCCCGAGAGCTGCGGCACCAGCGCGCCGGCTTCCGGAAGACGCCCCTGCGCGGTGACGGTGATGCCCTCGGCGCCGAGCGCCGCGTCGGCGGTCAACTCCACGTCGTAGGGGCCGGTGCCTTGGGCGGTGACCGCGAAGCCGTCCTCGGTCTGCTGCAGGGTGCCGGCCACGTCGACGCCGCCGGGCACGGGGGCGAGCGGCTCCAGCGAGGGCAGGGCGATCGTGAAGTCCACGGCGAGGGGCTCCGCGCCCAGCACCGTGGCCGCCGTGGCGCGCGCGTCCAGGGGGCCGGCCGCCGCTACGTCGAGCGCGAAGCCTTCGGGCGTTTGGTCCAGCGTGCCGTCGAGCGACAGCGTGCCGGCGAGCGCGGGCGGCAGATCGGGGGCGAAGACCTCGATCTGCGGAACGGTCGCCTGGAAGGCCAGCGACACGGCGTCGGGGCCGGTCACGGGGCCGCGGGCGCGTGCGGTGATCCCGGCGGGGGCGTCGAGCGCCGCATCGAGGCGCCACGCGCCATCGGTCTGCGCCAGCGTGCCCTCCAGCGCCGCGCGGCCCGCGAGCGCGGGATAGGCCGCGAGGGCGGGGTTCACGTCCTGCAGGTCGGGCACGGCGGCGGTGAAGGCCACGCGCGGGGCGGGGCCGGTCACGGGGCCCTCGGCGGTGGCGCGGAAGCCGCCGTCCACGTCCAGGGCGGCGTCCACGATCCACGCCTCGCCGGGACGACGCGCGGAGCCCTCCAGCACGGCGGCGCCGGTCAGCGGGGGGATCGCCTCGAGCGCCTCCGAGAAGCTCTCGATCTGCGGAACCCGCACGGTGAAGGCCACGTCCGGCGAGGCGCCGGTCACGGTGCCCTCGACGTCGGCCTCGATGCCGCCCTCGGTGCGCAGCTGCACGTCCACGACGTAGGCGTCCGCGGGGCGCGTCAGCAGGCCCTCCAGCGTGGCGGTTCCCTGCAGGGGCGGGATGGTCTCGAAGGCCGGGGACAGCTCGCCCAGGCGGGGCACCGTGACCGCGAAGGCCAGGCGCGGGTCGTCGCCCGTCACGGGGCCTTCCACGGTGGCCTCGATGCCGCCCTCGGTGGTGAGCGTGACGTCCGCCTCCCAGGTGTCTCCGTCGCGTTCCACCACGCCGTCCAGCACGGCCTCGCCGGACAGGGGGCCGACCTCTGCGATGGCGGGCGAGAAGCCCTCCAGCTCGGGCACGCGGGCCGAGAACTCCAGCCGCGGAGCGTTACCTGTCACGGTGCCGTCGGCCCGGACTTCGATGCCCCCTTCTGTGTCGAGCGCCGCGTCCACGGACCAGGCGTCGCCGTCCTTCTCGACCACGGCGTCCAGCGTCGCGGTGCCCTGCAACGCGGGCACGTCGTTCAGGGCCGGGTTCACGCGGTTCAGCGCCGGAACCGTGACGGAGGCCTCGATGCGAGGGTTGTCCCCGGTCACGGTGCCCTCGACGTCGGCGGTGGTGCCGCCCTCGGTGCGCAGGGCCACGTCCACGTCCCACGCCCCGTCGGGGCGCGCGACGGTGCCCGACAGCGTGCCGGGGCCTTCCAGCGGCTCGGCCTCGGCCAGGGCCGGGGACAGCGCGCGCAGGTCAGGCGCGGAGACCTCGAAGGCGATGCGGGGGCTGTCGCCCGTCACCGTGCCCTCGACCTCGGCAGCAAGCCCGCCCTCGGCATCCAAGCCCACGTCCACCGACCACGCGCCGTCCACCTGCGAGGCGGTGCCGGCTAGCGTCGCGGCGCCCTGCAGCGGGCCGACCTCGGCCAGCGCGGGCGACAGGGCGGAGGCGTCGGGGACCGAGGCCGTGAAGGCGACCGACGGCGCGGGACCGGTCACGGTGCCCCCCACGGCGGCCTCGATGCCGCTGTCGGTCGCGGCCTCCACGTCGACCGCGAACGCGCCGTCCACCTGCGCGGCGGTGCCGGACAAGGTCGCGGCGCTCTCCAGCGGCGCGATCCCGTCCAGCGCGGGCGAGAAGGCCGAGAGGTCGGGGACCGAGGCGTCGAAGGCGAGGCGTGGGGCGCCCTCGCCGGTCACGGGGCCGGCGACGGTGGCCTCGATGCCGCTGCCGGTGCGCAAGGCGGCGTCCACCGACCAAACGTCGCCCTCGCGCGCGGCGGTGCCGGCGAGGGTGGCGTCGGTGTTCAAGGGCTCCACCTCGGCCAGCGCGGGCGAGAAGGCGGCCACGTCGGGCACGGTGGCCTTGAAGGCGAGGCGCGGGGCGTCGCCGGTGACGGGACCCGTCATGGTGGCCTCGACCCCGCCGCCGGTGGTGACGGCGGCATCCACGGACCAGATGCCCGCGTCCTGCGAAGCGACGCCCTCCAGCGCGGCGGCGCCCCGCAGCGGCGGGACTTCCTCCAGCGCGGCGGAGAACGCCTCCAGCTCCGGCACGGTGGCCGAGAAGGCGACGCGCGGCGCGGGGCCGGTCACGGGGCCGGAGACATCGGCGGCGATGCCGGTGCGGGTGGTGACGTCGGCGTCGACGGACCAGACGTCGCCCGTGCGCGCGGCGTTGCCGGCGAGCGTGGCGGGGGTCTGGAGTGGCTCGATCTCAGCCAGCGCGGGCGAGAAGGCCGAGAGGTCGGGCACGGTCGCGCGGAACGCCACGTCGGGCGCGTCGCCGGTGACGGGGCCGGAGACCTCGGCCGCGACGCCGCCGTCGGTCTCGAGCGCGGCATCTAGGGACCAGACGCCCTCCCGCTGCGACGCGGTACCCTCCAGCACGGCGGCGCCGCGCAGGGGGGCGACCTCCTCCAGCGCGGGCGAGAAGGCCTGCAGCTCGGGCACGCGCGCGGAGAAGGCGACCGAGGGCGCATCGCCGGTGACGGTGCCGTCTACGGAAGCGGCGATGCCGCCGTCGGTGGCGAGGTCCGCATCGACGCTCCACGCGCCGTCGGTCTGCTCGGCCACGCCCTGCAGCGTCGCCGCGCCGCGCAGGGGCTCGATGCCCTCCAGCGCGGGCGCGAGGCTCTGCAGTTCGGGCACGCGGGCGTCGAAGACCACGCGGGGGGCGGGGCCGGTCACCGGGCCCGTCACGGAGGCGCGCGTGCCGCCATCGGTGCTGAGCCCCACGTCGACGGTCCAGGTCTCGCCCGTCCGCGCGGCGGTGCCTTCCACGGCGGCGCGCCCCGCGAGCGGCTCGGCCTCGGCGAGGGCGGGCGAGAGGGCGCGGCCGTCCGGCACCGACAGCGCGAAGGCCACCGAGGGCGCGTCGCCCGTCACGGTGCCGTCGACGGAGGCCACGAGGCCGCCCTCGGAGGCCACGTCGACGTCCACGGACCATGCGCCGTCGTTCTGCGCCGCGACCCCCTCCACGGTGGTCTCCCCTTGCAGCGGGCCGACGTCGGCGAGCGCGGGCGATAGGGCGGAGGCGTCGGGCACGGTGGCCAAGAAGGCCACACGCGGGGCGGGGCCGGTCAAGGGGCCGGAGACCGAGGCGGCGAGGCCGGTCTCGGTGTCGACGGCCGCGTCCACGGTCCAGGTCTCGCCCGCACGCGCGGCGGTGCCCGAGAGCGTCGCGGGGGTCCGGAAGGGCGGGGCGTCGAGCGCGGGCGCGAGGGCCGAGAGGTCGGGCACGGTGGCGTCGAAGGCGATGCGGGGGCTGTCGCCGGTCACGGGGCCGCGCACGGTGGCTTCCACGCCGCCGTCGGTGGCGAGCGCGGCGTCCACGGACCAGACGCCATCGGTCTGCTCGGCCACGCCTTCGAGGGCCGCGGTGCCTTCCAGCGGCGCGATCCCCTCCAGCGCGGGCGAGAACGCCTCCAGCTCCGGCACGTTCGCGGAAAAGGCGACGCGGGGCGCGGGGCCGGTCACGGGGCCGTCGATCGCGGCCGTGATGCCGCCGTCGGTCTCCACGTCGACGTCGAGGACCCAGGCCTCGCCCTGGTTCGCCGCGGTGCCCCGCAGGGTCGCGGCGCCGGCGAGGGGCTCGATCTCGGCGAGCGCGGGCGAGAAGGCTTGGAGATCGGGCACGCGGGCCTCGAAGGCGACGCGGGGGGCCTCGCCGGTCACGGGGCCCTCCAACGAGGCGGCCACGCCGCCCGCGGTCTCGAGCGTGGTGTCGAGCGACCAGACGCCGTTCGCCTGCGAGGCCACGCCCTCCAGCTCCAC
Organism: Jannaschia sp. W003; assembly: GCF_025144335.1. Taxonomy (NCBI): domain Bacteria; kingdom Pseudomonadati; phylum Pseudomonadota; class Alphaproteobacteria; order Rhodobacterales; family Roseobacteraceae; genus Jannaschia; species Jannaschia sp. W003. Next base: position 1,113,025 of record NZ_CP083539.1, read on the forward strand.
GGGGCCGCGCAGGGGCTCCACGCCCGACAGCGCGGGCACGGGGCCCGAGAGGTCGGGCGCGGTGGCGCGGAACGCCACGCGCGGCGCGTCCCCCGTGACGGGGCCATCGATGCGCGCGTCGATGCCGTAGGGACCGGAGGCGTCGGCTTCCAGGGTCCAAACGCCTTCCACGGCGGCGGCGCGGCCGCTCATCGAGAGGCCGCCGGGCACGCCCTCCGCGAAGGCGGCGAGGTCGGGCACGGAGGCCGAGAACTGGAGGTCGGGCCGCTCGCCGGTCAGGGCGCCCGAGGCGTTGAGAGCAATGCCGTTGGGCGCGGCACCATCCAAGGTGCCGGACCATACGCCGTCCTCGGCCTGCGTGACGTCGGCGGAGAGGGTGATCTCGCCGTCGAGGCGCGGGTCGAGGAGGGTGCCGTCGAGGATGCGGGCCTCGAAGGCGGCCTGGCCGGTGCGGCCCTCCTCGCGGGCGACCGTGCCCTCGCCGTAGATCGCCGCCGAGGCGTTCAGGGCGAGCTGGTCGTTGCCGAGGCGCAGGGCGTCCACGAAGGTGCCGTCGGTGGAGCGGCGCGCGTCCACCATGAGCGTGGTGGTGCCGCGCAGAAGCGCGTCGGCCTGCTCCACGTCCACGGAGAGACCGCCCGCCTCGCCCTCGACCACGAGGTCGAAGGTGCCGGCGAGGGGGTCGACCTCGCCCTGCGTGGTGATCTCGGCAGTGCCCGCGAGGTCGCGGCCCGCTAGCGCCGAGAAGCGCGCGAGGTCTTCGAGCGTCACGGCGAGGTCAAGTGTCGCGGGCAGACCCGCGGTCTCGGTCTCGCCGCGCGCGATGCCGACGTCGCCGGCCAGCGCGTAGCCGGGGCCGCGGAAGGAGAGGTCCTCAATGCGCACCGGCTCGCCGTCGCGCCAATTGAGGTCGGCGTCGAGCGAGATGCGCGCGCCCACCGCCTCGGCGAGCGCGGGATCGGTGAAGCCGAGCTGGTTGGCGGCCGCCTCGATCGCGCCGGTGGCGGCATCGACCACGCCATCGGTGCGGCTCAGGAGGCCCGAGGCCTGCAAGGAGGCGTCGCCCACGGTGACCTCGGGGTGGTTCAGCTCCAGCACCGAGAGGTCGACGCGCCAGTTGTCGGAGTTCGCCGGATCGTAAGCGACCGCGAGCTCGGCGCGGCGCAGGGTGACGTTGGCGGCGGTGGGCAGCAGCACGGGCGTGCCGTCGGCAGCCTCGACCGTGCCCTGAATGTCGATGAAGGTGGGGAAGTTGTCGGGGCCGAGGCGCAGGGAGCCCGCGATCTTGGCGGCCTCGGTGTCGAGGTCGAGCGCGTCGAGCACCAGCCCGCCCGCGTCGAGCTGCGTGCCGCGCGCGACCAGCGCCACGCGGTCGCCGAAGAAGGGCTTGTAGCGGGGGGCGAACAGCTCGGTCACGTCGCCGGCCACGTCCACCGCGAAGGCGCGTCCATCTTCCACGCCGCGCAGCGCCACGGTGCCCGCGAGGCGCGGCTCGCCGTCGCTCAGGAGGCCCAGATCGGCGGTGAAGTCGTCGAGCGGGCCGCGGCCGGCCACGGTCAGCTCCACCGCGGGGGCGCCAGGCAGGCGCAGCAGCGTGGCGGCGAGGCCGCCCTCGGCCTCGCGCACGTCGAGGTCGAGCGCCAGCACGGGCGGCTCGCCGGCGGTGTAGGCGACCTCGATCCCGAACACGCCCTCGGGGCCGTCGAGGCGCGTGGCCTGCAGCGTGGCCGAGCCGGAGCCGTCCGAGAGCTGCGCCTGGGCCTCCAGCGTCAGGGCCACGGACTGGCCGAGCACGGCCTCGCCCAGCTCGATGCGCTCGGCGGCGAGGCGCTCGATGTCCACGGAGACGGGCAGGTCGGGGAGCGAGAAGCCCGAGGCGGCGGCGGCAGGCGGCTCGGCGCCCTCGGCGGGCAGGGGCGGGCGCTCGAGGCGGATCACCGCGGCGGTCAGTTCCTCGACCTCGAGCCGCCCGCGCAAGAGCGCCGAGCGGCTCCAGTCCAGCACCACGTCCTGCATCACCAGCCAGGTGCCCTGGTCGTCGGAGATCCGCAGCTCGTCCACGGAGGCGCGCGAGGACAGGGCGCCTTCGAAGCCGTCGATCTGCACGTCGAGGCCGGGCGCGCGCAGGTTGTCCTCGATCAGGCCGGCCAGGAAGCCGGGATCGCGGTCGGAGTCCTGCGCGCCCAGCGGGGCGGCGGTGAGGGTGAGGGCCGCAAGGCCTGCGAGGACGCCGCGCTTGATCATCAGAAGGCCTGCCCGATGCCGATGTAGATTTCCACGCCGCCGTTGTCGTTGGGGCCCGAGACAGGCACCCCGACGTCCACGCGGATCGGCCCGATGCCGGTGTCGTAGCGCACGCCGAGGCCGGCGCCGACGTGGTAGTCGCCGTCCGCGAAGCCGGTGCCCTCGGAGATCCAGCCGGCGTCCGCGAAGGCCACCGCGCCGATCTTGTCGGTGACGCGCTGGCGCACCTCGCCCGAGGTGCCGAGGAACGAGCGCCCGCCCGTGCGCCGCCCCGAGGGCAGCTCCACGGCGAGGTCCTGGAAGGGCTGGCCCCGCACGGTGCCGCCGCCGCCCGAGAAGAACAGCCACTCGGGCGGGATCTCGTCGAGGTCGGGGCCGAACACGGCGCCCAGCTGCACGCGCGCCGCCAGCACGGTGCGGTCCGCGTCCTCGCCGCCGAAGCCCTGGTAGCCGCGCAGGTCGGCCGTGAAGCGCGCGCCCGCGCCGGCGGTCTGGAAGCCCTGGAACGGCTTCAGCCCGGCCTCGACGTAGTAGCCGTCGGCGGGGTTTAGGGGATCGTCGCGGCGGTCGTAGGCGGCGGCGAGGGGCAGCGACAGGATCGAGAACTCGCGGGTGCCGAAGGCGTCCGTGGTCTTGGAGTAGGTGTAGCTCACGCCGTAGCTGTAGGAGAACTCCTCGGAGGCGATGCGCCGCGCGGCGGCGCCGATCTCGAAGCGGTCCGAGACGAAGTCGGGCTGGTCGAGCCGCTCCACCTCGACGCCGACCACGAGGTCGGTCTCGGGGTTGAACACGGCGGGGCGCGCGTAGGCGAGGCTCAGGCCGTAGTCGATGCCGCCGCCGTCGCCGCCGATGTCGGCCACCTCGCCCTCCACGCGCAGGGAGTCGGCGTAGCCCGTGAGGTTGCGGTGCAGCCAGAAGGCCGAGAGGGTCGCGCCCTCGGTGGAGCCGATCTCGGCGCCGAAGCCGAAGCGCCGGGGCAGCTGCTCGATCACGTCGATGACAAGGGGCAGGGTGTCGCCCGGGCCGATCGCGTCGGCCTCTGTGATGGAGACGGAGCGGAACGCGCCGGTGCGCTGGAGCCGGGACGCCGCCGCCTCGATCTGGTCGGGGTCGTAGACCTGGCCGGCGCGCAGGTCGGCGATGCGGCGGATCTGCCGCTCCAGCACCCGCTCCTCGCCGTTCACCGCCGTCGGGCCGTAGCGCAGGCGCGGGCCGGGCGCGAGGCGGATCGCCACCGAGAGCTGGTCGGCGGCGTGGTCGGCCACGATGTCCTGCCCACCCACGTCGGCCTTGGCGTGGCCGATCGCGCGCCAGGCCTCCACGCCCACGCGCGCGGTGGTGCGCAGGATCTCCGTGCCAGCCGGCTCGCCGGCGGCGAAGCCTTCGGGGATCTCGGTGCCGGGCGCCAGCGGGGCGATCTCGGTCCGGCCGAAGCGGTACTCGGGGCCGGGCTCGACCCGAACCACCACGCGGCCCACGCCCTCCTCGGCCGAGACGGCCGGAAGCTCGGCGGCCTCGACGCCGTCGAGGGTGATCGAGATCTCGGGGCCGAAGCGGCCCGACTCCCACAGCACCGCGAGCAGGCGGCGGTAATCCGCCTGCGCGGCCGCCACCACCTCGCGGCGGGCCGGCGCCGGCGTCTCCTCATAGGTCTGCAGCAGGAGCGAGGCGCCCCGCAGCGCGTCGCTCAGGTCGTCGTCGACGGCGAGCTGGAAGAGGAGGTCCGCGCGCGCGCCCGCACCGGGGGCGACGGCGGCGAGGAAGCCGAGAAGGCCAGCGGCGAGCGTGCGTTGCATGGAAGTCCCCCGGGCGACGTCTGTCCGGGGCAGACCGGATCCGGCCGCCCGCCGGCGTCCCCCCGTCCTTCCCCGCGACGCGTCTATCACCCGCCGGATTCCCCCGGAACAGTCCCCCCCATCACGTTTTCGCATGGGCGCGGCGGAGAAGCCGCAGGTCCGCGAGCAGGGCGCGCCGGTCGATCGTGGCCGGCAGCGTCATCAACTCCTCCAGCGCCCGGATCGCCGCCTCCGTCGCCATGCGGTCGTCGGTGAGGTAGGGCATCGCCGCCGGGAAGGTCCGCGCATAGAGCGCCGCGAAGTCGAGCCAGTCGCCGTGGAGCCGCCCCGAGGGGGGCTGGCGCAGCCCGCCGCGATGCACCAGCGCCTCGGCCAGGGCCGCGGCGAGCCAGTTGATGCAGTTCACCGCCGTGAAGGGGTCGTTCACGCCCGGCGAGAGCGCGATGCCGATCATCTCCACCAGCTGGTCGGCGAGGAACGTTGGGGTCTGCGTCTCGGTGGGCTCGGGCCCGAGGGCCACGGCGCGGTCCAGCGCCTCGCGCGCCTCGTCCTCGGTCATCTCGCCCCAGATGCGCAGGAGCGTGCGCCGGGGATGGACGAACTCGCCCGCCCGCGCCTCGATCCGCATCACCGCTCCGCGCCGGCGCGCCAGCTCCGCCAGCCGGTCGTAGGCCACGGTCTGGATGTAGCCCCGACCCGATGCGGCGAGGGCGAGGTCGGGGTCGCGCTCGGGCAGGGGCATGGACCCGTTCGCGCCGCCGTCGCTCGCCCGCGCCTCCTCGGTCCGGTCGATGCGCGCGCGCAGCTGCTCGGTCAGCCGCTCGCCCAGGCCCGCGGTGATGTTCGACACGTTCACCGTCTCGGGCACGTGGTGGACGTAGAAGATCATGGTGCCCACCGAGAGGAAGGTGAGCCCGAGCGCCACCAGCACCGTGAGCTGGATCACCGAGTCCGGCGAGCTGTCCGCGAGCACCAGCGCGGTGAAGGCGTAGACGAAGGTGGCCACGAGGATGCCGAGCGCCCACTGGTTGCCCCGGTCGCGCATGAAGTTCCCGATCAGGCGCGGCCCGTACTTGCCGGCCGCGTGGGTCACGGCCACCAGCGTGAGCGAGAACATCACGCCCGTGACGCCGATGATCGACGAGGCGATCACGGTGAGGAGGTTGCGCGCGGCGTCGTCGGTTAGCTCGCCCACGGGCAGCCAGCCGATCACCTCGGGCTGGAACCACCACAGCGCCAGCGCCAGCGCCGCGGCGCCCGCGGCGAGGGTGCCCGGGATGAACCAGTATCCGCCTCGGATCTCCTGCAGCACCTTGCGTGCCAGCGCCCCCGGCTCGTGCATTCCCGCCATCCTCCTTCGAGAGCCCCGGGAACGTATCGCCCCCCCTCCGGGTTGCATCGGTGCAACCGCAGATTCGCGCCCATCCCCGCGCCCATCGCACCGGAGACCGCCCATGACCACAGCCTCCCCCGACGCGGAGTTCCGCGAGGACGACGGCATGGCCGACGCCTTGATCGAGCACATCGAGCACGAGGAGCGCGAGGAGGCGGCGATCGAGGAGGCGGGGCAGCTCGGCGCCAAGCTGCTCTACGAGGTGATCCGCCGCGCCGGCGAAGAGGAGCTGTCGCGGCCGCTGCGCTCGCTGACCTACTCGGGCATCGCCGCGGGCGTGATGATTTCGATGTCGGTGGTGGGCGAGGCGGTGCTGCGCACCTACCTGCCCGATGCCCCCTGGAGCTACCTCGTCGAGAACCTCGGCTACTCGCTGGGCTTCATCGTGGTGATCCTGGGCGGCATGCAGCTGTTCACGGAGAACACCATCACCACCGTGATCCCGGTGATCGCCGAGCGGCGCAAGCGGCTGTGGTGGATGATGCTGCGCCTGTGGGCGATCGTGCTGGCGGCCAACGTCTTCGGCTGCTTCTCGATCTCGGCATTCTACTACTACACGCCCGCGCTTCCGCCCGAGATTCTGCCCGCGCTGACCTCGCTGTCGGCCCACGCCACCGGCTTCGAGCCGGGCACGGCGTTCTTCCGCGCGATCCCGGCGGGCGTGCTGGTGGCGGCGCTGGTGTGGATGCTGCCGCAGCGCAACTCGGGGCGCTTCGCGATCATCATGGTGTTCACCTGGCTGATCGCCGCGGGGGACTTCACCCACGTGGTGGCCGGCTCCGTGGAGTGGGGCTGGATGTTCTGGAGCGACCAGCTGGACTTCTGGGAGGGCTTCACCGGGTTCTTCCTGCCGGTCCTGTCGGGCAACATCGTGGGCGGCACCGTGATCTTCACGCTGGTCACCCACGGGCAGGTCAAGGACGAGATGCACCGCAAGCCGCTGATCTGAGACCCATCGCGCCCCCCTCCGCGGGGGGCGTCAGAGCAGGGGGCGCGGCTTCGGCGGCGCGGTGTCGGTCATGCCGATCCGGGCCAGGGTCTCCAGGTCGTTCACCTGCAGGCGCCCGTCGCGCCACACGGCGAGCTGGCGCTCGCGGAACTTGGCCAGCGTCTTGTTGGTGTGCACGAGGCTGAGCCCCAGCGCGTCGGCCAGATCCTGCTGCTTGAACGGCATGGGCATCGCCGCGCCGTCGGTCATCTCCAGGGTGGCGGCCCGCTTCCACAGCTTCACCAGCGCCCAGGCCACGGACTCCTCGGCGGTGCGCTGGCCCACGGTCACGAGCGCCTCGCCCATGAAGTGCTCCTCGGTGGCGGCGATCCAGATCAGGTCGTAGGAGCGCGACGGGGAATTGCCGAAGAAGTTCCAGAGCGCCTGGCGGTCGAACACGCACAGGCGCATGCGCGAGCGTGCCTCCACGGTGTGGCCCATCTCGCCCATCACCGCGCCCTGCAGGCCGATCAGGTCGCCGGGAAACAGGAAGGTCAGCACGTGGCGCCGGCCGTTCTGGAGCACCTTGTGGCGCAGCCCGACGCCCGACAGCACCGTGAACAGCTGCGCCGAGTGGGCACCTTCCGTCAGGATCGGCGTCCCGGCCTCCACGGTCAGCTCGCCGACCTTGAAGCGCTGGGTCTGCCGGACCTCCTCGTCGCTCATGTCCGCGAACAGGCTCCGGCCGCGCAGGGGGCAGGCATCGCATCTCGTCACCATCGTCCCCGGCAGCCTCCTCGGCAGATCCCCGCGTCCCGGCGCGTCGCCCGGACCCCGAAGACCACGGAACGCGGCCCGGCGGAAGGCCCGGTCGCGGGAGGCGAGGGGCCCCGGCCGGGATGCGATGGGGTCAACCTATGCGTGCGCCACCCCCTGTCAAGCGATCCCGCCGCGGGGGAAGGGCACGCACGCGCGGCGCGTCGCCGCGGGCGGAAGGGGAGGGCCCCCGCCGGCCGCGGCGGCGTGATCGGCTCAAGCGCTGAGCGGCTCGGTCGAGGAGAAGAACATCGCCTGGCTCACCGCGGAGCGCACCTGCTCCTGGGTGTAGGGCTTGGCGATCAGGAACGCGGGCTCGTTGCGCGCGCCCGACAGCAGGCGCTCCGGGAAGGCGGTGATGAAGATCACCGGGCGCTTGCCGAGGTCGCGCATCACCTCGTTCACGGCGTCGATGCCCGACGAGTTGTCGGCCAGTTGGATGTCCGCGAGGATCAGGTCCGGCATCTCCTGGCCAGCAAGGGCCACGGCCTCGGTGTGGGTGCGGGCGATGCCGGTGACGCGGTGGCCCATCTCGCCCACGAGGGACTCGAGGTCCATGGCGATGATCGACTCGTCCTCGATGATCATGATCTTGCCCGACACGGCGTCGGCCATCTCCTGGCGGGCCAGCCCGACCAGCTCCGACACCTCGCCGCGGTCGATCCCCATGATCTCGGAGATCTCGTCCATCGAGAACTCCTCGACCGTGTGGAGCAGCAGCGCCTCGCGGGTGTTGGGCGTCAGGCGGGCCAGGTGCCGCTGGGCGGCTTGGCGCATGGCGTCGTTCTCCTCCTCCATCGGGGCGCCGGCCGAGGACCAGATCCCGTGGAAGGTGGAGAAGAGGTCGGTCTTCACGCCCGAGGTCGCGCCGAGCAGCGAGCGGTCCGCGAGGATCGCCTCGAGCGTGGCTGCGGCGTAGTTGTCGCCGCTGGTCTGGCTTCCGGTGAGCGCGCGGGCGTACCGGCGGAGATAGGGCAGGGCCTTGCTGATCTCGGCCGTCGTGTCCATTGGCATGTCTTCGTGTTTCCCCTCGGGTCCCCTGTTCGTCGTGCGGAACAAACGTCGCCGGTGCCGGTTGTGTTCCGAGGAAATTATGCGCGAAAGCCGAGCGGGGGCACGGGGACCAGGATGGCACGAAGCGACGAAAAGACGAACATCGACAGTCTCATAGACGCGAACCTCAGGCGCGTCTACGAAACCGTCCTCAACGAAGACGTGCCCGACAGGTTCTCGGCGCTGCTCTCGCAGCTCAGATCCGGCCAGGACGACCAGTCCGCGGACGCGCCCGCCGACCAGCCGGAGGACTGACATGTCCACGCAAGACCCCCGCGATCCCCGCGAGGAGATCGTCGAGCACCTGCCGGCCATGCGGGCCTTCGCGGTGTCGCTGACGCGCAACGCGTCGCTGGCCGACGACATGGTGCAGGACGCGCTGGTGAAGGCCTGGTCGAACCTCGACAAGTTCCAGGCCGGCACCAACATGCGCGCCTGGCTCTTCACGATCCTGCGCAACACCTACTACTCGAACCGCCGCAAGGCGAAGCGCGAGGTCGCCGACGTGGACGGCACCATCACCGCCTCGCTGTCGCGCAAGCCCGACCACGACGGGCGCCTCAACATGATGGACTTCGAGACCGCCTTCGCGAAGCTTCCCGAGGAGCAGCGCGAGGCGCTGGTGCTCGTGGGCGCCTCGGGCTTCGCCTACGAGGAGGCCGCCGAGACCTGCGGCGTCGCCGTGGGCACCATCAAGAGCCGCGTGAACCGGGGCCGCGCCAAGCTGGCCGAGATCATGGGCGTCTCCTCCGACGAAAGCTTCGAGTTGACCGACCGCGCCACCATGGCCGTCGTCTCGTCGCTGCAGAACGGCAACCTCTGATGCTCGAAAAGGCGTGGCGGCAGCGCAGCCTCACGCTGCGCGTCCTCCTGCTCCTGTCGCTCGCGCTGATGCCGCTCGGCGCGATCGGCTTCTGGCAGACCCAGCGGCTCTCGGCCGAGGCGCCGCGCCAGGCCAAGGCGGCGCTGCTGTCGCTGACGGAACTGGCCGCCAACCCGCTGCAGGCCGCGGTGCAGCGCGGCGTGGGCGCCGCCCAGGCGCTCGCGCCCACGGTGGTGGTGCTGCGCGACGACCCCGCGGCCTGCTCCGAGTTCCTCGCCGACTTCCTCGCCCGATCGCAGAACTACTCCTTCGCCGCCTTCGTGCGCACCGACGGCATCCTCGAGTGCAGCTCGAACGGCGAGCGCGTGGACATCAGCGGCCTGTCCGCCTTCCAGGAGATCGTGCGCACCGGTAACCGCGGCGTCTTCCTCGAGCCCGACCCGCCCTACAGCGGCACCCCGGTGCTGGCGGTGGTCGAGGCCCTGCGCGAGGCGGGCGGCGAGGAGATCGTCGGCTTCCTCGTGATCTCCATCCCCGAGCGGACCATGGAGCTCACGGCGCTGGGCGCCGACGAGGACCGGCCGTTCTCGATGCTGATCTTCAACAGCCGCGGCGACCTGCTCACCTCGGGCCAGGACGTCGAGTCGGCGCGCACGATCCTGCCCGTGGGCGAGACCCTGCGCAGCCTCGCCGGCGGGCTCGGCCGCTCGTTCATCGCCGTGGACGGCGCCGGGCGCGAGCGGGTCTACGCCATCGTGCCGATCGTGCCCGACCTAGCCTACGCGCTCAGCTCCTGGCCGCAGGAGATGCTGGCCGGCAGCCGCTTCGACGACTTCGTGCTGACCGCGCTGATGCCGGTGCTGATGTGGCTGGCCTCGCTCTTGGTGGCGTTCCTCGCGCTCGAGCGGCTCCTGTTCCGCCACATCCGCACCCTGGGCCGCCAGATGCGCGCCTTCGCCCGCACCCGCCGCACCGTGCGCACCCCGATGCTGGCCGGCGCTGGCACGGAGCTGAGCCAGATCGAGGCCGACTTCCGCGACATGGCCCAGGCGATCATGCAGGACGAGGCCCAGCTCGAGGACCACCTGCGCGAGAAGAACATCCTCCTCAAGGAGGTCCACCACCGGGTGAAGAACAACCTCCAGCTCATCTCCTCGATCATGAACATGCAGATGCGCAAGATCGCCTCGCCCGAGGCGCGCGACGTGCTGCGCCGGGTGCAGGACCGGGTGATGGGCCTCGCCGCGGTGCACCGCTCGCTCTACCAGACCGAGGACATCGGCCGCATCGACGCCGCCGCCATGGTCTCCGACCTCGCCGGGCAGATCACCGCCAGCGCCTCGGGCGACGTGAAGCTCGACTTCCGCGCCGACACCGAGCGCGTGGAGATGGACCCGGACCGCGCGGTCGCCCTGTCGCTCACGGTGTCCGAGGTGATGACCAACGCCGTGGCCCATGCGGCGCGCCTCAAGGGTGCCGCGGAGACCCCGTGGATCCGCCTCGACCTGCGCCCCGTCGACGACGACCGCGCGCGGCTGCGGGTCTCGAACGCCTGCGCGCCCGGCGAGGCCGGCGCCCCGCCGGAGGGCGAGACGGTGACGGCCCCGCCCCGCGGCGAGGCCGGAGGGGCCGCCACCGGGGGCCTGGGAATGCAGCTCGTGCGCGCCTTCGCCCACCAGCTCGACGGCGAGATCAGCATCGACCAGCGCACCGACAGCTTCGTGCTCGACCTCACCTTCCCGATCGAGACCCACCGCGAGGGACCCCGTGACTACTGAACTCGCGGCGGGGGAGGCGATGGCGACGACGGACGGCGACGGCGCGCCCGTCGAGATCCTCGTCACCGCGGCCGAGGCCTATCCCGCCTTCGAGCGGCTGGTGCTGGGCGCCCGGCGCGAGATCACCGCCGGCTTCCGCATCTTCGACATGTCCACGCGGCTGCGCTCCGACGAGGCGCAGGCCGTGGGGCGCGACTGGTTCGACCTCCTGCTCCACGTGGTGCGCCGCGGCGTGCGCCTGCGGCTGCTGCTGTCGGACTTCGACCCCGTTGTGGGCACCGAGCTGCACGGCCTGACCTGGCGCACCATGCGCCAGGCCGCGGCCCTTGCCGAGCTGGCCGGCCCGGACGCCCGGATCGAGGCGATCGCCTCGCTCCATCCCGCGCGCATCGGCGTGCTCGCCCGGCTGGCGCTCTGGCCCCGCGTCGACCGGATGCTGCGCGAGAAGGCGGCCGATCTGCTGCATCTCGAGCGTCCCCGCCGCGCCCGCTTCCTGCAGGGGCACCCGCACCTGCGACGCCTCCTGATGGTCGACGAGGACCGCACCGGCCCGCGCCGCTGGCCGCTGCCGCCCCTCGCGCCGGTGACGCACCACCAGAAGGTCGCCGCGGTGGACGGCGAGGTGCTCTACGTCGGCGGGCTGGACCTCAACGAGCGGCGCTGGGACTCGCCCCGCCACGAGCAGCCCGCCGAGGAGACCTGGCACGACGTGCAGGCGATCGTGCGCGACCCCGCCGCGGCCCGGGCCCTGGCCGTGCATCTGGACGAGCTGGAGGACGTGATCCACCTGCGCGCCGCGCCCTCCGACCTCGGCGGGCGCATCCTGCGCACCGTGTCGGCGCGCCGCCGCCGCGGCCCCCTCGCGCTCTCGCCCAAGGAGCGCCTCAGCGAGATCAACGACGCGATCATCGGGGGCATCCGCACCGCGGAGCGGCTGATCTACCTCGAGACGCAGTTCCTGCGCAGCAGCCGCATCGCCTCGGAGCTGGCCCGCGCCGCGCGCCGCGCGCCCGGACTGGAGCTGGTGGTGATCCTGCCCGCGCGGCCCGAGGACGTGGCCTTCCTCGGCGCCCGCCGCGAGGACGCCCGCTTCGGCGAGTTCCTCCAGTACATGGCCGTGCGCCGCATCCGCCGGGCCTTCCGGGGGCGCGTCTTCGTGGGCTCGCCCGCCCGGCCCGTGACCGCGCAGACGCAGGGGCGCGACGTGTTCCACGGCGCGCCCATGATCTACGTCCATTCCAAGGTCTGCACCTTCGACGACCGCCTCGCCATCGTCTCCTCGGCCAACCTCAACGGCCGCTCCATGCACTGGGACACCGAGGTGGGCGTGCCGCTGCGCGACCCCGCCACGGTGCGCCACGTGCGCCTGCGCTGCATGGGCGCGATGCTCGGCGGCGCGATCGATCCGGCCCCCTTCGCCGAGCCGGGCGGCGTCGGCCACTGGCAGCGCCTCGCCATCGAGAACGCCCGCACCCGCCCCGAGGCGCGGCGCGGGTTCATGCTGCCACACCTCTCGACGCCGGCGCGGCGGTTCGGGCGCAAGCTCGCCACGGTGCCCGAGGAAATGGTCTGACGCTGCGGCGCCGCGGAACCGGCTCCACCGACGCGCGTTCCCACTCCGACCCTGCAGCAGGTGATCGGAGGCGTGGCGTATGACGATGGAAGTGTTTCTTGCCGGCCTTGCCGGCACGCTGTTCGTGGCGCTCCTGATCATGGCGCTCACGGGACGCTCGCCCGGATCCGGCGCGGCGCGCCGCCGGCGGCGCCCGTCGCAGGGGCATCGCGGCGCGGCCTCCGCCCGGAGCGCCCCGCCGCCGCCGCGGACCTGACGCGCGGACGCGCGGCGAATCCGCCGCGGTGCCCGCGTCTTGGGCGCCGCGCCGGAATCGCGCGGCGGGGCGCGGGGTTCGGTTGCGCCCACCCCCCAACCCGTCCATCGTGCGCCGATGAACTTCGATGAAATGCACGGCCCGGACGGCCGACCGCGCCCCGCCTATGCCGCGCTGGCCGAATGGTTCGACGCCGAGGATCCCGCCCGGCTGCGTGCCAAGACCCGCGAGGCGGACGAGCTGTTCCGCCTCATGGGCATCACCTTCAACGTCTACGGCGATCCGTCCGCCGACGAGCGGCTGATCCCGTTCGACATCGTGCCGCGCATCCTCGGGGGCCGCGAGTGGGCGCGCCTCTCCCGCGGCATCGAGCAGCGCGTGCGCGCCATCAACGCCTTCCTCCACGACATCCACCACCGCCAGGAGATCCTGCGCGCCGGCCGCCTGCCCGCCGGCATGGTGGCCCGCAACGAGGCGTTCCTGCCGCAGATGATCGGCGTGGCGCCCCCGGGCGGCGTCTACACCCACATCGTGGGCATCGACCTGGTGCGCACCGGGCCCGACGAATTCTACGTGCTCGAGGACAACGCCCGCACGCCCTCGGGCGTCAGCTACATGCTCGAGAACCGCGAGACGATGCTCCACATGTTCCCGGAGCTGTTCGCCCGCAACCAGGTGCAGCGCGTCTCCAACTACCCCCGCGACCTGCGCCGCAGCCTCGCCGCCTCGGCGCCGCCCGCCTGCGAGGGCGATCCCGTGGTGGCCGTGCTGACGCCGGGCATCCACAACTCCGCCTACTACGAGCACAGCTTCCTGGCCGACGAGATGGGCGTGGAGCTGGTCGAGGGCCACGACCTGCGCGTGGTGGACGGGCGCATCGCCATGCGCACCACCCGCGGCTACCAGCCGATCGACGTGCTCTACCGCCGCGTGGACGACGCCTACCTCGACCCCATCAACTTCCACCGCGACTCGATGCTCGGCGTGCCGGGCATCTTCGACGTCTACCGCGCGGGCGGCATCACCATCGCCAACGCGCCGGGCACCGGCATCGCCGACGACAAGGCGATCTACAGCTACATGCCCGAGATCGTGGAGTTCTACACCGGCGAGAAGCCTCTCCTGGAGAACGTGCCGACCTGGCGCTGCTCGGAGCCCGACAGCCTCGCCTACGTGCTCGACAACCTCGAGGAGCTGGTGGTCAAGGAGGTGCACGGCTCGGGCGGCTACGGGATGCTGATCGGCCCCACCGCCTCGAAGCGCGAGATCAAGGCGTTCCGCGCCAAGCTCGAGGCGCGGCCCGGCAACTACATCGCCCAGCCGACGCTGGCATTGTCCACCGTGCCGATCTTCACGAAGTCCGGCCTCGCGCCCCGCCACGTGGACCTGCGCCCCTTCGTGCTGGTCTCGCCGGACGGGATCGAGATCACGCCGGGCGGCCTGACCCGCGTGGCGCTCAAGAAGGGATCGCTGGTGGTGAACTCCTCGCAGGGCGGCGGCACCAAGGACACCTGGGTGCTGGGGGAATGATGCGCATGGACGTTTGTCGCACGGCCGCCGCCGCCACCCCGGGGAAGGGACGCTAGATGCTGGGCAAGACCGCCGGGGGCCTCCTGTGGATGTTCCGCTACCTGGAGCGCGCCGAGAACCTCGCCCGCCTCGTCGAGACCGGGCAGCGCATCGCGCTGACGCGGCCCGACACCGACGACGCCTCGGAATGGGCGTCGGTGCTGGAATCCGCCTCGGCGCGCGCGGGCTACGACGCGCACCACGACGCCGTGACGGGCGAGGGGGTCAGCGACTGGCTCCTGCGCCACAAGGAGAACCCGTCGTCGGTGATGGCCTGCCTCGACCAGGCCCGCTCCAACGCCAAGCTGGTGCGCACCGCGCTGACCCGCGAGGTCTGGGAGGGCGTGAACGAGGCCTGGATGACCGCCTGCACCGCGCTGCAGCGCCGCGTGCCGCCGCGCGACCTGCCGCGGGTGGTGGGCGCGATCCGCAACCGCTCGGCCTTCGTGCGCGGCACGCTCCACGGCACCATGCTGCGCAACGACAGCTACGACTTCGCACGTCTCGGCACCTTCCTGGAGCGGGCCGACGCCACCGCGCGCCTGCTCGACGTGAAGTACTACGTGCTGCTGCCCTCGGCCGCCGGCGTGGGGAGCCGCCTCGACAACGCCCAGTGGGAGGTGATCCTGCGCGGCGTGTCGGCCGAGAACGCCTTCCGCATCGTCCACGGCCAGGCCCGCGGCCCCGAGCAGATCGCCCACTTCCTGATCCTCGACGGGCGCATGCCGCGCTCCCTCGCCTTCTGCTACTCGAAGGTGCGCAACAACCTCGACTGGCTGCACAAGGCCTACGGGGGCGAGAAGCCCGAGTGCCTCGAGATGGCCGAGACGATGCGCGCCAAGCTCGGCGCCTGCACCAGCATCGACCCGATCTTCGAGGAGGGGCTGCACGAGTTCCTCCAGGACTTCCGCGCGCGCAACAACGCGCTCTCGCGCCAAGTCGAGACGGATTACAGGTTCTACGCATGAGCACCGCCGACACACGCCGCCTCGCGATCCGCCACGTCACCACCTACCGCTACGAGCATCCCGTCTCGGGCGGGCTCCAGCAGGTGCGCCTCACCCCCAAGAGCCGCGCGGGCCAGACCGTGCTGCGCTGGGACACCAGCGTCACCGGCGGGCGCGTGGAGACCCAGTTCGAGGACCAGCACGCCAACCGCGTGCACCTCGTGTCGCTCGACGAAGGCGCCACCGAGGTGGTGGTCACCGCCGAGGGCGAGGTCTCGGTCGAGGACCGCAAGGGCGTGATCGGCGCGCAGGGCGGCTTCATGCCGCTCTGGGCCTTCCTGCGCCCCACGGACCGCACCCGGCGCGGGCCGGGCCTGCTCGCGCTCGTGCGCGAGCTGCGCGGCATGGACGACCAGCTCGGGCAGATGCACGCGCTCTCGGCCGCAATCCGCGAGGCCATTCCCTACGCCACGGGGACCACCGACGTCGGCATGACCGCCGAGGAGGCCATGGAGGCCGCCACCGGCGTGTGCCAGGACCACGCCCACGTCTTCGTTGCCGCCGCCCGCCTGCTCGAGCGCCCCGCGCGCTACGTGTCGGGCTACCTGCGCATGGACGCGCGCGAGGAGCAGGAGGCCACCCACGCCTGGGCCGAGGCCCACGTCGACGGGCTGGGCTGGGTCGGCTTCGACGTCAGCAACGGCATCTCGCCCGACACGCGCTACGTGCGCGTGGCCACCGGGCTCGACTACGACGACGCGGCCCCGATCCGCGGCATCCGTCGCGGCCGGGGCGGCGCGGAGATGGAGGTGGCGCTGCGCGTCGCCGACGCGCAGACGCAGTCGCAAACGCAGCAGTAGCAACGGTTTTCGGGATCGGCGCGCGTCCGGAAACGGGCGCGCGTCCGGCTTTCGCCCTTAGGGTGTGCCGGTTCTGCAAACTCGCCTTCGTCCGGAAGGTGCACCACATCCGCAACCTCGGGTTCGCCCCAGAGGTGCACCACATCCGCAACGATGCATGCGCTCGCGCGGGGATTGTGGGAATCGGAGGGAGCGGGCCTTCTGCATGGACCGGCGGCGCTCCGCGGTCGGCAACGGAGGGACCCCATGGTCACCAGCATCTGCATCTTCGCCGTCTGCGCCGCACTCACGCTGAGCAACTGACGACAGCCGACTCACGACCGACGACGAATTCGACGTCAGCCACGCGACACCGCAAAGCCATCGGCAACGCGGCACCACTCCGATCCGCACGCAGGGCCCCGGGTCCGTCGAACGGACCCCGGCACGTCGCGCGCCTTTGCACCTTATGAACCCGCCTTAACGGATTCGCAACCCTCGTGCCGCACCCGGGGGGGCTCCGGACGTCGCCGCTGGGGAAACGATGGGTTCCCCCGCGCCCGGATTGCGGGAATCGCCCCGATTTGCAGCTCTGGTCCCGCCGGTGGCATGTTGCCCCCGGGAATCCGGAGTATTCTAGAGAATGAAGTTCGCTTTCCTCGCCGCCACGCTCGCGGCGACCCTCGCCGGTTGCGGCACCACCTACCAGATTTCCGAGATCGACCCGGGCACCGCCAGCACGGCGGCGCGCATGTTCGCCGAGGCCTCCTCCGATGCCCGGCGCGCCCCGGCGGGCCCCGCGGAGGCCCTCGCGCGCTTCGAACGAGTGGTCGCCCGCGTCCGGCCTGTGGCCGAGCGCCTCTGCGCCGATGAGCTGGGCCGGGGCGTCGCGGCCTGCGGCGCGCGGATCGGCATCGACACGGCGATGCCCGTGCCCAACGCCTACTTCACCTACGCGGACGAGGCGAAGCGCGAGCCGCGGATCATGGTCACCGTGCCGATGCTGCGCGACGTGGCCAACGACGACGAGCTCGCCTTCGTGGTGGCCCACGAGTACGGGCACCTGATCGGCCAGCACATCCAGAAGGCGGAGCAGCAGGCACTGGCCGGCGCGCTGCTTCTCGGCGTGATCGCCGCGGCGGCGACCCACGACATGCCGCACACGCCGTACCGGCAGGACCTCATCGAGGACAGCATGTCACTCGGCGGCGCGGTCGGGAGCAAGGCCTTCTCGCAGACCTACGAGCTGGAGAGCGACACGCTCGGCACCGCCATCGCGCGCATGGCGGGCTTCGATCCCGTGGCCGGCGCGCGCTACTTCGCCCGGCCGGCGCCGGAGCGGGCCGCCGATGGCGGGCTGTCGTTCTGGGGCACCCATCCGCCCGACGAGACCCGCATGGCCACCGTGATCGCCACGAACCGGCAGATCGACGAGCATGGGGGCCTGGTCCGCAAGCGCTAGGCCGCCCCGTGCGGCGGGTGCCTCAGCCGTCCGGCGCGCCCGCGAAGCGCCACGCGCCCGCCGCCTCCCAAGGCCCGCCCCGGTAGCGCCACAGCGCCAAGCCGGTCCCCGTGCCCTCCCAGGGCGCGAAGCCCGCCTGCAGGCGCTGGAGCACCGCCGCCGCCACCGCGGGCGCCACCTTGTTCTGGATCGTCACGTGGGGTCGCCCGCCGCCCCGGTCCTGGGGCGCGAGCTCGAAGCCCCGCGCGATCTGCGAGCGCACCGCGCGCAGCCCCGGCACCTCGAGCCGGAAGGCCGCGCCGGCGCGCCCCAGCGGCATCACGGCCGTTACCCGGAAGGGCAGGGGGGCATGGGCCGCGGCCACGTCCTCGAGCCGCCCCGCCACCGCCACGACGTCCTCGCCCGGCAGCTTGTGGAACAGCGTGACATGGGCCGGCACCTGCTGGCGGTGCAGCGGGAACCAGCGCCGGCGCGCCGCCTGGAAGCGGGCGTCCGAGGCGGGGTCCACCTCCAGCGTGACGATCAGCGGGTCCATGATCCGGGGAACTCCCCCGCCCCCGTCACGTTCCCGTTGCACCCGGCGCCCAACCGGCATCATGCTCGGCGCGCAACCAACGGAAACCCCCCACCCATGACCTACTGCGTCGGCCTCCAGCTCGATCGAGGCCTCGTCTTCATGTCCGACACCCGCACCAACGCCGGCGTCGACAACGTCTCGTCCTACCGCAAGACCTTCACCTGGGAGGTGCCGGGCGAGCGCGCCATGGTGCTGATGACCGCCGGCAACCTCGCCACCACGCAGGCCGTGGTCTCGTTGCTCGACGAGCGCAACCTCCACCCCGACGACCGCAGCCCCTCGCTCCTGACCGTGCCGTCCATGTTCCAGGCCGCCCGCCTCGTGGGCGAGACCCTGTCGACCGTGATCGGCGAGCGCACCAACAGCAAGGGCGGCACCTTCTCGGCCTCCATGATCCTGGGCGGCCAAGTCGCGGGCAGCCCGCCGCGGCTCTACCTGATCTATCCCGAAGGCAACTTCATCGAGGCACAGGCCGACACGCCGTTCTTCCAGGTCGGCGAGACCAAGTACGGCCGCCCGATCCTCGTGCGGGCCTACGACCGCGAGATGAGCTTCGAGCGCGCCGTGAAGCTGCTGATGGTCTCGTTCGACTCCACGATCCGCGCGAACCTGTCGGTGGGCACGCCGCTCGACCTTCAGATCCTGGAAGCCGACGGCCTGCGCCTCGGCTACAGCCGCCGCATCGAGGAGACCGACGCCGACTGGCACGCGATCTCCGACGGCTGGTCCGACGCCCTGCGCAACGCCTTCGACAGCCTGCCCGACGTGCGCTTCTGAGGCCCGGCCTCCGGCGCCCCGCCCCGGGCGCCGCGCCGTGCCTTGATCCCCGCCCCCCGCCCGCTACCCTCCGCCCATGCTCCTGGAAGTCCGCGACGTCGCGAAGACCTTCGACACGGCGGACGGCCCCCTCCGGGTGCTCGACGGCGTGTCCTTCGACCTGGAGGGCGGCGAGACGCTCGCCCTCACCGGCGAGAGCGGGTCGGGCAAGTCCACGCTTCTCCACCTCCTCGCCGGTCTCGACACGCCGGATGCGGGCACCATCCGCATCGACGGCACCGACATCGCTGCCGCGGGCGACGCGGAGCGCGCGGCCCTGCGCCGCGACGCGGTGGGGCTGGTGTTCCAGCAGTTCAACCTGATCCCCTCCTTGCGCGTGCGCGACAACCTCGCCTTCCACGCCCGCCTCGCCGGGCGCGAGGCCGACCCCGGCCCCATCGCCGAGCGCCTCGGCCTCGCGGACTTCCTCGGCCGCTGGCCCGAGCAGCTCTCGGGCGGGCAGCAGCAGCGCGTCGCCATCGGCCGCACGCTCCTCGCGCGCCCCCGCCTCGTGCTGGCCGACGAGCCCACGGGCAACCTCGACGAGGCGACCGGCGACGCCGTGCTCGACCTCATGGTCGAGAGCGCCGACGCCTCGGGCGCGGGCCTCCTGATGGTCACCCACTCCGAGCGGCTGGCGGCGCGCATGGGGCGGCGCCTGCACCTGCGCGCGGGCGCGCTGGCGTGATCGCCCCGGCCCTGCGCGCCCTGCTCGGACACTGGCGCCGACACCCGCTGCAGCTCGCCACCCTCGTGATCGGCCTCGCCCTCGCCACCGGCCTCTGGACCGGGGTGCAGGCGATCAACGCGCAGGCCCGCAGCTCCTACGCCGAGGCCGCCGACTCGCTGGCCGGCGACACGCGCCCCCGGCTGGAAGGAGCGATGACGCTCGCCGACTTCGCCGCCGCGCGCCGTGCCGGGTGGCTGGTCACCCCGGTGCTGGAGGCGCGCCTTCCGGGCACCCGCCTGCGCCTCCTCGGCGTCGATCCGTTCACCATGCCCCCGGACGCCGCGGCCGAGCCGCTGGGCGACCCGAGCCTCCTGCGCGACTTCCTCGCGGGCCTCGTGGTGCTGGGCGCGCCGGACACCGTGGCCGGCATGGAGGACCCCTCGCTCGCCCGCGCCGTGCCGGGCATGGCGCCGGGTCTCGTGGTGGCCGACATCGAGGCCGCGCAGCGCTTCGAGGGCACGGACCGCGTCGACGCGCTGGTGGTGCTGCCGGGCAACCGCGAGGGCCTTCCCCCCCTGGAGGAGCTGATCCCCGGCACCCGCCTCGTCCGTCCCGAAGGGAACGGCGGCGGCGAGATCGCGCGGCTCACCGACAGCTTCCACCTTAACCTCACCGCCTTCGGCCTGCTCAGCTTCGCAGTGGGGCTCTTCATCGTCCACGCCGCGATCGGCTTGGCCTTCGAGCAGCGCCGCCCGCTGTTGCGGACCTTGCGCGCCATCGGCCTGTCGGCCCGCAGCCTGACGCTCGCCCTCGCCTTGGAGCTCGTCGCCCTCACGCTCCTCGGCGGGGGCCTCGGCGTCGTGCTGGGCTACCTCGTAGCGGCCCTCCTGCTGCCCGGCGTGGCGGCAACGCTCTCGGGCCTCTACGGCGCCACGGTGGCGGGAGGGCTGACGCTCTCTCCCACGTGGTGGCTCTTGGGCTTCGCGATGGCCGGGGCGGGGCTGGCGCTGGCCGGAGGGCGGAGCCTCTGGCAGCTCGCGCATCTGCCCGTGCTCGCCCCCGCCATGCCGCGCGCCTGGGCGCAGGCCAAGCGGCGCACGCTGCGATGGCAGATGGCCGGTGGGCTGGCGCTCCTCCTCCTCGCCGCGCTGCTGGCCGCCTTCGGCACCGGCCTCGTCGCCGGCTTCGCGCTGCTCGGCGCGCTCCTGCTGGGTGCCGCGCTCCTCCTGCCGCCGATCCTCGTCGCCGTGCTCGACCTCGGTGCGCGCCTCGCCCGCGGCCCCGTGGCGCAGTGGGTCTGGGCCGACGCGCGCCAGCAGGTGCCGGGGCTGAGCCTCGCGCTCATGGCCCTCCTGCTGGCGCTGGCCGCCAACATCGGCGTGGGCACCATGGTGGGCAGCTTCCGCGCCACCTTCACCGGCTGGCTCGACCAGCGGCTGGCGGCCGAGCTCTACCTCACCGCCGCGGATGCCGCCGAGGCGCAGCGGATGCTGCAGTTCCTCGACGGCCGCGTCACGGCCCTGCCCATCGTTTCCGAGGAGGCGCGCGTGGCGGGCATGCCGGGCGAAGTCTTCGGCATCCGCGACCACGCCACCTACCGCGACCACTGGCCCCTGTTGGACGCCGCGCCGGGCGCCTGGGACCGGCTGGCCGCGGGCGAGGGCGCCATGGTCAACGAGCAGGTCGCGCGCCGCGAGGGCCTGTGGACCGGCGACGCGATCGACCTCGGGCGCGCGGGCACCTGGGAGATCGTCGGGGTCTATTCCGACTACGGCAACCCGCGCGGACAGGCCTATCTCGGCGCGAGCAGCTTCTTCGAGGCGTTCCCGGACGCCGTCGCCACCCGCTTCGCCCTGCGCGTCGCCCCCGACGAGGCCCCCGCACTCGCCGACGCG
Source organism: Jannaschia sp. W003 (assembly GCF_025144335.1). Taxonomy (NCBI): domain Bacteria; kingdom Pseudomonadati; phylum Pseudomonadota; class Alphaproteobacteria; order Rhodobacterales; family Roseobacteraceae; genus Jannaschia; species Jannaschia sp. W003. The sequence goes on from NZ_CP083539.1 coordinate 1,134,460, forward strand.
CTGGCCGAGGCGTTCGCGCTGCCGCCCGACCGCTTGGTGGACCAGGCCAGCGTGAAGCGGTTCTCGCTGGAGGTGTTCGACTCCACCTTCGCCGTCACCGCCGCCCTGAATGCCCTGACGCTGGGGGTGGCGGGCTTCGCGCTCTGGGCCTCGCTCGCCACGCTCGCGGGGATGCGCGTGCCGCAGGTCGCCCCGCTCTGGGCGCTGGGCCTCACGCGCCGGCGCATAGCTTTACTGGACGTGGCGCGGGCCGCGGCGCTGGCCGCTCTCACGGCGGTGCTGGCGATCCCCGTGGGCATCGTGCTGGCCTGGGCGCTGCTGGCGGTGGTCAACGTGCTGGCCTTCGGCTGGCTGCTGCCCCTCGCGCTGTTCCCGCTGGACTGGCTGCGCCTCGCTGCCCTCGCCCTCGTCGCGGCGACCCTCGCCGCGGCCCTCCCGGCGCTGCGCCTGTGGCGGATGCCGCCGGCCGACCTCGTGAAGGTGTTCGCCCATGAACGCTAGGGACCGAGATGTTTCGCATGCGAAACACCTTGCCGCGGTGTTAACGCTCTTCGCCCTCCTCCTCGCTCCCGCCGCCGCGCCCGCGCAGGGCTTCGCCGGGCTGGGGCAGGGGGGCGTGGGCTTCGCCATGCCCGAGCCGTCGCCCCGCTTCCGCTTCCCCGAGGACCATGGCGCGCACCCGGAGTTCCGCATCGAGTGGTGGTACCTGACTGCCGTCCTGCGCGGCGAGGACGGGCGCGACTACGGCGCGCAGTGGACGCTGTTCCGCTCGGCCCTCGCCCCCGAGGGCCCGCAGGTCTGGATGGGCCATTTCGGCCTCACCACCCCCGACGCGCACCTGTCCGGCGAGCGCCTCGCCCGCGGCGGCGTCGGCCAGGCGGGCGTGGAGCCCGCGCCCTTCGCCGCGTGGATCGACGATTGGCAACTTGCGGGGCCGTCGCTGGACCGCCTCGCCTTGTCCGCCCGCACGGACGCGGCGGGCTACGACCTCGGCCTGGAGGCCACCGGCCCGCTGGTGTTCCATGGCGACGGGGGCTTCTCCGCCAAGTCCGCCTCGGGGCAGGCCTCGCTCTACTACTCGCAGCCCTTCTACGAAGTGTCCGGCACCCTGCACCTGCCCGGCGGCGACGTGGCCGTCGAGGGGCAGGGCTGGCTCGACCGCGAGTGGTCGTCGCAGCCCCTCGAGGGTGACCAGGAGGGCTGGGACTGGTTCTCATTGCACCTCGAGGGCGGCGCCAAGCTGATGGCCTTCCGCCTGCGCGGCGGCACGCCCTTCACCTACGCCTCGTGGATCGAGCCCGACGGCACGCTGACGCCCCTCTACGACGCCGTGATCCTGGAGCCGCTGGAGGTGGCCGAGGTCGAGGGCCGGGACGTGCCCGTGCGCTGGCGTCTCGCCCTGCCGGAGCGCGACCTTGACGTGACCGTCTCGGCAGTGAACCCCGACAGCTGGCAGGCCACGTTGTTCCCCTACTGGGAGGGGCCGGTGACGGCGGAGGGCACCCATGCGGGCCGGGGCTTCCTAGAGATGACCGGCTATGAGTGAGGCGGGTTGGGCCTCGTTGGAGGCACTGGAAGCGCACCTCTGGCGCCGCCTCGCCCGCGCCGCCGCGGAGGCCGCCGACCCCTGGCGCTTCCCGCAGATCGCCACGACCGGCGCGGACGGGCCGCAGCTCCGCACCGTGGGCCTGCGCCGGGCCGGGGGCGGCACGCTGGAGGTTCATGCCGACGCGCGCACGCTCAAGGTGGCCGAGCTGCGCCATGACCCCCGCGCGCAGCTCCTGTTCTGGGACGCGGGCACGCAGGAGCAGCTCCGCGTCTCGGTGGAGATGCGGGTGGAGGTCGGCGACCCCGAGCGCTGGGCGCGCGTCCCCCCCGCGGGCCGCGTGAACTACGGCACCGACCCCGCGCCCGGCACGCCGATCGACGGCCCCGAAGCCTACGCGCGGACGCCCGAGTGCGCGCGCCACGCCGCGCTGGTGGGGCGGGTGCGGGGCATGGACGCGGTGTGGCTGGCCCCCGCCGTGCACCGCCGCGCGATCCGGAATGCGGGCGGCTGGCGCTGGGTCGCGCCTTGAGGATGCGTTAAGCCCCGGCGTGCTAGCGCGCGCCCATGAGCGACGAGAGCCAACGCCCCATCATCATCAAGCGCAAGAAGGCGGGGGGCGGCGACGGCCATCACGGCGGCGCGTGGAAGGTGGCCTACGCCGACTTCGTGACGGCGATGATGGCCTTCTTCATGCTCATGTGGCTGCTCAATGCGACCACCGAGAAGCAGCGCAAGGGACTCTCCGACTACTTCAGCCCCACCGTGCCGCTGGCCCGCTCCTCGGGCGGCGGCGACGGGGCGCTGGGGGGGCAGACGCTCACGGCCGCCGACGGCACCGTGCAGGCCGGCTCGGGCGGCCTGACGGAGCGTCAGCTACAGGGCTTCGGCGAGGGCGAGGCCGCCGCCGTGCGCGAGGCGGCCGAGGCGATCCTGGGAAAGGGCGGCGACAGCGTCCTCGAGGAGAACGACCGCTCCCACGTCACCGTGCGCATGACCGACGAGGGGCTGGTGATCGAGCTGTTCTCGATCCCCGGCTCGCCGCTCTTCCTCGGCGGCGCCGTGCCTTCGCCACTGCTGGAGCGGCTGGTTCGCACCATCTCGGCGCAGGCCTCCGGGGTGGAGGCAGGCATGGCGCTGGCCGCCCACGTGGCGCGCGAGCCGCTGGTGCGGCGCGACCGGCCCGCCTGGGACCTTTCGCTCGCGCGAGTGCAGGCGCTGCGCGGTCTGGTGGAGCAGGGCGGGCTGCCGCCAACGCGCCTGCGCCGCCTCACGGGCCACGGCGACCGCGAGCCGGCGGTGGCGCCGCCCGTGGACCTGCGCAACGACCGGGTCGAGATCGTGCTGCTGCGCCCCGATGCCTAAGTTTCGCCGCACTCGCGCCGCCGGCGTTAGCGGCCCCTTAACCCCCGCCGCCCACTAAGCCCCCACCAAGAGAGTGGCCCGCGCCGAGCGGGCGGGACGAAAGGGCAGACATGACGATCTCCTCCTCGCTCAACGCCGGCGTGACCGGGCTGAACGTGAACGCCAGCCGCCTGGCGACGATCTCCGACAACATCGCGAACTCGGCCACCTTCGGCTACAAGCGCGCCGTGGCCGAGTTCCACTCCCTCGTGGTGGACCAGACCCGCGGCACCTACTCGGCGGGCGGCGTGCGCGTCACCACGGGCCGCGCGGTGGACCAGCGCGGCACGCTCATCACCACCAACAACCCTACCGACCTCGCCGTCGCGGGCCGCGGCATGCTGCCCGTCACGCCCGCCAGCTCCATCGCCAGCGCCAGCGGCGAGACGCCGATGCGCATGACCACCACCGGCTCCTTCCGCGCGGATGCGGACGGCTACCTGCGCACCGAGGGTGGGCAGGTTCTGCTGGGCTGGCCCGCCGACCAGGGCGGCATCGTGCCCTCGTTCCCGCGCGACACCGTAGGCGGGCTGAGCCCGGTGCGCATCGACGCCAACCAGTACGAGGGCGACGCCACCACGGAGATCACGCTCGGCGTGAACCTCCCCGCCTCCGAGACGCTGGCCGGCTCCTCGGGCGACAGCATCGAGATGACGCTGGTCTACTTCGGCAACCTCGGTCAGAGCGAGAACCTCACCCTGACCTACACGCCGGTGGTGCCCGCCGCGGGCTCCTCGAACCAGTGGACCGTGGAGATCCGCGACGAGGCGCAGGCCGGTGCCGTGGTGGGCGACTACACCGTCACCTTCGACGACAGCCGCGACTACGGCGGCACCATCGCCACGGTGCAGGAGAACGGGGCCGGCACCTACGACCCGGTCACCGGCGCCTTCACCATCAACGCCCAGTCCGGCCCCATCGAGATCGACGTCGGCAAGCCGCAGGAGGCGCGGGGCCTCAGCCAGCTCTCGGACGTGTTCGCGCCCGTCTCGGTCACGAAGAACGGCTCGCCCGTCTCGAAGCTCGCCTCGATCGAGGTGGACGCCAACGGCTTCCTCTCGGCGATCTACGACACCGGCTTCACGCGCACGATCTACCAGATTCCGGTGGTCGACGTGCCCAACGCCAACGGCTTGCAGGCGCTGCCGAACCAGACCTACCGCGTCTCCTCGGAGTCGGGCGCGTTCTACCTGTGGGACGCGGGCGACGGCCCGGTGGGCGACCTCGTGGGCTTCGCCCGCGAGGAGAGCGCCACCGACGTTGCCTCGGAGCTGACGCAGCTCATCCAGACGCAGCGCGCCTACAACTCGAACGCCAAGGTCATCCAGACCGTGGACGAGATGCTGCAGGAAACCACCAACATCAAACGCTGATAGCTTCCCGGAGGCCAGCCCATGTCGCTTTCGTCCGCCCTCTCCTCCGCCCTCGTCGGCCTGCGCGTGTCCTCCGCCCGCGCCGACGTGGTCGCGCAGAACGTCGCCAACGCGGGGCGCGACGGCTACGGGGTGCGCCGCCTCCACGTCGATCCGATCTCGCCCAACTCGCCGGGCCTTCAGACCACCGTGCGCCGCGTCGAGGACGCGGTCGGCGTGGCCATGCGCCGCGAGGCGCTGGGCGGAGCGGGGCGCGACGCGGACGCGGCCGACATGTGGGCGCGGCTGGAGGGCGTGCTCGGCGTGCCGGGCGAGGCCGGCAGCCTCGCGGGCCGCCTCGCCGCCTTCGAGGCCAGCCTCGTCGAGGCCACGGCCCGCCCCGGATCGCCGGCGGCGCTGGGCGCGGTGGCCGACGCCGCGCAGGCCGTGGCGGATACGATCGTGGCCGCCTCGGACGGGGTGCAGGACGCGCGCCAGGGGGCCGAGGACGCGATCGTCGCGGAGGTGGAGCGCCTGAACGTCGACCTGGAGGCCATCGCCGACCTCAACCTCCAGATCCAGCGCCAGTCCGCCCGGGGCGGGCGCACCGCGGCATTGGAGGACGAGCGCAGCCTCGCGATCGACCGGGTCGCCGTCTCGGTGCGCGTCGAGGTGCTGGAGCGCGAGTTCGGCGCGGTCGCCCTGGTCAGCCGCGACGGACGCATCCTGCTCGACGGCGCGCCCGCGCAGGTCGCCTTCGAGCCGGCGGTCGAGGTCACGCCCGACCGCAGCGTCGGCGCCGGCCTTGACGTCCTTCATGTCGACGGCCGTCCCGTCTCCGTCTCGGGGGGCATCGGGGGGCTGGGGGGCGGCCGCCTCGCCGGCCTCTTCGCCCTGCGCGACGAGGCGGCGCCGCGCGCGCAGGCCGCCCTCGACGCCTTGGCCGCGGAGTTCGCGGATCGCTTCACAGGACCCGACGCCGACCCCACCCTCGCCGTGGGCGAGCCGGGCCTCTTCGTGGTCGGTGGCACCGCCGGCGCCGGCATGGCGAGCCGCCTCGCACTCAATCCCCTCGTGGCCGAGGACGGCGCTGCCGAGCACTGGCGCCTGCGCGACGGGATGGGGGCGGCCGCCGCCGACCCCGCCTCGCCCGCCGGCAACCTCGACCGCCACCTCGCGGTGCTCTCGGCCCGCGCCGTGCCCCTCGACCCCCGGCTCGGCGGTACGCCGCGGGACCTCGGCGCGCTCGCGCTCGACCTGACGTCCGAGGTCTCCGCCACCCGCGGGCACCTCGCGGACCGGAGCGAGACCGCGCGCGCGGGCCTGGATGCCGCCGAGGACCGGCTCGCCGGGGGCGGCGTCGACATCGACGATGAGATGCGCCGCCTCCTGCAGATCGAGCAGAACTACGCCGCCGCCGCCCGCGTGAGCGAGGTGGTCGGCGAAATGATGGACCGGCTGACGAGGACCTAGGATCATGGCGACCACATCCCCCCTTCCGCTCGCGAACGGCCTGCTCCGCGGCCTCGCGGATCCGGCGCGCGGCACCCGGGAGCTGGTCTCGCGCCTGGGTGCCGAGATGGCCACGGGCCGCGTCGCCGACCCGGCCGAGGCCCTGCGCCACGACTTCTCGGCACTCGGCCTCGCGGAGCGCGAGCTGCACCTCGCGGGATCGCTGGAGCAGTCGATCGGCAAGGGGCTGCGGGTCATGGCCGCCGCCGACGCGGCCCTCGGCGGCATCGGTGACGAGATCGAGCGCCTCGGCGACGAGCTGGTGCCCTTCGTCACGGGCAGCGCGGGCGTTCCCATGGACGACCTGGCAGCGAGCGCCTGGGAGGGGTTCGAGCGGATCGTGGCGCTGATGAACGCGCGCTTGGACGACGGCGCGATCTTCGCGGGCGGGCGCCGGGACGCGGAGGCGACGGGATCGGCGGCCGCGATCCGCGCCGACGTCGAGGCGCTGGCCGCCGGCGCGGCGGACGCCGATGACCTGCAGGCGCGGGTGGCCGCCTACTTCGCGCCCTCGGGGGACTTCGCCGCGAACCGCGTCGTGCCGAGCGCCCCGGACGCGTTCGGCTTCCGCATCGAGGCGGACCGGAGCGTCGCCTTCGACATGCGCGCGGGCGACGCCGGCTTCCGCGACGCGCTCGGCGCCGTGGCGCGCATCGCGGCCCTCGCCGCGTCGCCCCACGCGGAGACCCCGGAGGCGCAGGCGTACCTCGCCACCGGCGCGCCGGCCGCGCTGGCGACGGCCACCGACGGGGTGATCGGGCTGCGGGCCGCGGCGGGGCGCACCGCCGCCGCGCTCGACCGCGGGACCGCCGCGCTGGAGGATCGCGTGGCCCGTGCCGCCGAGGCCCGCAACGCGCTCGTCGGCGTCGACCCCTACGAGACGGCCACCCGCCTGGAGGAGGAGGCCGCCCGCCTCGAGACGATCTACACGCTGACCGCGCGACTCTCGCGCCTGCGCCTGACGGACTACCTCTGATGGGCCTGCGCGCGTCCCTCCGCCGGCTCGCCGCACTGCTTGGCGCCCTTCTCCCGGCGCTCGTGCTCTGCGCCTCGGCCGCCGGGGCGCAGGGGGTGCGGCTCAAGGACCTCGTGGACTTCGGGGGGGTACGGGGCAACGACCTGGTGGGCTACGGCCTCGTGGTGGGGCTGGACGGCACGGGCGACGGGCTGCGCAACGCGCCTTTCACCGAGGAGATCATGACCTCGATCCTCGAGCGGATGGGCGTGAACGTGACCGGCGAGCAGTTCCGGCCCAAGAACGTCGCCGCGGTGATCGTGACCGCCGAGCTGCCGCCCTTCGCGCGCACGGGCAGCCGCATCGACGCGACCATCTCCGCGATCGGCGACGCCGGCAGCCTGCTGGGCGGCACGCTGGTCATGACGCCGCTGACGGCCGCGGACGGCGAGATCTACGCCGTCGCCCAAGGCACGATCATCGCCGGCGGTGTGACCGCGCGGGGCGAGGCGGCGGAGGTGACGGAAGGCGTGCCCACCGCCGGCATCATCTCCTCGGGCGCGCGGGTGGAGCGCGAGGTGTCCTTCGACCTCGGGGCCGTCACGCAGCTGCGGCTCGCCCTGCGCGAGGCCGACTTCACCACGGCTGCGCGGATCGAGCGGGCCGTGAACCGGGAGGCCGGCTCCGGCGTGGCCCGCATGACCGACTCCGGCACCGTGGTGGTGGACGTGGCGCGCAGCGGCGCCCGCTCGCCCGCGCACCTGATCAGCGCGCTCGAGAACGTCGAGATCGCGCCCGAGCGGCGCGCCCGCGTGGTGGTGGACCAGAAGTCGGGCACGATCGTGATGGGGCGGGACGTGCGCATCTCCGAGGTGGCGGTGTCGCAGAACAACCTGACGCTTCAGGTCGAGGAGGCCCCCGCGGCGGTGCAGCCCAACCCCTTCGCCGACGGGCAGACCGTGGTGGTGCCGCGCACCGGCGCCGGCCTGCGCGAGGAGCCGGGGCCGGGCCTCTCGATCGTGCGCGGCGGCACCAACCTCTCCGAGGTGATCGCGGGGCTGAACGCCTTGGGCGTCTCGGCGCGCGACATGATCGACATCCTGCAGACCATCAAGGCGGCCGGCGCGCTCCATGCGGAGCTGGTCGTGCGGTGAGGGCAGGGGATGCAGGAGGCCCGCGACACCGGGCGGATGCCCGTGGCGGCGTGGCCGATGGGTACGACACCGCGACAGCGGACGGCAGGTAGGAACGGCCGATGCGAGGCGACGGCCGACGTCGGTGAGCCCGCGATGCCTTGCGGTAATGTGCGCGGCTGCGCGAGGGCGGGAATTCCGGACGACCGCGGGAAGGGCCAGGCGGCGCGAACCGCCCTTGGGTGGAGCCGCGCGGCACCGCCCCGCGAGACGAACGGCCCGCCACGCCCCCCGCCGCCTTGTCGCCTCGCAGGTGCGGCTATAGATGCCGCGGATGCGCATCCCGCTCCTGCCTCCCCGCACGCCCGTCGTCTCTGTGGTCTCGCTCAGCGGCCTGATCGCCGCGGACATGCGCGGCGCGGCCCTGAACCTCGCCGCGGTGGAGCCGATGCTCGACCGGGCGTTCCGGCGCCGGGGCACCTGCGCGGTGGCGCTGCGGATCAACTCGCCCGGCGGCTCGCCGGTGCAGTCCTCCATGATCGGCGCCGCGATCCGCCGCCTCGCCGAGGAGACCGAGGTGCCGGTGCATGCCTTCGTGGAGGACGTCGCCGCGTCGGGCGGCTACTGGCTGGCCGCGGCGGCCGACGACATCTGGCTGGACGAATCCTCGATCACCGGCTCGATCGGCGTGATCTCGGCCGGCTTCGGGTTCTCCGAGGCGCTGGGCAAGCTGGGCGTGGAGCGGCGGGTGCACACCGCGGGCGAGGACAAGTCGATGCTCGACCCGTTCCGCCCCGAGCGCGCCGAGGACGTGGAGCGCCTGAAGGCCTTGCAGGGGCGGATCCACCGCGCCTTCATCGCCCATGTCGAGGCCCGCCGCGGCGCGAAGCTGGACCGCAGCCGCGATCTCTTCACCGGCGAGATCTTCGTGGGCCGCGAGGCCGTGGAGGCCGGGCTGGCCGACGGCATCGCCCACCTCGTGCCGAAGATGCGGGCGCTCTACGGCGAGCGCGTGCGGTTCCGGCGCCTCGCCCGGCGGCGGCCCCTGGCCACGCGGCTGGTGCCCTGGGTGGCGGACGCGGCCGCCGCGTCGGCGCTCGCCGCCCTCGACGAGCGCGCCGCCCGCGCGCGCCTGGGGCTCTGAATGATCTTCAAGATCGTCACCCTGTTCCTCGTCGTCATGGCCGTGCTGGCCATGTTCGGCCGTCTGCGCCTGCCGGGCGGCTCGCTTCGGCGCCGCCTCTCGAAGCAGTGCCCGTCCTGCGGCGCGCCGCGCGTCGGGCGCGGCCCGTGCCCCTGCGGGAAGGGCTGAGATGCTGCTGGACCTCGCTTCGGTCGCAGTCGGCCTCGTGATCCTGCTCTTCGCCGGCGACGCGCTGGTGAAGGGGGCCGTCAACCTCGCGCTGCGCCTCGGCGTGCCGGCGCTGGTGGTCAGCCTCACGGTGGTCGCCTTCGGCACCTCCGCGCCCGAGCTCCTGGTCTCCGTGAAGGCGGTGCTCGACGGCGTTCCGGGCCTGGCGCTCGGCAACGTGGTGGGCTCCAACATTGCCAACGTGCTGCTGGTCCTGGGCATTCCGGCCCTGTTCGCCACGCTGGGCACGAGCGCCGTGGAGACGCGGCGCGACTTCCTCTACATGGCGGCGGGCAGCGTGCTCTTCGCCGCGTTCTGCCTCACGGGCGCGCTGGTGTGGTGGCACGGGCTCGTGCTGCTGGGCTTCCTCGCCGCCGTGCTGGTCGCCACCTTCCTCGCCACGCGCGAGCCGCCCGACGAGGTCGAGGGCGCCGACGAGCGCCTGCGCGGCTGGAAGCTGACGCTGTTCCTCGTGCTGGGGCTGGTGGGTCTGCCGCTGGGTGCGGACCTGCTGGTGGACGGGGCGTCGAGCATCGCACGCACCTTCGGCGTCAGCGAGACGGTGATCGGCCTGACGCTGGTGGCCGTGGGCACCTCGCTGCCGGAGCTGGCGACCACGCTCATGGCCGCGCTGCGCCGCCACGCCGAGGTGGCGCTGGGCAACGTGATCGGGTCGAACCTCTTCAACCTCACCGCGATCATGGGGGTGGCCGTGCTGGTCGGCCCCGTGCCGGTGGAGGAGACGTTCCTGCGCCAAGACCTGTGGATCATGCTGGGCGCCACCGCGTTGCTGGCGCCGTTCGTGTTCCTGCGCCGCGACGTGACGCGGGCGTGGGGCGTGGGGCTGACCGGGCTCTACCTCGGCTACCTCGCGCTGTTCCTGCTGTGAGGGCGCTTGTCACCGGGGGCGGGGCGCGGCTTGGCGCGGCGATGGCGCGGGCGTTGGGCGCGATGGGCGCGGACGTGGCGGTGCACTTCGCGACCTCCGCCGCGGGCGCCGAGGCGGTGGCCGCCGACCTGCGCGGCACCGGCTGCCGGGCAGAGGCACTTCAGGCCGATCTCCTGGATCTCGACGCCGCCGAGGCGCTGGTGGACCGCGCCGCCGCGGCCCTGGGCGGGCCGCTGGACGTGCTGGTCAACAACGCCTCGATCTTCGAGCACGACGACATCCGCTCGGCCACGCGGGCGAGCTGGCACCGGCACATGGTGTCGAACCTGCAGGCCCCGTTCGTGCTGATCCAGCGCTTCGCCGCGCAGGCGCCCGAGGCGGACCGCTCGGCGGGCGAGCCGCGGGCGCGGGCGTGCGTGGTCAACATGGTCGACGAGCGGGTGCGCAAGCTGACGCCCGAGTTCGCCACCTACACGCTGGCAAAGGCGGGACTCTGGACGCTGACGCAGACGGCGGCGCAGGGCTTGGCGCCGGACGTGCGCGTGAACGCCATCGGGCCGGGGCCGACGCTGCGCGGCGCGCGCCAGAGCGAGCGGCACTTCGCGGCGCAGCGCGCGGGCACGGTGCTGGAGCGCGGCGCCGACCCCGCCGACGTGGTGGCCGCGCTGCGCTTCCTGGTGGAGTCGCCCGCGGTGACGGGGCAGCTGATCTGCGTCGACGGCGGCCAGCACTTGGGCTGGCGCACGCCCGACGTGGTGGGGCTGGAATAGCGGCGCGCGATGGAGCGGCCGGAACGAATCGCGAAAGTTGTTCACCGGGGCCGTTCCGGGCCGCGATGTCATGGGGCCGAGGCGGCGATTCGGGGGGCGATCCCCGCCGAGACGAGCGAAAACAGCGCGTTAGCGATTCGTTCAGCGGCGGCAATTGCACGGGGAGACGGGCCGCGCGCCCCTGCGGGGTCGCACCGCGGCGAATCCGCTCCCAGCTTTATCCACAGGTCCGCGCGCCTATCTGAGGGACGCGGGCAGAGCCGAGGGAGACCCATGTGAGCCACAACAACCAGGCCCCGACCGGCACCCCCGAGGCCAAGCCCACGGGCCCCGAGGTCATCAAGCGCTTCTGGCGCAGCCTCGACGGATCGCCCGGCGTGTACCGGATGCTCGATAGCGAGAGCCGGGTGCTCTACGTCGGCAAGGCCCGCAGCCTCAAGAACCGGGTCAGCAGCTACACCCGCCTGCAGGGCCACTCGGCGCGCATCCGTCGGATGATCTCCGAGACGGCGTCGATGATGGTTCTGACCACGTCCACGGAGCTGGAGGCGCTGCTCCTGGAGCAGAATCTCATCAAGCAGCTCCGGCCGCGCTACAACGTGCTCCTGCGCGACGACAAGTCCTTCCCCAACATCGAGGTCACGCGCGCCCACGACTGGCCACAGATCCGCAAGCACCGGGGCCGCAAGGGCGAGCGCAACACCTACTTCGGCCCCTTCGCCTCGGCGGGCGCGGTGAACCGGGTGCTCAACCAGCTCCAGCGGGTGTTCCTCCTGCGCTCGTGCACCGACGCGCAGTTCCAGGGGCGTACGCGGCCCTGCCTGAACCACCAGATCAAGCGCTGCTCGGCCCCTTGCGTCGGGTTGATTTCGCAGGAAGACTATTTGGCGTCGGTCAAGGATGCCGAGCGGTTCCTGCGCGGCGAGACCACGGAGATCCAGACCAAGCTCGCCGAGCAGATGGAGGCCGCCAGCCAGGACATGGAGTTCGAGCGCGCCGCCGCCCTGCGCGACCGCATCAAGGCCATGACCAACGTGCAGTCGACCCAAGGGGTGAACCCCGAGGGCGTGGCCGAGGCCGACGTGATCGGCCTCCATCTCGAGAACGGTCAGGCCTGCATCCAGGTGTTCTTCATCCGCGCCAACCAGAACTGGGGCAACCGCGACTTCTATCCCAAGGTCGCCGAGGACATGAGTGCCGCCGAGGTGATGGAGGGCTTCGTCGGCCAGTTCTACGAGGACCGCGAGCCGCCGCGGATGCTGCTCATGAGCCACGGGATCGAGGAGGGCGAGCTGATGGCCGGCGCCCTGAGCGAGCGGGCGGGGCGCAAGGTGCAGCTTCTGGTGCCCCAGCGCGGCGAGAAGCACGACCTCGTGCAGTCCGCGGTGCGCAACGCGCGCGAGTCGCTGGGCCGCAAGATGAGCGAGACCGCCACGCAGGCGCGCCTGCTGGTGGGCCTCGGCGAGGCGCTGGACATGGCGGAGCCGCCCCGCCGCGTGGAGGTCTACGACAACAGCCACATCCAGGGCGAGCACGCCGTGGGCGCCATGATCGTGGCCGGCCCCGAGGGCTTCGAGAAGTCGCAGTACCGCAAGTTCAACATCAAGGGCACGGAGCTGACGCCGGGCGACGACTTCGGCATGATGAAGGAGGTGCTGGGCCGCCGGTTCAAGCGCCTCCTGAAGGAGGACCCCGAACGCAAGGGCGGGACGTGGCCGGACCTCCTGCTGATCGACGGCGGCGCGGGGCAGGTGAGTGCGGTCGCCTCGATCGCCCGCGAGATGGGCGTGGGCGACATCACCGTGGTGGGCGTCGCCAAGGGCGTGGACCGCGACCACGGCAAGGAGGAGTTCCACCGCCCCGGCGGACGGCCCTTCGCGCTGCGGCGCAACGACCCCGTGCTCTACTTCGTGCAGCGCATGCGCGACGAGGCCCACCGCTTCGCCATCGGCACCCACCGCGCCAAGCGCGCGAAGGCCTTCGTGGCGAACCCCCTCGACGAGGTGCCGGGCGTCGGCCCGGGCCGCAAGCGCGCGCTGCTGGCCCATTTCGGTTCGGCAAAGGCGGTGAGCCGGGCGGGGCTGGCGGACCTAAAGGCGGTGGAGGGGATCAGCGGCACGCTGGCCGAGACCATCCACCGGCACTTCCACGAGAAGTGACGCGGGGGGGCGCGGCCTATGGCCTGCCCCCCGGCCGCGCGCTACACCGGGGCCATGACCTGGAACCTGCCCAACATCCTGACCGTCCTGCGCCTGGCCGCCGCGCCCGGCGTGGCGATCATGTTCCTCTACTTCGCGCGGCCCTGGGCGGACTGGTTCGCGCTGGTGCTGTTCGTGTCGGCGGCCATCACCGACTGGTTCGACGGCTACCTCGCCCGCGCCTGGAAGCAGGAGAGCCGCTTCGGCGCCATGCTAGACCCCATCGCCGACAAGGCCATGGTGGTGATCGCGCTGACCGTCATCACCGGCTTCCAGGGCATGAACCCGTGGATCCTCCTGCCCGCCACGGTGATCCTGTTCCGCGAAGTGTTCGTGTCCGGCCTGCGCGAGTTCCTCGGCGCCCAGGCCGGCACGCTGAAGGTCACGAAGCTGGCGAAGTGGAAGACCACGGCGCAGATGGTCTCGATCGCCGTGCTGTTCGCCACGGGCGTGTTCCAGCACGAGTTCCTCGATCGGGTGCAGGGCATGGACGCGGCGGCGATCGGCGCCGTGCTCGACGGCGAGGTCGAGGACGCCGTGGGCCTGTCCTTCTACTTCCACGCCGAGGCGCTGACCTGGTGGATCGGCACGATCCTCCTGTGGATCGCCGCCGCGCTGACGGCGCTGACGGGCTGGGACTACTTCTCGAAGGCGCTGCCCTTCCTGCGCGACGCGCCGCGGGGGCGGACGTGACCGTGCGCGTGCTCTACTTCGCGTGGCTGCGCGAGCGCATCGGCGTCGGGCGCGAGGAGGTCGAGACCGAGGCCCGCACGCTCGAGGACCTGGTCGAGGAGTTGCGCGCGCGCGAGCCGCGCTATGCAGCCGCCTTCGCCGACATGGCCGCCGTGCGCGCCGCCCTGGACGAGGAGCTGGTGCCGCTGGACACGCCCCTCGGGAATGCCCGCGAGGTGGCGTTCTTTCCCCCGATGACGGGCGGATGACCCGCGCCCCGATCCGCGTCTCCGTGCAGGAGGCGGACTTCGACCTCGGCGCCGAGGCCGCCGCGCTGGAGGCGACCGGGGCGGGGGCCGTGGTCACCTTCACCGGCGTGGTGCGCGACGTCTCCGGCGGGCTGCGGCACATGGAGCTGGAGCACTACCCCGGCATGACCGCGAAGGCGCTGGAGGCGATCGCCGCCGAGGCCGTGGAGCGCTGGCCCCTGACGGCGGCCACGGTGATCCACCGCCACGGGCGGCTGGAGCCGGGTGCGCGGATCATGATGGTCGGCACCGCGTCGGCGCACCGCGGCGCCGCCTTCGAGGCGGCCGAGTTCCTGATGGACTACCTCAAGTCGCGCGCCCCCTTCTGGAAGAAGGAGGTGACCGCCGAGGGCGGCGCCTGGGTGGACGCCCGCGAGGACGACGAGGCCGCGCTGCGCCGCTGGGCCCCCTAGCGCTCCGTCAGCTTCAGCTCGATCCGGCGGTTGCGGGCGCGGGCCTCGGGGCTCGTGTTGGGCTCGACGGGCCGGTACTGCCCGAAGCCCGTGGGCGCGAGGCGCCAGGGCGGGATGCCCAGCTCGTCGGTCAGGAAGCGCACCACCGAGAGCGCGCGCGCCTGGCTCAGCTCCCAGTTGTCGGCGTAGCGCGAGGTCGCCGAGACCGGCAGGTCGTCGGTGTGCCCGTCCACGCGCAGCACCCAGTCGATGCCCTCGGGGATCTGGTCGGCGATCTCCACGATCACGTCCGCGACCCGGGCGATCTGCTCGCGCCCCTCGGTGCCGAGCGTGGCGGAGCCGACGCCGAACAGCACTTCCGACGAGAACACGAAGCGGTCGCCGACCACCTCGATGCCCTCGCGGCCGCTCAGGACCTCGCTGAGTTGACCGAAGAACTCGGAGCGGAAGCGCTCCAGCTTCTCGGTCTCGGCCTGCAGGCGCACGCGCTCGGCCTCCTCGAGCTGGCGGCGGCGGCGCTCCTCGGCGGCGGCCTGGGCGAGGGCGCGGTTCAGCTCCGTGCCGAGCGACTGGATCTGCACCTGCGCGTCCTCGTCGCGCGCGCGGGCGGAGCCGAGCACGAGGTTCAGCTCCTCGAGCTGCGCGCGCAAGTCGGCCACCTGCTCGTTTAGGAGGGCGGCGTCCCGGCGCGCGGCGGCGCGGTCCTCGTCGAGGCTCTCGATCTCGGCACGGGCCTGCCGCAGCAGCGCGTCGGAGCGTTCGGCGGCCGACAGGGCCTCGGCGGCCTCGTCCTGCGCGGCCAGGCGGTCGGCCAGCGCGGCAGCGAGGCGCTCGCCCACGTCGCGCGCCTCCGTTCGGGCGGCCTCGGCGGTCTCCTCGGAGGCCAGCCGGTCGGCGATGGCGGCGGAGAGGCGCGCGCGCAGGTCCTCGCCGGTGGCCTCGGCCGCGTCGGTGGCGGCGCGCAGGCGGGCCAGCTCCGCGCGCAGGGCGTCGGCTTCGCTCCGGGCAGCGTCGCGCTGGGCGGTGGCGGCGGTGAGCGCGGCGTCGGCCTCCTCGGCGGCGGCCTCGCGCCCGGCGCGCTCGGCCAGCGCCTCGGCGAGTTGCGCCTCCAGTGCGGCGCGGGCGGAGCGTGCGTCGGCCTCCAGCGCGGCGATGCGGGTGCGCGCGTCCGCCGCGTCGGCTCGGGCGCGGTCCCGCTCCGCCACCGCCACGGCGAGGCGCACGCGGACGTCGGCGGCCTCGGCCTCCAGCGTCTCCCGCGCGCCGGCGGCTTCGGCGGCGAGACGGTCGCCTTCGCGCTCGGCCGCGTCTGCGCGCGCGGTGGCGGCCTCGCGCTGCGCCTCGGCCTCGGCGAGCTGCCGGCGCAGGGTCGCCTCCGTGACGTCACCCTCGGCGGCGGCGTCCTCGGCCTCGGCCAGCGAGGCGAGCAGGGCGGCGATGTCGCGCTCGGCCTCGGCGTCGCGGGCCCGCGCGGCGTCGATCTCGGCCAGCGCGGCGGCAAGGCGGGCGTCGAGCGCTTCGGCCTCGGAGCGGGCGGAAGCCAGCTCCTCGCGAAGGCGGTCGATCTCGTCGCTGGCCGCCCCCGCCTGCACTGCGCGGTCGTCGAGGTCGGACAGGGCCGCGGCGAGGCGCCGTTCCAGCGTGGCGCGCGTGGCCTCGGCGTCCGCCGCCTCGGTGCCGGCCTCCGCGAGCGCCGCCTCCAGGCGTGCCAGCTCCGCCTCCGTCTCGGTCGCCTCGCCCTCGCGGCGCTCCAGCGCGGCGAGGGTCGCGGCAAGCTGCCGCTCGGCGGCGCCTGCGCGGTCCCGCTCGGTCTCCAGCTCGGCGAGGGTAAGGGCGAGACGGGCGTCGAGGTCGTCGCTCGCAGCCTCGGCCGCGGCCAGAAGCGTCAGCGTCTCCTCGGCCTCGCGGCGCTTCTCCTCCAGTGCCAGGGTCATCGCGGTCAGCTCGGCGTCGGCCCCTGCCAGACGTTCGCGCAGGGCTTCGGCGGCGGCGGCCTCGGCCAGCCGCGCGGCCTCCTCGTCGCTCAAGGCGGCCTCGGTGTCGGCCAGCCGCGCCCGCAGCGCCTCGGCCGCGGTCGCCTCGGCGAGGCGGGCCGCCTCCTCGTCCTCCAGCGCCGCCGCCAATGCTGCGGCGCGCGCGCCCTCCGCTTCGGCGTCGCCGCGGCTGCCCTCCAGCGCGGCGAGGGTGTCGGCCAGCGTGGTCTCGCGCGTCTTGGCCTCGGCGCGCAGGTCCGCGACCAGCGCGTCCAGCGCCTCGCGGCGGGCGGCGGCGAGGCGGGCGGCCTCGGCGGCGGCGTCGATCTCCCGGCGCGCGGAGGCGAGGGCGAGGGCGGCGGCTTCGCGCTCGTCCAGCGCGGCGGCCGTCTCGCCGCGCGCGGTGTCCAGTGCGCCCTCCAGGTCGGCGTTGTCGGCGAGCAGCGCCGCCACGCGCTCCTCGAAGGTGCCGACGCTCGCCTCTAACTCTTCGGTGCGGCGGGTAAGGGTGGCGATCAGCGCCGCCTGCGCGTCGCGCTGCCCCGCGAGGTCGTCGCGCTGGCCCGACAGCACCTCCGCCCGCGTCCGCTCCAGCCCCAGCGCGCGGGTGAGCTGGGCCACCTCGGCGCCGAGGGTGTCGAGCTCCACGTCCTTGTCGCTGATGGCCTCGGACAGCACGAACTGCACGATCATGAAGATCGACAGCACGAACATCAGCACCAGGAGGAGCGCGGTCATGGCGTCCACGAAGCCCGGCCAGACGTTGGCCGTGAACCGCTGTCCGTTGCGGCGGCTCAGCGCCACGTCACGCCTCCGGCCCGCCCTGGGCGTTCTCGACGAGGTCGCCCAGCCGCTGCAGCGCGCCGGTCAACGCGCCCATGTCGCCGCGCAGATCGTCGAGCACCGCCTGGCGGGCCTGCTGCTGCTCCTCGAAGATCTTCAGGAGCTGCACGTCGATGGAGCGCAGGCGCATCCGGCTCTCGCTGTCGAGCCCGCCGCCGTCGCCCCCGCCGCCCTCGCGCGCGGAGGCGAGGGCCGCCGCGACGTGCTGCTGCCCCTCGGCCACGCGCTCCAGCGCCCGCTCCACGCCCGCGGGGTCGCCGCCGCGGTCGGCCAGCGCGGCGACCGCGTCGGACAGGTGGCCCATGCGCTCCTCGGCGGCCAGACGCCCGGCCTCGCCGCGCTGGAACATGTCCTGCAGCTGCTCCATCTGGTAGTTCATGTGGTCGAGCACGGCGGCCAGCGAGTACTGGTCAATGGTCTCGCCGTCGCCCACCAGCCCGACGCGGGTGATGGTGCTGAGCCAGTCCTCCAGCTCGCGGTAGAAGCGGTTCTGCCCATGGCCCGCGAAGATCTCCAGAAGGCCCACCACCAGCGAGCCGGCGAGGCCGAGGAGCGAGGAGGCGAAGGCCGTGCCCATGCCGGCGAGCTGGTCCTCCAGCCCGCCGATCAGGCGCGAGAACACCGCCATGCCCGCCTCGTCGCCGTCCGGCGCGAGGTTGCGGATCGTGTCCACGACCGCGGGCACGGTGGTGGCGAGGCCCCAGAACGTGCCGAGGAGGCCGAGGAAGATCAGCGTGTTGACGATGTAGCGCGTGATGTCGCGCGCCTCGTCCATGCGCTGCGCCACGGAGTCGAGGATCGAGCGCGACGACGTGGCCGAGATGGCCGAGCGCGAGGTGCGCGAGCGCAGCATCGAGGCGAGTGGCGCCAGGAGGCCCGGCGCGCGGGCGATGTCGTGCCCCTCGCGCTGCTCAGCGAATCCCTCGAGCCAGCTGACCGAGGAGAAGAGCTGGATCACCTGCCAGAAGCAGGCCAGCACGCCGAGGCCGAACACCGCGATGATGGTGCCGTTGAGCCAAGGGTTTGCCGCGAAGATCGGCGCGACGGACGGGTAAGCGACGTAGGTGCCCGCGCCGACGGCGCCCAGCACGGCAAGCATCCAGATGATCTGCCGGATCGGCTGCGAGAACTGCGTTTCGGTGGTGATGGTGCGGTCCGCCATGTGCCCTCGTGCCCTTTCGCGGGGCGCAGGGGAAAGGGTATCGGGGCGGGCAGGGGGTCACAAGCGGCGCGGGCCGGGCGGGCGCGCGCCGGGCCCGGTCCGTGGCCCCGGCGCCCCGCGCGCGTCAGGAGGCGGGCGGCACCAGACCCACGAGGCGCACGATGTCGGGATCGTCGATGCCCTGGCCGCGCAGTGCCTCGGCGGTGTTGTGCAGGTACTCGGCGTTCGGCCCCCTCCCGCCGCGGGCGCGGGCGATGATCTCGGCCTGCCGCTCGATCGTGAGGTCGCGGGCGTACTGGTCGTGCTCGGGGTCGATCACGTAGGCCACCGCCTCGACGTCGCCTTGTTCCGTCTCCAGCACGAGGCGCTTCTCGTGGTAGGCCGCCGAGACCAGCTCGCGCTCGCGCAGGGCGGTGAGCGCCGCCTCGGGGTCGGCGGCGCGGATGGCGAGGCCCTCGCACACCGCATCGGGCGCCTCCTCCAGCGCCAGCACCAGCCCCGGCTCCTCCTCGGAGCCGCGGTGGTGGATCGACCACATGCAGAAGCGGCGCCGGTAGCCGCGCAGCCGCGCGGGCCGCGACTCCGCGATGTCGATGCCGGGCGACCAGATCAGCGATCCGTAGCCGAAGACCCAGAGGTCCGGAGTGTCCATCCGCCGCGTCCTTTCCGAGGGCTTCGGCCGCAGATAAGGGAACGGAGCCTCTCGGGAAAGGGTTCGGCGCGATGATGCGATGGCTTGTGATCGTGGTGGCCGTGTTGGCCGCCCTCTGGAGCGGGTGGTGGTTCGCAGGCGCGGCCGGCGTGCGCCGCGGCGTCGAGGCCGCCGCCGCCGAGGCCGAGGCGCGGGGCTGGACCGTGGCGTGGGACGACCTGTCGGTGGTGGGCTTCCCGAACCGCTTCGACACGACGCTCGACGCGCCGCGCCTGGAGGGGCCCGGCGGGGCGTGGGGCTGGTCGGCGCCCTTCGTGCAGGTCTTTGCCCTGAGCTACCGACCGAACCACCTGATCGCGGTCGCCCCGAACACGCAGACGCTGGGAACGCCGTTCGGCCCGGTGGAGATCGCGTCTGAGGACATGCGCGCCTCGCTGGTGGTGTCCCCGGACCCGGCGCTGCCGCTGGAGCGCCTGCAGCTCACCGCCGAGGCGGTGGCGGCCGAGGGCGGCCTCGGCGCGGTGGCGGTCGACGCGCTGCGGCTGGCGCTGCGCGAGGCCGGGGCGCCGCACAGCTACGACGTGGCGTTCGGAGCCGAGGGTCTGGTGCTGCCCGAGGCGCTGATGCGCCGATCGAATGTCCCGGGCCTGCCGGCGGAGGTGGGCGCGCTGGAGCTGGACGGCACGGTGGCCTTGGACCGCGCCATCGACCGCACGCTGGACGCGGCGCCCGCGGTCGAAGCGCTGGACCTGCGTGCGGCGCGCGTGCGCTGGGGCGGCATCGACGTCACGCTCTCGGGGCGGCTGGAGGCGGGGCCGGAGGGCTTGGCCGAGGGCGCGCTGGCGGCCGAGATCGCCGACGTGCCCGCGCTGGCCCGCGCGCTGGAGGGCGCCCTCGATCCCGCCCGCCTCGCGCTGGCGCGGCGCTTCCTGGTGGGCTTCGCGCCCGAGGGACGCCCCGATGCGGCGCGCGTCGACCTGCAGGTGCGCGGGGGCGTGGTGGCGCTGGGGCCGTTCGAGCTGCTGATGCTGCCGCCGCTCAGCGTACCGGGATCGTGACCGTGCGGGCGGCGAGCCCCTCGCCGTCCCGCAAGAGCGTCGCCGTTCCGCGGTAGTCGCCCCGCGGCCAGCCCCCCGCCGGGGCCCGGCGGCCCGCGGCGCGGAAGCCCTGGGCCTGGGTGCGGTCCAGCGCAACGTCTCGCGCGAAGACTTCCCCGCCGTCCGGCCCCTCGATCCGCAGGCGCAGCGCGTCGCCCGCCCGCGTGCCGAACATCTGCGCCCAGAGCACCATCGGCGCGGTCCGCGCCAGCGCATCGGCGGCGGCCGTGCCGGCCTTCACCGCGTCGTAGTCCGGCACGCCGTCCGCAAAGCCCGCGCTCAGGAGGCCGCCGGGCGCGACCGGCACCGGCTCGGCCCAGAGACCTTCCGCGAAGGGATCGACCACCGCGCCGCCTCGGCGCACGGTCAGGTGGACGTGGGGGAACTCGGTGCGGCCCGTGCGGCCGATGCGCCCCACCGGCTGGCCCCGCGCGACCCGCTCGCCCGCCCGCACGGGGATCGAGCCGGGGGCGAGGTGGCAGAGTTGCGTCTCCAGCCCGGCGCCGTGGTCGATCACGAGCCCGTTGCCGCAGTCCTGCCCCTCGGGGTGGGTGCCTTCGGGCACATCGCCGCGCACCCGCAGCACGGTGCCGTCCGCGGGCGCGGTCACGGGCGGGGCGCCGGCCAGGGCGGCGAGGTCGGCCACGCGCAGGTCGGTGCCCGTGTGGCCGTCGTAGGTGAGCGTGCCGCCGAAGCCGTCGACGGCGCCCGGGCCGGGGTCGGCGTCGGGAAGCTGCTGGATGAAGCAGGTCTCGCCGAGGACGCAATCGAGGGGAAGCGAGAGCGGCCCCTGCGCGGCGGCCGGGACGGCCGCGAGGAGGGCGAGGGCGAGGACGCTGCGCATGGCGCGAGGCTAGGGGCGCGCCGCCGGACGGTCCAGCGGCGCGTCGGGTCAGTTCAGGGCGGCGAGGCTGCGGGCCCGGTTGGGCGAGTGGGCGAGCGTCGCGCGGTAGGCCTCGGCCGCCTCCGCGGTGCGGCCCTGCGCAGCCAGCATGTCGCCCAGCAGCTCGCGCGCCGGCAGCACGTGGCCCGGGGTGACGGGGTTCTTGCCGATGGCGTCCTCGAGGTCCGCCGCCTGCCTTTGCAGCGCGAGGGCGCGGTCGGCGTCGCCCTCGGCCTGTGCGATCCAGGCCTCGACCGTGGCGATCTGGCCCTCGGCGAGCTGCGCCCAGTAATCCTGGCCGTCCTGCCGCATGGCCCCGTGCAGCCGCTCCAGCTCCACGGTCGCGGCGCGGGCCGCCGCCGGGTCGCCGGAGCGTGCGGCGCCAAGGCCCTTGGCGAACCAGCGCATCGCCACCGCCTGCGGGAAGCGATCCCACGGGATCGCCGGATGCATCTCGGGCGAAAGCGCCGCGGCCTCGCTCCAGCGCTCCTCCTCGAGCAGGAGCCGCACCGGCGCCGCCGCCAGCGCATAGGCGCCCCCGAAGCTCACCTGATGGTTCTCCGCGGCCATCAGCTCGTCCACGATCCGCGCCGCCTCGTCGGGCCGCCCGAGCTGGAGATGGCCGTAGGCGAGATAGTCGAGCGCATGGGCGTAGTGCGACTGGATCACGTCGCGCGACGTCTCGAGCGCGGCATCCGCCGACCGCCGGTTGAGGTCGATCGACTGCTGCCAGTCCCCCGTGCGGGTGAAGATGTGCGCCGGCATGTGCAGCGCGTGGGCTGCCGAGGGCGCCGCCTTGTCGTAGATCTCGGCGTAGGGAACCCCCCGCTCCTTGAGTTCCGGGCTGTCGTAGGCGTGGATGGCGTAGTGGATCACGCCGGGATGCGCGGGGGCGCGGGCGTGCAGGGCGTCGAGCGCGTCGCCGACCCGTGCGTTCGCCTTCGCCCGCTCCGGTCCCGGAGGCGCGGTGGCGAGGCGGGCGAGCGCGGCGAGCGCGGCGGCGTCGACGTCGTCGGGGTTCTGCGCGTGGGCCGCCTGCTGCGCCTCGGCCCAGGCGGCGAGGCGGGCGGGGTAGCTCTCGTGGCCGGAGGCGTAGAAGGCGGCCGCCGCCTCCGCGAAGGCCCGCTCCAGGTCGTTTCCGGGCGCCATGGACGCCAGCCGCCGCGCCGCCTCGGTGCCGCGCGCGGTTTCGTCCTCGGTGGGCGTTCCGGGCCAGAGGGGGTGGAAGTTGGCCATCGCCACGCCCCACTGGGCCATCGCGCAGTCGGGATCGGCGCCGGCGGCGCGCTCGAAGGCGGCCTCGGCCTTGATGTACATCATGTTGTGGAGGAGGGTCAGGCCCTCGTCGACGGCGGCATCGGCCTCCGCGGCGCAGGTGCTCGGGAAGTCCACGCCCTGCGCGGCGAGGGGGAGGGGCAGCGCGGCGGCCGCCATCAGCGCGGCGAGGGCCGCTCCGGGGCCCGGGGTGACAGGAAACATGGGTGCTCTCCCTGATGAAGGTCGGGGTGCGAGGGCCGCGCGGTCGGAACGGATCAGGGCATGGCGGACGGGGGAGGGGCGCCTTCGGGCCGTCCGGCGACCTGTCCCCCTGCCCACGGACACGCCCGACGACGGGGCGCCTGCCCGCGTCCGATCTCGCGACCACCGTGATGATGCAGGGTACCACGGATCGCCTCGGCCGTCCGATGCGGGGAGGCGCCATTCCTTCCCCGCGGGGCGATCGCTGTGTGCGTCGGGGCGGCGCGGTCCGCCCCCGAGACGGGAAAGGCCCCCACGAGGGGGGCCTTCCGAATTGTCGCGTTTGCAGTGCCTCAGTCGGCGGTCAGCAGCGGCGGGCGCTTGTTGCCGATCTTGGGCGCGTCGGGCTCGCGGATGTCGAGCGACAGCTCGCCCCCCTCGACGCCCACGCGCACCAGGCCGCCCTTGGCGAGCTTGCCGAACAGCAGCTCCTCGGCGAGGGGCTTCTTGACGTGCTCCTGGATCACGCGGGCCAGGGGCCGGGCGCCCATCTTGCTGTCGTAGCCCCGGTCGGCGATCCACTCCGCCGCCTCGCGGGTCAGCTCGATGGTGACGCCGCGGTCGAGGAGCTGGGCCTCGAGCTGCAGCACGAACTTCTCGACCACCTGCAGGATCGTGTCTTTCGGCAGCGGCGCGAACGAGATCACCGCATCCAGACGGTTGCGGAACTCGGGCGTGAAGGTCCGCTCGATGGCGGCCGTGTCCTCGCCCTCGCGCCGCTCGCGCCCGAAGCCGATGGCCGACTTCGACATCTCCGAGGCGCCCGCGTTCGACGTCATGATCAGGATCACGTTGCGGAAGTCGACCGTGCGGCCGTTGTGGTCCGTCAGCTTGCCGTGGTCCATCACCTGCAGGAGGATGTTGTAGACGTCCGGGTGCGCCTTCTCGATCTCGTCGAGCAGGAGCACGCAGTGCGGGTGCTGGTCCACGCCGTCGGTCAGCAGGCCGCCCTGGTCAAAGCCCACGTAGCCCGGCGGCGCGCCGATCAGGCGGCTGACGGCGTGCTTCTCCATGTACTCCGACATGTCGAAGCGCAGCATCTCGATGCCGAGCGTGTCGGCGAGCTGCTTGGCCACCTCGGTCTTGCCCACGCCGGTGGGGCCGGCGAACAGGTAGTTGCCGATGGGCTTCTCGGGCTCGCGCAGGCCGGCGCGGGAGAGCTTGATGGCCGAGGCCAGCGCCTCGATCGCCGGGTCCTGGCCGAACACCACGCGCTTGAGCGAGCCTTCCAGGTCGCGCAGCACCTCGGCGTCGTCCTTCGAGACGTTCTTGGGCGGGATGCGCGCGATCTTGGCGACCACGGCCTCGATCTCCTTCACGCCGATGGTCTTGCGGCGCTTGGACTCGGCCACGAGGGCCTGCGCGGCGCCCGCCTCGTCGATCACGTCGATCGCCTTGTCTGGCAGCTTGCGGTCGTTGACGTAGCGCGCCGACAGCTCCACCGCCGACTTGATGGCGTCGGCCGTGTACTTGATCGAGTGGTGATCCTCGAAGCGGTCCTTGAGACCCTTCAGGATCTTCACGGTATCCTCGACCGAGGGCTCGTTGACGTCGATCTTCTGGAAACGCCGCGACAGGGCGCGGTCCTTCTCGAAGTGCTGGCGGAACTCCTTGTAGGTGGTGGAGCCCATGGTGCGCAGCTTGCCGCCCTGGAGCGCGGGCTTCAGCAGGTTGGACGCGTCCATCGCTCCGCCCGAGGTGGCGCCGGCGCCGATCACGGTGTGGATCTCGTCGATGAAGAGCACGCCGTCGGGGTGATCCTCCAGCTCTGTGACCACGGCCTTGAGCCGCTCCTCGAAGTCGCCGCGGTAGCGGGTGCCGGCGAGGAGCGCGCCCATGTCGAGCGAGTAGATCGTGGCGCCCGACAGCACGGCCGGCACCTCGCCCTGGACGATCTTGAAGGCGAGGCCTTCGGCGATCGCGGTCTTGCCCACGCCGGGGTCGCCCACGAGCAGCGGGTTGTTCTTGCGCCGGCGGCACAGCACCTGGATCGCGCGCTCCACCTCGTGCTCGCGGCCGATCAGCGGATCGATGTCGCCCTTCGCGGACTTCTTGTTGAGGTCCACGCAATACTTGGCGAGCGCGCTCTCGCGGTTCTCGGACGGGTTCGGGCCGCCGGTCTGCCCCTCGACCGGCATCTCGTCCTCGTCCTCGGCGCCCTGCACGGGGCGCGCCTCGCCGAAGGAGGGGTCCTTGGCGACGCCGTGGGCAATGAAGTTCACCGCGTCGTAGCGCGTCATGTCCTGCTCCTGCAGGAAGTAGGCGGCATTCGACTCGCGCTCGGCGAAGATGGCGACGAGCACGTTGGCGCCGGTCACCTCGGTGCGGCCCGAGGACTGCACGTGAATCGCGGCGCGCTGGATCACGCGCTGGAAGGCGGCCGTGGGCACGGCCTCGGAGCCCTCCACGTCCGTGACGAGGGTGGAGAGGTCGTCCTCGATGAACTCCTCCACGGTCTGGCGGAGCTGGTCGAGGTCGACGCCGCAGGCCTGCATCACGCGGGCCGCGTCGGGTTCGTCGATGAGCACGAGGAGCAGATGCTCCAGGGTGGCCAGCTCGTGGCGGCGCGAGTTGGCCTGCGCGAGTGCCGCGTGGATCGCCTGCTCGAGTGTGTTCGAGAACGAGGGCATGATGTTCTCCTGGGCTTGGCCGCGGTCCGCCCGGTGCGTAACCGCCTTGCTTTAAGTTTTGGTTGTCGGGGGCGCCGCTTCAAGCGTTTTGTCGCCCGCGTCATCGTTTGGTGATCCGCCGTGCCCGCAATCGGGCACCGTGCGGGGGCGGCGCCTCAGAAGGCGTCGCGTCCCCGCCGCGCGGCGGCGAAGGTCTCGGTGTCGGGGCGCCCTTCGGTGCCGGTCGCGGCCTTAAGGCCGGGCAGGTGGCAGCGCAGGAAGGGGTTGGTGCGGCGTTCGGTCTCCAGGGGCGTCGGAACGGTCGGCGCGCCCCGCACCAGGGCCGTCCGGGCCTCCTTGAGACGGGAGATAAGCGCCGCGTTGCCCGGTTCAAGCGTGAGCGCGAAGTGCAGGTTGGTGGCGGTGTACTCGTGCCCCGAGGCGATCAGCGTGTCCTCCGGCAGGTCGGCGAACTGCGCCAGCGAGGCGTGCATCTGCTCGGGGCTTCCCTCGAACAGGCGGCCGCATCCGCCGTTCATCAGGCTGTCGCCCGTGAAGGCGATGCCGTCGAACACGTAGGCCACGTGCCCCACCGTGTGGCCCGACACGTCCCAGACGCGGGCCGAGGCGTCGCCAAGCTCCACCGTGCCGCCCGGCTCCAGCGCGTGGTCGAGCCGGGGCAGGCGGCTGCGGTCGGCCGCCGCGCCCCAGACCGTCGCGCCCGTCTCGCGCACCAGCTCCCCCACGCCCTCCACGTGGTCGGGGTGGTGGTGCGTCAGGAGCACGTCGGTGATGCGCCAGCCGCGCGCCTCGGCGGCCTCCAGGTGCGGGGCCGCCCGCGCCACGTCGACGCAGGCCACCCGGTCGCCCGCGCGGAGCATCCAGCCGTAGTTGTCGAGCAGGTCGGGAAAACGGTCGCGCATCATCGGGATCACCACGAGCGCATCGAGCGCGGTGCCGCCCGCGTCGAGGTCGAGATGCGGGGGCATGGGGGCGGGCGAGGCGTCGGACATGGCAGTCTCCTTCGAGGGGCACGATGCGCCGCCCGGACGCGGGCGCCAAGGGGGCGCGGCCCGGCCCGGCGGCGCGCTGCCGGGACGCGGCGGGTCTGTGCGCGGGCGCGCGGGCGCGCTAAGGGGCCTCATGCATCTCGACGTGCTCGACCTGCGCCGCTTCTACTACCGCACCCGGCTCGGGCGCGCGGCGCAGCGCGCGATCCGCGACCGGCTGGTGGCGATGTGGCCCGACACCAAGGGGCTGACCGTGGCAGGCTTCGGATTCGCGGTGCCGCTGCTGCGCCCCTTTCTCGCCGAGAGCCGCCGGGTGGTGGCGCTGATGCCCGGGCCGCAGGGCGTGATGCACTGGCCCGCAGGCATGCGGAACGTGTCCACCTTGTGCGAGGAGACGCTCTGGCCGCTCGACACCGGGGTAGTGGACCGGCTGGTGGTGCTGCACGGTCTGGAGACGTCCGAGAATCCCACCGCGCTCATGGAGGAGTGCGCGCGGGTGCTGGGGCCGGGGGGGC
Source organism: Jannaschia sp. W003 (assembly GCF_025144335.1). Taxonomy (NCBI): domain Bacteria; kingdom Pseudomonadati; phylum Pseudomonadota; class Alphaproteobacteria; order Rhodobacterales; family Roseobacteraceae; genus Jannaschia; species Jannaschia sp. W003. Next base: position 1,161,225 of record NZ_CP083539.1, read on the forward strand.
GCGCGGTGTTCGTGGTGCCGAACCGATCGGGGCTGTGGGCGCGGCGCGAGACCACGCCGTTCGGCTTCGGCCGGCCCTACTCGGTGGCGCAGCTGGAGTCGCAGGCCAAAGCGGCGGGCTTCGTGCCCGAGCGGCACTACGCCGCGCTGTTCGGCCCGCCCTCGGAGGCGAACTTCTGGCTGCGCTCGCACGGGGTGCTGGAGCGCATGGGCCAGCGGGTCAGCCACTCGGGCGGCGGGGGCGTGATCCTCCTGGAGGTCTCGAAGCAGGTGCCCGCGCGGCCCCGGCCCGGCCTCGCCGAGCGGGTGCGCCGGCCGCTGCGGGTGCTGGAGGGCGTGGCCGAGCCGACTGCGGCGGGCTGAGCCCCCGGGCGGGCACCGTGCCGGCTGCGATCGGGCGCCCGGCGCGCACCGGTCCCGGCGGTGCCGGGAGGCGCGGGTTTCGCTGCTCCGCGGCGGGGGCGCGGTTGCAGGGTGAAAACCCCTCTGCTAGAGGGGGCGCGATTTCGTGATCCGGGTCTCGGCCCGGATCTGTTGAGCGTCCCGCCGGGGGGAATCGGCAGGCGCGGAAGACTGCTGAAAGGGTGGACGTGTCCGAACCAGCCTCTGTCTCGATGGGGATCGCCTCGCGCTACGCGCAGGCCGTCTTCGACCTGAGCCGCGACGCCGACGATCTCGGCAAGCTCGAAGCCGACGTGGCCGCCCTCGACGAGGCGATCCGCGGCTCCTCGGACCTGCGCGAGGTGCTACGCTCGCCGGTGATCGGCCGCGCCGAGCAGGCGAACGCCGTCGCCGCCGTGGCCGGCGCGCTCGGGCTGGGCGACACCATGACCAACACCCTGCGCCTCATGGCCCAGAAGCGCCGCCTGTTCGTGGCCCCCGCCCTGGTGGAGGCGCTGAAGCTGCGCCTCGAGGACCAGCGCGGCGAGGTCACCGCGAAGGTGCACGCCGCCCAGGCCCTGTCGGACGACCAGCGCGAGCGGCTCGCCGCGGCGCTCAAGGCGTCGACGGGCCGCGACGTGAAGCTCGATGTCACCGTCGACGAGAGCCTGATCGGCGGCCTCGTGGTCCGCATGGGCTCCAAGATGATCGACACATCCATCCGCGCGAAGCTCGACGCGCTCCAGAACACGATGAAAGAGGTCCGCTGAAATGGCCATCCAGGCAGCCGAGATTTCCGCGATCCTGAAGGATCAGATCAAGAACTTCGGCCAGGAGGCCGAGGTGGCCGAGGTGGGCCGCGTGCTCAGCGTCGGCGACGGCATCGCCCGCATCTACGGCCTCGACAACGTCCAGGCCGGCGAGATGGTCGAGTTCCCGGGCGGCATCCAGGGCATGGCCCTGAACCTCGAGTCCGACAACGTCGGCGTCGTGATCTTCGGCTCCGACCGCGACATCGCCGAGGGCGATACCGTCAAGCGCACCAACTCCATCGTGTCGGTGCCCGCGGGCGACGCGCTGCTCGGCCGCGTGGTCGACGGCCTCGGCCAGCCGATCGACGGCAAGGGCCCGATCAACACCACCGAGACCCGGGTGGCCGACAGCAAGGCGCCGGGCATCATCCCGCGCAAGTCGGTGCACGAGCCGATGGCCACCGGCCTCAAGTCCGTGGACGCCATGATCCCGATCGGCCGCGGCCAGCGCGAGCTGATCATCGGCGACCGCCAGACCGGCAAGACCGCCGTGGCCCTCGACGCGATCCTGAACCAGAAGGTCTACAACGAGCGCGCCGGCGACGACGAGTCGAAGAAGCTCTACTGCGTCTACGTCGCCATCGGCCAGAAGCGCTCCACCGTGGCGCAGCTGGTGAAGCGCCTCGAGGAGACCGGCGCGATCGACTACTCGATCGTGGTCGCCGCCACCGCCTCGGACCCCGCGCCGATGCAGTTCCTGGCCCCCTACGCGGCCACCGCCATGGCCGAGCATTTCCGCGACAACGGCCGGCACGCCCTCATCGTATACGACGACCTGTCCAAGCAGGCCGTGGCCTACCGCCAGATGTCGCTGCTGCTGCGCCGCCCGCCCGGCCGCGAGGCCTACCCCGGCGACGTGTTCTACCTCCATTCGCGCCTGCTGGAGCGTTCGGCCAAGCTGAACGAGGCCAACGGCGCCGGCTCGCTGACCGCGCTGCCGATCATCGAGACGCAGGGCGGCGACGTGTCGGCGTTCATCCCGACCAACGTGATCTCGATCACCGACGGCCAGATCTTCCTGGAGACCGACCTGTTCTTCCAGGGCATCCGCCCGGCCGTGAACACCGGCCTCTCGGTCAGCCGCGTGGGCTCCTCGGCCCAGACCAACGCCATGAAGTCGGTCGCCGGCCCCGTGAAGCTCAGCCTCGCGCAGTACCGCGAGATGGCCGCCTTCGCGCAGTTCGGCTCCGACCTCGACGCCTCGACCCAGCGCCTCTTGAACCGCGGCGCGCGCCTCACGGAGCTGATGAAGCAGCCCCAGTACTCGCCGCTCACCAACGCCGAGATCGTCTGCGTGATCTTCGCGGGCACGAACGGCTACCTCGACAAGGTCGCCGTCTCGGACGTGGGCCGCTGGGAGGACGGGCTGCTCAAGTTCATGCGCAACCAGAAGAGCGACGTGCTCGACTGGATCACCAACGAGGACCCCAAGATCAAGGGCGACGCCGAAGCCAAGCTGAAGGCGGCGGTCGACGAGTACGCCAAGACCTTCGCCTGATCGCCTGACGGGAGAGAGCCATGCCTTCCCTGAAGGACCTCAAGAACCGGATCGAGTCGGTCAAGTCGACCCGCAAGATCACCAAGGCCATGCAGATGGTCGCCGCGGCCAAGCTGCGGCGGGCGCAGGACGCCGCCGAGGCGGGCCGCCCCTACGCCGAGCGCATGAACGCCGTGCTGGCCTCCTTGGCCGCCGGCGTGCAGGGCTCGGACTCGGCGCCGCGCCTCGTGCGCGGCACCGGTGACGACAAGACGCACCTCCTCGTGGTGATGACCGCCGAGCGGGGCCTCTGCGGGGGCTTCAACGGCAACATCGCCAAGCTCGCCAAGGCCCACGCGGGCAAGCTGCGCGGGCAGGGCAAGACGGTGAAGATCCTCACCGTCGGCAAGAAGGGCCGCGAGTCGCTCCGCCGCGAGTGGGGCGACCACCTCGTGGGCCACGTGGACCTCTCGGAGGTGAAGCGCGTGGGCTACGCGGACGCCAGCCGCATCGCCGCCGACGTGCTGCGCCGCTTCGACGCGGGCGAGTTCGACGTCGCCACGCTGTTCTTCGCGCGCTTCGAGAGCGTGATCTCCCAGGTGCCCACGGCGCAGCAGGTGATCCCGTTCGAGGTGCCCGAGGACGCGGACGCCTCGGCGCTATACGACTACGAGCCCTCCGAGGAGGCGGTGTTGGCCGACCTGCTGCCCCGCGGCGTGGCCACGGCGATCTTCTCGGCGCTCCTGGAGAACGGGGCGTCCGAGCAGGGCGCGCGCATGTCCGCCATGGACAACGCCACCCGCAACGCCGGCGAGATGATTGACAAGCTGACCATCGAGTACAACCGCTCGCGGCAGGCGGTCATCACCAACGAACTCATCGAGATCATCTCGGGCGCGGAAGCGCTCTGACGATACGGAGACCATGATATGGCAAACGGCAAGGTAACCCAGGTCATCGGCGCGGTCGTCGACGTCCAGTTCGACGGCGATCTGCCTGAGATCCTCAACGCTCTCGAGACCGACAACAACGGCAAGCGCCTCGTGCTCGAGGTCTCGCAGCACCTCGGCGAGAACTCGGTCCGCACCATCGCCATGGACGCGACCGAGGGCCTCGTGCGCGGGCAGGAGGTGCGCGACACCGGCGCGCCGATCTCGGTGCCCGTGGGCAACGCCACGCTCGGCCGCATCCTCAACGTGATCGGCGAGCCCGTGGACGAGGGCGCCCCCCTCGACGTCCAGGAGCGTCGCCCGATCCACCAGCCCGCGCCCGCCTTCGCGGAGCAGGCCACCGAGACGTCGATCCTGGTCACCGGCATCAAGGTTATCGACCTGCTCGCCCCCTACTCCAAGGGCGGCAAGATCGGCCTCTTCGGCGGCGCCGGCGTGGGCAAGACCGTGCTGATCATGGAGCTGATCAACAACATCGCGAAGGTGCACTCGGGCTACTCCGTGTTCGCCGGCGTGGGCGAGCGCACCCGCGAGGGCAACGACCTCTACCACGAGATGATCGAGTCCAACGTCATCAAGCCGGACAACCTCTCGGAGTCCCAGGTGGCCCTGGTCTACGGCCAGATGAACGAGCCGCCGGGCGCCCGCGCCCGCGTCGCCCTGACCGGCCTCACCCTCGCCGAGCAGTTCCGCGACCAGTCCGGCACGGACGTGCTGTTCTTCGTGGACAACATCTTCCGCTTCACCCAGGCCGGCTCCGAGGTCTCGGCGCTCCTGGGCCGCATCCCCTCGGCGGTGGGCTACCAGCCGACGCTGGCCACCGACATGGGCGCCATGCAGGAGCGGATCACCTCCACCAAGACCGGCTCGATCACCTCGATCCAGGCCGTCTACGTGCCCGCGGACGACCTGACCGACCCCGCGCCCGCCACCACCTTCGCCCACCTCGACGCCACCACGGTGCTGAGCCGCGCGATCTCGGAGCTGGGCATCTACCCGGCCGTGGACCCGCTCGACTCCACCTCCCGCATCCTCGACCCGGCCGTGGTCGGCGAGGAGCACTACCAGGTGGCGCGCGACGTGCAGGTGACCCTCCAGCGCTACAAGTCGCTGCAGGACATCATCGCCATCCTCGGAATGGACGAGCTGTCCGAGGAGGACCGCCTCACCGTGGCCCGCGCGCGCAAGATCCAGCGCTTCCTGTCGCAGCCCTTCGACGTGGCGAAGGTGTTCACCGGCTCCGACGGCGTGCAGGTGCCGCTCGAGGAGACCATCGCCTCGTTCAAGGCCGTGGTCGCCGGCGAGTACGACCACCTGCCCGAGGCGGCGTTCTACATGGTGGGCGGCATCGACGAGGTGAAGGCCAAGGCCGAGAAGCTCGCGGCCGAGGCGGCCTGACCATGGCCATGCGCTTCGAACTCGTCTCGCCCGAGCGGCGCCTCGCGTCCAAGGACGTGCGCGCCGTGCGCATCCCGGGCGCGGACGGCGACCTCGCGGCCATGGAGGGGCACACTCCCGTGGTCACCTCGCTCCGCCCCGGCGTGCTCGTGATCGAGACCGAGGACGGCGGCGAGGAGCGCTTCGCGGTCACCGGCGGCTTCGCCGAGATCGGGCCGGACTCCACCACGGTGCTGGCCGAGCGGGCGCTGCCCGCCTCGGACGTCACCCAGGAGGTCTACGACGACTGGGTCGCGGACGCCCGCGGCCAAGCCAAGGACGCGCCCCAGGACACGATCGACTCGGCCACGAAGCTGGTCGAGGACATGGTGGCCATGGGCGGGCACATCGGGCTCGACCCGAAGCAGCCCAACCTCTAGGTCCGCCGCCCCGCGGGGCGGACCCGCGACGCCGCAAGGGGCCCCGGCACGCGCCGGGGCCCTTTCCGCTTTCGTTTCCGTGCGATGCCGGTATTCCCCCGAGAGGGAGGGCGCCGATGCGCAAGCTGCAGAACCACCTGATCGGCGTCGCGCAGGGCAGCCGCCTGCTGTTCTCGGACTTCGAGGACGGCGGCGCGATGTGGACCGGCCGCGGCCCCCGCGAGGTGCGCCTGCGCGAGCCGTTCCCCGAGCCGTTCAAGTCCCCGCCCGCGGTGCACGCCTCGCTGTCGATGTTCGACATCGGCGAGGCCGCGAACCACCGCGCCGACCTCTCGGTGGGGGCGATCGACGTCCACGGCTTCGAGCTGGTGTTCCGCACCTGGGGCGACACCCGGATCGCCCGGGTGCGCGCCGACTGGATGGCCATCGGCGAGGTGCGCGCCGACGACGAGTGGGACGTGTAGGGGCCTCGGGCAACGCTCGGCGGGGCCGGGGTCCCCCGGACCCCGTCCTACTCCGACTCGCGCTCCATCGCCTCGAGCTGGTCGATGAACCCCTCGATCATCGACAGGCCCTTGTCCCAGAACGCCGGGTCCGACGCATCGAGCCCGAACGGGGCCAGCAGCTCCCGGTGGTGCTTCGAGCCGCCGGCCCGCAGCATGTCGAGGTACTTCTCCTGGAAGCCCTCCGGCTCGGCCTCGTAGGCCGCGTAGAGCGCGTTCACGAGGCTGTCGCCGAAGGCGTAGGCGTAGACGTAGAAGGGCGAGTGCACGAAGTGGGGGATGTAGCCCCAGAAGCTCTCGAAGCCGTCCATGAAGCGCACCGCCGGCCCGAGGCTCTCGCCCTGCACCGACATCCACAGCGCGCCGATGGTCTCGGGCGTCAGCTCGCCCTCGCGGCGCGCTGCGTGGAGCTTGCACTCGAAGTCGTAGAACGCGATCTGCCGCACCACGGTGTTGATCATGTCCTCGACCTTGCCCGCCAGGAGCACCTTGCGGGCGTTGCGGTCGGGCGCCTGCTCCAGGAGGGCGCGGAAGGTCAGCATTTCGCCGAACACGCTGGCCGTCTCGGCGAGCGTGAGCGGCGTCGAGGACAGCCACTCGCCCTGCTCGGCCGCCAGCACCTGATGGACGCCGTGGCCCAGCTCGTGGGCCAAGGTCATCACGTCGCGGGGCTTTCCGAGGTAGTTCAGCATCACGTAGGGATGCGCGTCCGTCACCGTGGGATGCGCGAAGGCACCGGGGGCCTTGCCAGGCTTCACCGGCGCATCGATCCAGCCGTCCTCGAAGAAGGGGCGCGCGATCTCGGCCATGCGCGGGTCGAAGCCGCGATAGGCGTCCTCCACGGTGCGCCGGGCCTCGTCCCACGGGATCGTGCGGTCGGCCTCCAGAGGCAGGGGCGCGTTGCGGTCCCAGACCTCGAGCTGGTCCAGCCCCAGCCACTTGGCCTTGAGCGCGTAGTAGCGGTGGCTCAGGCGCGGGTAGGCGGCCACCACGGCGTCGCGCAGGGCCTCGACCACCTCGGGTTCCACATGGTTGGCGAGGTGGCGCGCGGACTGCGGCGTGGGCAGCTTGCGCCAGCGGTCCTCGATCTCCTTCTCCTTGGCCAGCGTGTTGTGCACGCGCGCGAAGATGCGGGTGTTGGCGCCCAGAACCCGGGCCATCTCGCGGGCGGCCTCCTCGCGCAAGCTGCGGTCCTGCTCGGAGAGCTTGGAGGCCACGCCCTCGATGTTCAGCGTCTCGCCGCGCACCTCGAACTCCAGGGCGGCGGTGGTCTCGTCGAACAGCTTGTTCCACGCGCTCGCGCCCACCACGGAGGCGTCGTGGAAGTAGCGTTCCATCTCGTCGGACAGCTGGTGCGGCTTCATGGCGCGCAGGCGGTCCAGCGCGGGGCGGTAGCGGGCGAGGTCCGGGCTGGCGGCGTAGTGCGCCTCGAGGACGGCGTCGTCGAGGCGGTTGAACTCGAGGTTGAAGAACACGAGCGCGGCGGAGGCGTCCGTGAGGCGGTCCTGCATGTCGCTGAGGAACTTGCCCCGCTCGGCGTCGCCGGTCTGCTGGTAGTAGCGCAGGCCCGCGTAGCTCATGATCCGGCCGCCCACCGCGTCGAGCCGCTCGTGGCGCCGGATCGCGCGCAGCATGGCGTCGGTGTCGAGGTCGGCCAGCTTGCCCTCGTAGTCGGCGGCATAGGTGCGCGCCTCGGTCTCGTACCAGTCGAGGTCGGCGGCGAGCTCGGGAGCGTCGGGGGCGGCGTAGAGGTCGCTCAGGTCCCACTCGGGCAGGTCCCCGAGGTTCTTTCCGCCGGCGTCGCGGGCGGCGTCGAAGGTGCGTGTCGGCATCGAACTCTCCTTGGGTCCGAACCTAGCTAGGGGCATGGGCGCGGCGCGGCAACCGACGGGCGGATCGTTCGGGAACGATCCGCGGGGGCGCGAATCCTTCGGAGAGGATTCGCCGGGGGGGCGTCAGCCGCGCGCGTCCAGCCTCACCTCGGCGTCGCCGGCCTGCATCGCGCCCTCGGCGCGGTCGAAGCGCAGGTAGGCGAGCGCCCGGCCCTCGGACACCGTGTGGAGCGTGCCCGCCGGCTTGCCGTCCACCGTGATTTCCGCGCCCGGCGCGGCCGTGCCCTCCTCCAGCCGCACCCGCGCGAGGCCCTTCCGCAGCTCGGTCTTGTGCTTCATGCGCGCCGTCACCTCCTGGCCCACGTAGCAGCCCTTGCGGAAGTCCACGCCGCCGAGGCGCTCGAAGCCCATCTCCAGGATGTAGCTCTCGTTCGGGATCAGCTCCGCGCCGCCCTCGGGCACGAGGTGCTCGACTCGCACCGCGTCCCAGTCCACGGCCTCGGCGGAGCCGGCATCGTAGGCGCGCCAGCCCATGCCGGGGCGCGGGTCGGGCAGCGCGCCCTCGGGCGGCTCGCCCAGGCCCGCGCGCACGGGCCGGTCGGTCGCCTCGATCCCCACCTTCGACCGCAGGCGGTACATGCCGAGCCGCTGCGCCAAGCCTTCGGCCAGCGCGGCGGGGGCGTCGAGCCAGGTCGCCCCGTCCTCGCGGAAGGCGAGGAAGTCGGCGAGGTACTTGCCCTGCGGATTGAGGAGGGCGGCGTAGCCCAGCCCCTCGGCGGGCACGTCGCGGGTCAGGAGGCCGGCGAGGAAGCGGTCGGCGTCGGGGCCGTCGATGCGGAGGAGGGTGCGTTCCATGGGCCCGAGATAGGGCGCGGGGCGCCGGGGCGAAAGGCCGCGCCTCCGCGCAACGGCGCTTCCCGGCGCCCCGCGTTGACCCGCCCCGTGCCCGCGCGTAGCGATCCGCCCATGAGCATCGCCCACGGTCCCCACACCCTCGCCATTCCCGGCCCCTCGATCATGCCCGAGCGCGTGCTGCGCGCGATGCACCGGCCGGCGCCCAACATCTACACCGGGCCGATCGTGGACCTGACGCATTCGCTGATCCCCGACCTGAAGCGGGTGGCGCGGACCGAAGGGAACGCGACGATCTACATCGGCAACGGCCACGCCGCCTGGGAGGCGGGGCTGGCCAACACCCACGCCCGGGGCGATCTGGTGCTGGTGCCGCGCACGGGCAGCTTCGCGGACGGCTGGGCGGCGGTGGCGGAAGGTTTGGGGCTGCGGGTGGAGTTCCTCGACTTCGGCAACCGCGACCCGATGGACCCCGCCGCCATCGGCGAGCGGCTGCGCGCCGACACGAACCACGAGATCCGTTCGGTGCTGTGCGTCCACGTGGACACCTCGTCCTCGGTGCGCTCGAACCTGCTGGCGATCCGCCGCGAGATCGACGCGGCGGGCCACCCCGCGCTGCTCCACGCGGACTGCATCGCCTCCATGGGCTGCGACGTATTCGAGATGGACGCCTGGGGCGTGGACGTGGCGATCACCGGCTCGCAGAAGGGGCTGATGACGCCGCCGGGCGTGTGCTTCGTGTTCTACTCCGCCAAGGCCGACCGCGCCCGCGACCGCTCCGACCTCGCCACCTCCTACTGGGACTGGCGGCCGCGCACGAACCCGGCTGTCTACTTCCGCTACTTCAACGGCACCGGCCCGACGCACCATCTCTACGGCCTGCGCGAGGCCCTCGACATGATCGTGCGCGAGGAGGGAGTGGAGGCCGTCTGGGCGCGCCACGCGCTGCTCGCGCAGGCCCTGTGGGCCGCGTTCGAGGCGTGGGAGGCGCCGGGCGGGCTAGAGCTGAACGTGCGCGACCCGGCGCACCGCTCCCACGCGGTGACGGCGGTGCGCCTGCCGAAGCGGGGCACCGCGCTGCGGGAGTGGTGCGAGATGCGCTTCGGCGTCACCCTGGGGATCGGGATCGGCATGGCCGATCCGGGGACGCCCGCGTGGGACGGCTTCTTCCGGGTGGGCCACATGGGCCACGTCTCGGGCCATGCGATGATGGGGACGCTCGCCGCCATCGACGCAGGTCTCAAGGCGCTGGCGGTGCCCCACGGCGCGGGCGCGCTGGAGGCGGCGAGCCGGGTGCTCTCGAAGGCCTAGTCGCGGTCCACCCGCACCCGCGCCAGCCGCGCGATCCCGCCCTGCACCAGCGCGCACGTGGCGAGCGCGGCGACGTAGCCCCACACGCCCCAGATCACCCAGAGCGCCATCACGAGGATCAGCCAGCTCATGGCGAGGAAGGCGTTGGTGTAGTCGGGCACCGGATCGGGCTGGGGACGTGTGCGCATCGGGGGCCTCCTTCCGGCGAAGGGTAGGCAGCGGCGGCGCCGTGGCAAGTCAGGCGCGGGCGTCGCGCAGGGCCTCCGGCAGGGCTTCGCCGAGCCGCGCCATGTCCGGCTCGGGGCCGCAGGACACGCGGATGCAGCGGTCGAGCGGGGCGACGCCCGGCATCCGCACGAACACGCCGCGCGCGCCGAGGGCGTCGAGCACGCGGCGCGCGAAGGCCCCGTCCCGGCCGCAGTCCACGGCCACGAAGTTGGCGGCCGAGGGGAGCGGCTGGAGCCCATTGGCGCGGGCGATCCCGGCGATCCGCTCGCGCGAGCGTGCCACCTCGGCCCGCACGTGGTCGAGCCAAGCCCCGTCCTCCAGCGCGGCCAGCGCCCCGGCCTGCGCCACGCGGCCCAGCCCGAAGTGGTTGCGGATACGGTCGAAGGCGCCCGCGAGCGCGGGGTGCGCCACCGCGTAGCCCACCCGCAATCCCGCCAGCCCGTGCGCCTTGGAGAAGGTCCGCATCCGGATCACGCGGCCGTCGGTGGGGTCGAGCGGGGGGATCGCCTCCGCCGGCGCAAGGTCGGCATAGGCCTCGTCGAGGCAGAGCACGGTGCCCTCGGGGAGGTCACCCAGGAAGCGCGTCACCGCGTCCGCCCCGTGCCACGAGCCCATCGGGTTGTCGGGGTTGGCGAGGTAGACGAGCTTCGCGCCGGTCTCGCGGGCCTTCGCGGCGAGGGCGTGCAGGTCCTCGCGGTCGTCCCGGTAGGGCACCGCGTGGAGCGAGCCGCCGTTCCCCGCCACGTGGAAGGCGAAGGTCGGGTAGGCGCCGAGCGAGGTCACCACCGCGTCGCCGGGCGCGACCAGCAAGCGAACGAGGTAGGCCTGCAGCCCGTCGATCCCCTCGCCGGCGACGATGCTCTCCACCGGCACCCCGTGGTGGGCGGCGAGGGCGTGGCGCAGGTCGTGGACCTCGGGGTCGCCGTACATCCAGGCATCGCGCGCCGCCCGCGCCATCGCCTCCACGGCACGGGGCGAGGGGCCGAAGCCGCTCTCGTTGGCGCCGAGGCGGGCGGCGAAGGGGCGGCCCCGGCTGCGCTCCTGCGTCTCGGGACCGACGAAGGGGACGGTGGCGGGCAGGCTCTCGGCGAGGGGGGTGAGGCGGTGCATGGGAGAAGCCTTAGGCCAGCGCCTCGCTGCGGTCCACGAGATGGAGGAGCGGCTCGCCCGCCTCGCCCCGGCGGACGTTCTCGGCGATCACGCGGGCGGCCGTGGCGGGGCGCGTGGCCGAGGCGACGTGGGGCGTGACCGTCACCTTCGGGTGGCTCCAGAACGGGTGGCCTTCGGGCAGCGGCTCGACCCGGTGGGTGTCGAGCGTGGCGTGGGCGAGGTGGCCGCGATCCAGGGCCTCCAGCAGCGCGTCCTCCACCACCAGCGCGCCGCGGCCGGGGTTCAGGAGCACGGCGCCGGGGCGCATCCAGGCGAGACGGCGGGCGTCCATGAGATCCTCGGTGGAGCGGGTGTGCGGCACCAGCAGCACGGCGATCTCCGCCCCGCCCAGCGCCTCGCGCAGCCCGTCCTCGCCCGTGACCGAGCGCACGCCCTCGACCCGCTTGGGCGAGCGCGACCAGCCCGTGACCGGGAAGCCGAGCTGCGCCAGCGCGCTCGCGCAGGCGGACCCGAGCGCGCCCATGCCCAGCATCGCCACGGGCCGGTCCGCGGCCAGCGGCGGGGCGGCGTCGTGCCAGCGGTGCTCGGGGTTCGCGACGTGCGCGTCCATCCCGAGGTGGTGGCGCAGCACGTGGCCCACCACCCACTCCACCATGCCTTGCGTCAGGCCGGCGTCGACCATGCGCGCGAGGGGCGCGCGGAGCGTGCGGTTGCCCTCGACGTCCTCGACCCCGGCCCAGAGGTTCAGCACGCCCTTGAGCGCCGTGTAGGGGCCGAAGTCCTGCAGCGCGGAGTTCGGAGCATAGACGATCCAGTCCACCGTGGCGGGGTCGGCCTCGCCGAGTTGCACGATCTCGGCGTCCACCCCGGCCTCGCGCAACGCAGCCGGAAGCACCTCGCGATACTCCTCCCAGCGATTGGGCTTCGCGGCGAAGAGGACCCGCGTCATGTGGCGAAGGCCGAGCCGGCGGGGTCGCGCATGCCCTTGAACTCCAGCGGATTGCCGAAGGGGTCGAGCAGGAACATCGTCGCCTGCTCGCCCGGCTCGCCCTCGAACCGGCGCGTGGGGGCGATCACGAACTCGGTGCCGGCGGCCTCCAGCCGGTCGGCCAGCACGCGCCACGCGTCGATCGTCAGCAGCACGCCGAAGTGGGGCATGGGCACCATGTGATCGCCCACCTTGCCGGTTGGGGCGTGGGCGAAGGGCTCGCCGAGGTGGAGGCTGATCTGGTGGCCGAAGAAGTCGAAGTCGACCCAGGTGTCGGTGGACCGGCCCTCGCGGCAGCCGAGGAGGTCGCCGTAGAAGCGGCGGGCGCCATCGAGGTCGCGGACGTTGAAGGCGAGATGGAAGATGCTCATGGGGCGGTGATGCCGCGCGGGGGGCGGGGCCGCAATTGGTTTGCGCCGTTGCGCGGCGGGCGGGCGGGCGGAGCGGCCCGTGGCGGGCCGGCCCTCCGGGGGAGGTATTTGGGAAAGCAAAGAGGCGCACCCTACCGCGCGCCTCGGGCCCGCGGCGGGGCGTCTTCGCTTGCGGCCATCGGCTCCTCAGCCTGTTCCGCGACGAGGTTGATGACACGGCGCGGTTAAGGACACCCTAACGCGCCCTTCTTTGCTTCCGAAAATACCTCGGGGAGCGCGAGGGGCTGGCCCCTCGCTCCTTCACGACGGATCGCGCCAGCGCATCGCGATGGGATAGCGCCGGTCGAGCCAGAACGCCCGCTGCGTCAGGCGCGCGCCGGGGGCGGACTGGAAGCGCTTGTACTCGGACTGGTAGATCAGCCGCTCGACGTGCTTCACGGTCTCCCGCTCGTGCCCGGCAGAGACCACCTCGGCCACGGACTGCTCGCGGTCGATCAGGCGCTGGAGGATGTCGTCGAGCACCGGGTAGGGCGGCAGCGAGTCCTCGTCGAGCTGGTCCTCGCGCAGCTCGGCGGTGGGCGGCTTGTCGATGATCGCGGGCGGGATCACCTCGCCCTCGGGGCCGAGGAACCAGCCGACGTGGTTCGCATTGCGCCAGCGGCAGGCCTCGAAGAGACGCGTCTTGTAGAGGTCCTTCACCGGATTGTAGCCGCCCGACATGTCGCCGTAGATCGTGGAGTACCCCACGGCGACCTCGGACTTGTTGCCGGTGGTCAGGAGCATCGCCCCGAACTTGTTGGACAGCGCCATGAGGAGGAGGCCGCGCAGGCGGCTCTGCACGTTCTCCTCGGCGAGGTCGGGGGAGGTGCCCTCGAAGAGCGGGGCCAGCGCCTCGGTGACCGCGTCCACGGGGCCGCCGATGCCCACGGTGTCGAGGCGCGCGCCCAGCCGCCGGGCGGCGTCCGCGGCATCGTCGAGCGAAGCTTGGCTGGTGTAGCGCGAGGGCAGCATCACGCAATGCACGTTGTCCGGCCCCAGCGCGTCGGCGGCGATGGCCGCGACGATGGCGCTGTCGACCCCGCCCGAGAGCCCGAGGATCGCCTCGCGGAAGCCCGTCTTGCGAAAGTAGTCGCGGGTCGCCAGCACCATGGCCTGGTAGTCGGCGCCGATGCCCTCGGGCTGGGGGGCGAGCGGTCCGTCGAGGGCGCGCCAGCCGTCCTCGCCCTCCTCGAAGGTGACGGTCTCCTGCGCCTCCTGGAACGAGGGCATGTGGAGGGCGAGGGCGCCGTGGGGGTTCAGCACGAAGCTGGCGCCGTCGAAGACCTGATCGTCCTGACCGCCCACGAGGTTCAGGTAGGCCAGCGGCAGGCCGGTCTCGACGGTGCGCGCGACCATCACGCTGTAGCGCACGTCCTGCTTGCCGCCGAAGTAGGGCGAGCCGTTGGGGACCACGAGGATCTCGGCGCCGGTCTCAGCGTGGGTCTCGGCGACGTCGTCATACCAGGCGTCCTCGCAGATGGGCGAGCCGATGCGCACGCCGTTCACCGCATACGGGCCGGACACGGGGCCGCTGTCGAAATAGCGCTTCTCGTCGAACACCTTGTAGTTGGGCAGGTGGTGCTTGAGCAGCTCGGCGACGACGCGGCTGCCCTGCATCACCACCCAGGCGTTGAACGGCTTCTCGCAGCCCGGCGGCCAGACCGGGAGGCCGACGCCGAGGGCGGGGCCGTCGGCACATTCCCGAACGATTTCATCGAGGTGGCGGGTGCAGTCGGCGACGAAGGCGGGCTTGCGGGCGAGGTCGAGCGGCTGATAGCCGGACAGCGCCATCTCGGGGCAGGCGACCATGTCGACGCCCTCGTCGCGGCCCTTTTTCCAAGCCTGCACGATGCGTCGGTGGTTGGCGTCCAGGTCGCCCAGGGCGGGGTTGATCTGGGCGAGCGAGAGGCGGAAGCGGCGGGTCATGGCCCGCACCTAGCGCGGGGGGCGGGGCGGGGGAAGCGGCCCGAATCCGGGGGGCGCCCCCCGTGCACCCCCCGTACACCCCCCGTGCAGACGCGGAGGCGCCCTCCCGGAGGGCGCGCGTGCCGTTCACGCCTGGTTAAGAAGCTTGCGGTACTTGGGCACGAAGAGGTCCGCGCCCTTCATCTTGCGGGTCACGAAGTCGCCGGCGGTGAAGAGGCCGAGGAAGGAGTTTCCGCGCTGCGGCCCGAGGGGCACGAGGATCGGCGCCTTCGGGCCCCAGGGCCGGAACGGCGCGAGGGCCTCGACCCGGCGGCCCTTCGCCACGGCCCGGAGGGTGCGGCGGAGCCACGGAACCTGCCGGCTGGTGGTAACGATGGTCATGCCGTCGCCGGCGTCGACCGCATCGCCGGCGGCGAACACGTTCTCCAGCGTCGAGGGGCGCAGCCAGGGATCGACCGCGACGCGGCCCGCCGCCGCCAGGCGCGCGCCGGGCAGGCCAGCGAGGAGCGCGGTGTCGGGGCGCGAGCCAAGGGCGGGGAACACGAGGTCGAAGCGGTGCTCCGTGCCGTCGGGCAGGCGCAGGGTGCCGGGGTGGGGCTCGGTGGTGCTCTGCAGTCCTTCGGCGCGGGCGCCGAGGATCAGCGTGACGCCCATCGCCCGCAGCTTGGCGGCCAGCGCGTCGCCGAGGGCCTCGGGCTGGTCCGGAAAGAGGCGCGGCGTGCCCGAGACGAGGGTGACGCGCTTGCCGGGCATGGCGTAGGCGATCTCGCCGGCCAGCTCCACGCCCACGGCGCCGGCGCCGACGATGGCCACCGTCTCGGCGGCGCGGAGCTGCTCGTGGGCGCGGCGGCTGGCGGCGCGGAACGCCGCGAGGTCGTCGCCCTCGGGCTTGAACGGCGCGCCGTTGGCGGACCCGGTGGCGACCACGATCCAGTCCGCGGCGACGCGGCCCCCGTCCGCGAGCGTCACGCCCCCCGCGTCCACCGCGGCGGCGCGGGCGCGGACGACCTCGCCGCGCGCGAGCAGGCGGTCGAGGGGGATGAGCGCGCGGTCGAGCAGCTCGGGCTCCACGACCGCGCGGATGGTCGCGGGGGCGTGGATGAAGTGGGTGCGCGGCTCGACCAGGGTGACGGCGGCGTGGGGGTCCAGCGCGCGGGCGAGCGTCGCGCCGACGTAGCCTCCGCCGACGATCGCGATGCGGGCGGTCATGGGATGCCTCTCGTTGGTGTGCGTTCCCCCCAAGGTAGGCGAGGAGCGCGGGCGAACGCGACCCCCAGCCGGCGCACCGGCCCGTGCGCGGATGCGCGGGGGGGAGGGGGTGGCGCTCGGGTGCACGCGCGTGGGGCAGCGGCGGCTCGCCGACCCGGGCATTGGGTCGGACGTGCGTGGAATCGCGGCGAGTCGGACCCCGTGACCGCAAGCGGGTGGGGAGGCGTCGCACCGGCCCGCGCGCCGGCGCGTCGGGGGCCGCGGCACCGGCCGTTCGGTTCGCGGGCCCGAGGGCGGGGCGGTTCGGCGCCGCACGGGGCCGGGCGAGGAATCGCCCCTGCGAGGGCGGCGGCATCGGTGGGGCGTGACCATGCGATGATCGGGTGTGGAGAGGGGTGGGCGCCGCGACCGATGCGTCGGCGCGTGCGGATGCGGTGTCGAACCGTTGCCCCTTGGGGCGAACGCGGAGGGAGTCGGCGCGCCCGCCTCTGCGTCCATGTCCGGGGACGCGCCGGAGCGGGTGGCGTGATCCTCGGGGGAGGGGCGTGGCTGGTCGGACCGGAACCGACGCGCTCGCAGGACGCGTGTGCGCCTCGGTGGCGGCCCAAGCGATCCTCGGACGCAGGCGTGCGGCGGTGCAGCGCGGCCCCGGCCCGAGCATCGGGACGCATGTGTTAGGCGGCAACGGGGCGCACCCCTTCGGTGATCGAGCAAGAGGGGGGCGCAGGCTGGTGCGCTCCCACGCGCGGGAGCGGGGGTGGGCCGTTGCCCTCGGGGGCCGGTTGCGCGGGGCGGTCGTGCACCGGCCCGCGCGTCCATGCGCAGATGGCGGCAGGGGGCTGCGGCCCCCGGGCGCGGGCGTATGGAAGGGGGCCACGCACGGGTCCGTGCCCCGGGTCGAAGATGCGTGGCGCGGCGCCGGCGCATCGGCCCCCCCGCCTGCGCAGGCGGCGGCCCGCGGGGGCCGTGACCGTCGGGCGCAGTTGCGGGAGCGGGGCCGCTCGCCTAGCGTGCGGGGCGACGGCCCCTGCGCGGGCCACGGGGCACTACGAGGGAGAGCGCACGCATGATCGGCAGGATCGCCTTGACCGGCGCGCTGCTGGCCGCCACGGCGGCCGGGGCGCAGGAGGTCGCGACCAAGCAGTACGAGGGCGGCGGCGTCTACGAGGGCACGTTCCGCGACGGGGTGCAGCACGGCACCGGCACCTACCGCCTGCCGTCGGGCTACGAGTACACCGGCGAGTGGGTCGAGGGCGAGATCCGCGGCATCGGCCGCGCGCGTTTCCCGGACGGCTCGGTCTACGAGGGCGAGTTCGCCTCCGGCAAGCCCCACGGGCAGGGCACGATCACCTTTCCCGACGGCTCCACCTACCAGGGCGAGTGGACCGACGGGCGGATCGAGGGCGAGGGCGTGGCTGACTACGCCGACGGGCGCCGCTACACCGGCAGCTTCGTCGACGCCAAGCACCACGGCACGGGCGTGCTCGAGGCGCCTTCGGGCTACCGCTACGAGGGCGGCTGGGCGGAGAACCGCAAGGAGGGCGAGGGGCGCATCACCTATGCCGACGGCTCCACCTACGAGGGCGGCATGATGGCCGACCAGCGCCACGGCACCGGCACGCTCGTGACCCCCGACGGGGTGCGCTACGAGGGCGACTGGCTGGAGGGCGCGATCACCGGCACCGGCGTGCTGACGCAGCCCTCGGGCGACGTCTACGAGGGCGCGCTGGTGGACGGGCGCCGCGAGGGGCAGGGCACCGTGCGCTACGCCAACGGCGACCGCTACGAGGGCATGTTCCAAAATGATCAGCGCCACGGCCGGGGCGTGTTCGAGGGCACCAACGGCTACCGCTACGAGGGCGACTGGGTGGAGGGCCGGCTCGAGGGCGAGGGCGAGGTGCGCTATCCCGACGGCTCGGTCTATGCGGGGACCTTCAAGGACGACCTCGCGGACGGCACCGGCAAGATCACCTACGAGAACGGCGCCACCTACGAGGGCCAGTGGGCGGCTGGCGTGATCGAGGGCGAGGGCCGCGCCGAGTATCCCGACGGGCTGGTCTACGAGGGCGGGTTCAAGGACGCGCAGAACCACGGGTTCGGGGTGATGACCTCGGCCGACGGCTACCGCTACGAGGGCGAGTGGCAGGACGGCAAGCGCCACGGGCAGGGCAAGGCGACCTATGCCGACGGCACCGTCTACGAGGGCACGTTCGTGGAGGGCGAGCGCGAGGGGCAGGGCCGGATCGAGATGGCCGACGGCTTCCGCTACGAGGGCGGATGGCTCGGCGGCGAGATCCACGGCGAGGGCGTGGCGACCTACGCCAACGGCGATCGCTACGAGGGCAGCTTCGAGCGCGGCAGCCGTCAGGGCTCGGGCACGATGCGCTATGCCACGGGGCAGGTCGAGGCCGGCCAGTGGGACGGCGGCGCGCTGGAGTCGCTGGGGCCGGTCGACGGGGATGCGGCGGGCGGCGGTGCCGGGGGCGGGGACGCCGGGGGCGAGGCCACGGTTGGCGATGGGGCAGAGGAGGCCGATGCGGCCGAAGGGCCGGCCGACGCGGCGGAGGACGGGGACCCGGAGGTCCGGGTCGTGCCGGTGGAGCCCGCGGGCGACTAGGCGCCCGCGCCCCTCAGGCCGCGGCGACCGCGTCCGCGTCCGCGAGGTGGTCGAGGGTGTCGGCGATCTCGGCCCAGAGGCGCGAGAGGCTGAGGCGGTCGGGCAGGTCCACGTGGGCCACGCCCGCCGCGGCGAGGGCCGCCGTGATGCGGCCGCGGGTCGCGGGGTCGGCGCGGCGCTCGCGCAGCAGCGCCGCGACCGGGCGCCCGGCCTCGTCCACGATCACCATGTCGGCCACCAGCCCGTCGAGCGCGCCGGGGGCGTCGCTGTGGAGGAACGCGGCCAGGGCCACGCCGGCGTGGAGCGTGGCGGTGGGGGTCTCGACCTCGAGGCGGTCGGCGATCCAGTTGTGCAGGCGCACCTCGCGCTCGGTCATCAGGGGGCGTGCGCGCACCGCGGGGGCGCTGTCGCCGCCGGTCCACTCGTTGGCCCAGGAGCCCGAGCCGCGCAGGCCGTCGCGCGCGGCGGCCTTCGGGGCGGCGGGGGCCTCGGCGGGCCCGGCGCGCAGGTGGCGGGCGAGGAGGCGGGGCGCGAGGCGGGCCGCCTGTCGTACGATGGTCTGGTCGATCTGCATGGCTGTGAACCCCGGTCGATGCGTTGCGTCCGGTGTCACGGGCGGTCGCGGCGGAATTGGGGCGCGGCGGGGGTGTTTGCGCGGTGGCCTCAGACCCGCTCGCCCCGATCGAGGCGCTCCAGCACCGCGTCCGCGTCCGCGAGGATCGCCGCGCGGCGGTCCTCGGCCATGCGGTCCCAGCTGCGATAGGCCTGCCGCATCCGGGGGTTGGGCTCGAACCGCGCGCGGTGGCGCGCGAGGAAGTGCCAGTAGAGGCGGGTGAACGGGCAGGAGGGACGGCCTTTGCCGGCCCCCTTGGGATCGTAGCGGCACTGGCGACAGTAGTCCGACATGCGGTCGATGTAGGCGCCGCCCGAGACATAAGGTTTGGAGCCGAGGAGGCCGCCGTCGGCGTGCTGGGACATGCCCACCACGTTGGGCGCCTCCACCCATTCGTAGGCGTCGGCGTAGACCTCGAGGTACCACTGCTGCACCTCCGCCGGATCCAGCCCGGCGAGGAGCGCGAAGTTGCCCGTCACCATCAGTCGCTGAATGTGGTGGGCGTAGGCGTCCTGCATGGTGGCGCCCACGGCCTCGGCGACGCAGCGCATGTCGGTCTCGGCGGTCCAGTAGAATTCGGGCAGCGCGCGGTGGTGATCGAGGGCATTGCGGCTCGTGTAGTCCGGGCCCTCGCGGAAGTAGACGCCGCGCACGTACTCGCGCCAGCCGATGATCTGGCGGATGAAGCCCTCGGCGGCGTTGAGGGGGACGTGGCCCGCCTTCCACGCGGCCTCGGCGGCCTCGCAGCACTCGCGCCAGCCGAGGAGGCCCGCGTTCAGGTAGACCGAGAGCACGGCGTGGTAGAGGAACGGCTCGCCCGCGACCATCGCGTCCTGGAAGTCGCCGAAGCGGGGGAGCGAGACGCGGACGAAGTGCGCGAGCGCCGCCTTCGCGCCGTCCCGGTCGGTGGCGAACCAGAAGGGGCGCAGGGTGCCGTAGCGGTTGCCGAACTGCGCTTGGACGAGGGCGAGGACGTCTTCGGTGGTCTCGTCGGGCTTGAAGCGCAGGGGGCCGTCCGCGTCGCTCACGTCGTCGGGCGCGGGCTTTCGGTTGTCGTGGTCGTAGTTCCAGCGGTCGCCGGCGGGCTTGTCGCCATCCATCAGGAGGCCGGTCTTGCGGCGCATCTCGCGGTAGAACCACTCCATCCGCAGCTCCTTCCGGCCGTCGGCCCAGGCCTCGAACTCGGCGTGGGAGCACAGGAACCGGTCGTCGGGGAAGAGGTGGACGGGGAGGGGGGCTTCCTCGAGCGCGTCGATGAGGCGGAACTCGCCGGGCTCGGTGGCGAGGGCCTCGGCGGCGCCGGTGGCCGCGGCGGCGCGGAGCAGCTCGCCGGGGATGCTGTGGGTGTTCTCGGGGTCGTCGAGCCGGGTGTAGTGAACCTGCCAGCCCGCTTCGCGCAGGGCGTCCGCGTGCTTTCGCATGGCGGCGAAGAGGAAGGCGATCTTCTTGGGGTGGTGGGAGACGTAGTCGGTCTCCGCGCGCACCTCGGCCATGACCACGGTGTCGGTGGAGGGATCGCCTTCGCGCAGGGCCGAGAGGTCCATGGAGAGCTGGTCGCCGAGGACGAGGACGAGGCGGCTCACCAGGGGATCTCCGCGCCATCATACGCGAAGAAGCCGCCCGATTGCGCGGGCGCGAGGGTGGCGAGGACGCGCACGAGGTTGGCGGCGGCCTCCTCCGGGGCGACCTTCGGGGCCTTGTAGCCTTCGGTGAACGCGGTCTCCACGGTGCCGGGGTGGAGCGCGGCGACCACCGAGCCCTTGCGGCGCCGCGCGATCTCGATGGCCGCCGTGCGGGTGATCTGGTTCGCGGCGGCCTTGGCGGCGCGGTAGGCGTACCAGCCGCCCATGCGGTTGTCGCTAATGGAGCCCACGCGGGCGGTCAGGACGCCGACGCGGGCGGCGTCGCCGAGGCGGGGGGCGAGGTGCTTGAGCACCAGCGCCGGGCCGATGGCGTTGGCGGCGAACACGGCGGCGAGGGCGTCCGCGTCGACGGCCTCCAGCGCCTTCTCCGGGGCGCCGCCCGGGGGCGCGAGGATGCCTGTGGCGACGAAGGCGAGGTCGATGGGAGGGAGCGCGCCGAGGTGGCGGGCGACGGAGGCCTCGTCGGTGACGTCGAGGCCGTCGTGGCGGCGCGAGAGGCGGGTGACGGCGTGCGAGGCGGCGAGGTGGTCCGCCAGCGCGGCCCCGATGCCGCCCGAGGCGCCGATGACGAGGGCGTTGGGCATGGAGGCGAGGTAGCGGCGGGGGGAGGGGAGGCAAGCGGGCCGGGCTGGCGGCACGGCCCGCCCCGGCCTTCGAGCCGGGGCCTCGGGTGGCGGGCTGGCGCTTCGCTGCGGGTCGATGCGCCGGCGGTTGGCGGAGGCCCCGGCGCAGGGCCGGGGCGTTCGAAGCTACACCGTCCGCCTGACGGGAACCGTCAGGCAGCGGCCGTCCGCCCCCATGGGCGGCCGCTTCGCGACCGCCCGCGGACGCCCCCTGCCTTCGCCGCGGAGCGGATTGGGATGATGCTGGAAACCCGATGCCCCAGCGGCCCTACCGCCGCACCACCACCTCCGCGCCGCGCTCCTCCGGCTCGTCGTCGCGCATCTCCGCCGGGAAGCCCGGGCTCGGATGTCGAGGCGGTCGCCTCCTCCAACCGGCGCACGACGTTGGGCGACAAGCTCGCGGGGCCGAAGCGGGCGATCGCGTCGGCGAAGATCGAGACCAGCAACGGCGAGACCTCCAGGGGGACGCCCGCGTCCCGGGCGAATGCGGTCGAAGAGGCCGATGTCCTTGGCCACGAGGTCCATCGTGAACGAGATGTCGCGCGAGCCGTTCAGGATCACCTGGCCTTCGGTCTCGGCCACGAAGGAGGTGCCCGATGAGATCGCAATGGCCTCGTAGGTGGTAGCGAGGTCGAGGCCGGCGGCCTTCATGGTCACGAGCGCCTCGCACAAGGTGACGAGGTTCGCGGTGGCGAGGTAGTTGGTCATCACCTTGAGCGTGGACGCCGTGCCGATGGGGCCTGTGTGGAGCACGCGGCGGCCGAGCACCGTCAGGAGGGGCAGCATCCGCTCGAAGGTGGCGCGCGGGCCGCCCGCGAGGATCGCGATGTTGCCGGTGGCGGCGCGGTGGCAGCCGCCCGAGACGGGGCACTCGATGGCCTCGCCGCCCGCCTCGATCACGAGCGCGGCGAGGCGCTTCACCTCCTCGGCGTCGTTCGTGCTCATCTCGGCCCAGATCGTACCGGGGCGCAGGCCCTCCAGCACGCCGCCCGGCCCCTCGACCACGGCGGCCACGGCGCGGGGCGAGGGCAGGCAGGTGACGACCACGTCGCAGCCCCGCGCCATGGCAGTGGCGCTGCCGCCCCACGTGGCCCCCCGCGCCTCCAGCGGCGCGGCGGCGGCGCGGTCGAGGTCGAGCACCTCCGTCTCGGTCCCGTTCCGCACGAGGCTGCCGGCGAGCTTGGCGCCCACGTTCCCCAGTCCGATGAATCCGACGCGCATGGGCGGTCCTCCCTCGCCCCCACGGTGGCGGGCGATCCCGCCCCTGCGCGCCGGTCCACGCCCCCCGGCGCGCGGTTCGCGACGGGGGGGCTTCCATCCCCCGCCCGATGCCGTATCCTGCGCCCCATGACGTCGCTCGCGATCCTCCGTCTCCTCCTTAGCCGCTCCTGAGCGTGCCCTTCGGCGCGACCGCTCGGGAGAGGGACCAGCGCCGGACACAGGAGACAGACCAGGAGGATCAGGACGATGACCAAACCCCGCGTGAAGATATTCGACACCACCTTGCGTGACGGCGAGCAGTCGCCCGGCGCGACCATGACCCATGACGAGAAGCTGGAGATCGCCTCCATGCTCGACGAGATGGGCGTGGACATCATCGAGGCGGGCTTCCCGATCGCCTCGGAGGGGGACTTCGCGGCCGTGAAGGCGATCGCCGAGAACTCCGTGAACGCGGTGATCTGCGGGCTGGCGCGCGCCAACCTCAAGGACATCGACCGCTGCTGGGAGGCGGTGCGCCATGCGGCCAAGCCCCGCATCCACACCTTCATCGGCACCTCGCCCCTGCACCGCGCCATCCCGAACCTCTCGAAGGACGAGATGGCCGAGCGCATCCACGAGACGGTCACCCACGCCCGCAACCTGTGCGAGGACGTCCAGTGGTCGCCCATGGACGCGACCCGCACCGAGTGGGACTACCTCGCGCGCGTCGTGGAGATCGCCATCCGGGCCGGCGCGACCACCATCAACATCCCCGACACCGTGGGCTACACCGCGCCGGCCGAGAGCGCCGCGCTGATCCGCCGCCTGATCGCCGAGGTGCCGGGGGCGGAGGGCGTGACCTTCGCGACGCACTGCCACAACGACCTCGGCATGGCGACGGCCAACGCCCTGGCCGCCGTGGAGGGCGGGGCGCGCCAGATCGAGTGCACCGTGAACGGCCTCGGCGAGCGGGCGGGCAACACGGCCCTCGAGGAGGTGGTGATGGCGCTGAAGGTGCGCGGCGACATCATGCCCTACGAGACCGGGATCGACGCGCGCCGCCTGATGGCGATCTCGCGGCGCGTGGCGAGCGTGTCGGGCTTCCCCGTCCAGTTCAACAAGGCGATCGTGGGCAAGAACGCCTTCGCCCACGAGAGCGGCATCCACCAGGACGGGATGCTCAAGAACGCCGAGACCTTCGAGATCATGCGCCCCGCGGACGTCGGCCTGTCGGCCACCTCCCTGGTGATGGGCAAGCACTCGGGCCGCGCGGCGCTGCGCTCCAAGCTCAAGGAGCTGGGGTACGTGCTGGAGGACAACCAGCTCGGCGACGTGTTCGTGCGCTTCAAGGCGCTGGCGGACCGCAAGAAGGAGGTCTTCGACGAGGACCTGATCGCGCTGATGCAGGCCGAGGAGCGCGAGGCCGAGGACCGCATCCGCGTGGAGCGCCTGCGGGTGGTCTGCGGCACCGACGGCCCGCAGACGGCGGAGCTGACGCTGAGCGTCGACGGCGAGGCGCGCTCCGCCGAGGCCACCGGCGACGGCCCCGTCGATGCCGCCTTCAACGCGGTGAAGGCGCTGGTCGCGCACGACGCACGGCTGCAGCTCTACCAGGTGCACGCGGTGACCGAAGGCACGGACGCGCAGGCGACCGTGACCGTGCGCCTCGAGGAGGACGGCCGCATCGTCTCGGGCCAGTCCGCCGACACCGACACCGTGGTGGCCAGCGTGCGCGCCTACGTGAACGCGCTGAACCGCCTGATGGTGCGGCGCGAGAAGGCCGGGCGGGACGCGGCGGAGGTGAGCTACAAGGACGTCGGGTAGGTCAGGCAAGCCCTCGGCCACCGGGGGCGCCGCCGCGTTTGCTTTGGCCGCCCCCTCCCCGAGGCACCAAGGCGGGGCCACTACGCGGGGTTGCGCGGCGCTCGGGTCAGGAGCCGGACGCCGCGCCCGTCGGCCCGGGCGCGGCGCGGTCTAGGATGCGGCGGAGCGTGCGGCGGTAGAGCTCCAGCGCCGGGCGGCGCTGGGGCGTGCGCATGAAGTGACTCTGGCGCAGGTCCCAGTGCAGCGCCGCCGGGGCCGCCGGGTCGTTGCCGACGTGGGTGTAGCGGCCGGCCTGGCTGTAGATCGTCAGTTCGTTGAGCCAGAGCGTCTCGCCGTCGGTCAGGAAGTCCACGCGCATCTGGTCGAACAGCGCGCCGATCCGGGCCGCGTGGCCGATGATCTCGGCCCAGTTCGGGGACGGGGGGCGGTCCGAGACGCTCGGCGCGATGTCGATCGGCTCGCCGGGGCTCGGCCGGACGACGTGGGCGCCGTCGGCACGCCAGACCTGACCCGATATGCCGTCGTAGCGGTTGAAGATGCGCAGGATCCGGTCGATGCGGCCGCCGAACACGAACACCTTCACCTCCTCGACTGGCGCGCCGGCGCGCGGCACCAGCTCCTCCTCGAAGAGGATGCGGAGGGGCACGTCATCGTAGCCCCATTCCATGGCCTTGAAGCCGTAGCGCCGCCCCAGCATCCGGCGGCCCCGGCGGCGCAGGTCTCTCATCGTGGTCTCGCCGGGCACCACGAACATCTGCGCACCACTGGAATGGGCCGCCTTGAACAGGCACCGGCGCTCGAGTACCGCCTCGGGGATCGCGTCTGGGTCGTCACCGGCCCAGATCGTGGGCGCGGCGGCTAGGAGGCCGTTGCGGCGGAGCCAGTCCTTGATCGCCACCTTGTCGGAGATGATCGGAAAGCGCGGGTCGCGATCGAAGAACTTCCGCCAGGCGAACTTCTCGTTGACGGTGCGGGGCAGCGCGAAGCGCAGCGCGTCCGGGTCGAGCTGCGCGCGGCGGGCGGTGACGTCTACCAGCTTCGGGTGGCGCGTACGGATCCGGTGCTCGACGAAGGCCATCGCTGCGCGCTCGGGGACGGCCAGCTCGGCCGCATCCAGAGGACGGTGGGCGGGCCGCAGGTCGCCCTGGCGGATCGTGCCGTCGGAGGCCACGGTGGGACAGGGCGTCTGGGTCACGAATACTCGTCTGCTCTTCTCGGGAGCGGCGTTGGGCGATGACCCCTGTGCATGGCGTGCGGGCGCTTCGCCCCTCTATCCGCCTATGGACCGCCCGGCGAAGCTCCGCCACCCCCCTCGGCGCGCCCTCTGGCACCCCATCGCCGAACCCGCTACACGCCACCGAACCCCCGGGCGCGGGCGCCGCGGGGGCGATGACGTATGGGGGACGCGCATGTCGATCTTCGGAAGCCTGTTCAGCTCGGACATGGCCATCGACCTCGGGACGGCCAACACGCTGGTCTACGTCAAGGGCAAGGGCATCGTCCTCAACGAGCCCTCCGTGGTCGCCTACCACATGAAGAACGGCCGCAAGGAGGTGCTCGCCGTGGGCGAGGACGCCAAGCTCATGCTCGGCCGCACCCCCGGCTCGATCGAGGCCATCCGCCCCATGCGCGAGGGCGTGATCGCCGACTTCGACACCGCCGAGGAGATGATCAAGCACTTCATCCGCAAGGTGCACCGCCGCTCCACCTTCACGAAGCCCAAGATCATCGTCTGCGTGCCCCATGGCGCCACCCCCGTCGAGAAGCGCGCCATCCGCCAGTCCGTGCTGGGCGCGGGCGCGCGCAAGGCCGGCCTCATCGCCGAGCCCATCGCCGCCGCCATCGGCGCGGGCATGCCCATCACCGACCCCACCGGCTCGATGGTGGTCGACATCGGTGGCGGCACCACCGAGGTCGCCGTGATGTCGCTTGCCGACATCGTCTACGCCCGCTCCGTGCGCGTGGGCGGCGACCGCATGGACGAGGCGCTCATCTCCTACCTGCGCCGCCACCAGAACCTGCTCGTGGGCGAGTCCACGGCGGAGCGCATCAAGAAGGAGATCGGCACCGCGCGCATGCCCGAGGACGGGCGCGGCGAGGTGCTGATGATCCGCGGCCGCGATCTGCTGAACGGCGTGCCCAAGGAGACCGAGGTCTCCCAGGCGCAGGTCGCCGAGGCGCTGGCCGAGCCGGTGCAGCAGATCTGCGAGGCGGTGATGACCGCCCTCGAATCCACGCCGCCTGACCTCGCCGCCGACATCGTGGACCGGGGCGTCATGCTCACGGGCGGCGGCGCGCTCCTAGGCGAGCTGGACCTCGCCCTGCGCGAGCAGACCGGCCTGTCGATCTCCGTGGCCGACGAGAGCCTCAACTGCGTCGCCCTCGGCACCGGCAAGGCACTGGAATTCGAGCGCCAGCTCTCCCACGTGATCGACTACGAGTCCTGACCCGCGAGGCGGCGCCATGGCCCGCAGGCGATCATCGAACCCCGACGAGGTCTACGGCCGGCCCCTGCGCCGGCTGCTCGTGACGCTCGCCTGCGTGGTGCTGGTGGGGCTGGTGCTGCTGTGGCGCATCGACAACCCCCGCGCCGAGCGCCTGCGCGCGTCGCTGGTGGACCGGGTGATCCCCTCGTTCGAGTGGGCGCTCGCCCCCGTCACCTGGGCGGGCCGGCTGGTCGAGGACTTCGAGGGCTACACCCGCGTCTACGAGCAGAACCAGGAGCTGCGCCGCGAGCTGCAGCGCATGAAGGCGTGGCAGGAGGCGGCGATCCAGCTCGAGCAGGAGAACGCGCGCCTCCTGGACCTCAACAAGGTGAAGCTGTCGCCGGACCTGACTTACGTCGGCGGGCGGGTGCTGACGGATTCGGGCTCGCCGTTCCGCCGCTCGGTGCTCCTGAACATCGGCTCCGAGGTGGGCGTGCGCGACGGCTGGGCCGCCACCGACGGCCTGGGGCTGGTGGGGCGCATCTCGGGCGTGGGGCGCACCACGAGCCGCGTGCTCTTACTGACCGACGGCAACAGCCGCATCCCCGTCACGATCCAGCCCTCGGGCCTGCGCGCGATCCTGTCGGGCGACACCACACCGCTGCCGGCGCTCGACTTCGTGGAGACGCCCGAGGACGTGCGCGCGGGCGACCGCGTGGTCACCTCCGGCGACGGGGGCGTGTTCCCGCCCGACCTGCTGGTGGGCCAGGTCGTGCGCGACCGCAACGGGCGCCTGCGGGTGCGGCTGGCCGCCGACACCGCGCGGCTGGAGTTCCTGCGCGTGCTGCGCTCCGGCCCCGCCGACCCGATCGGCAGCACCGGCGGGCTGATCGCGCCGCCCGGAGCCGACGTGATCGGGCCGCCGCCCCCGCCCGAGGGCGAGGAGGCCGCCTCCGCCGCGGCGGCGCCGGGGGGCGGCTGAGGTGGCGCCGCGCCGCGTCTGGTGGTTCCGCGTCCTGTTCGCGCTGCTGGCCTTCCTCGTGCTGTTCTTCGCGCTGCTTCCCTTCGGCCCGGGCGAGGGCGGCGTGCCGGGGCCGGACCTGACGCTGTGCCTCGCGGCCGCCTGGGTGCTGCGCCGTCCGGACTACGTGCCCGTGTGGCTGCTGATCCCGCTCCTGGTGCTGGGCGACGCGCTGCTCGGCCGCCCGCTCGGCCTCTGGGCGCTGATCGTGCTGCTGATCACCGAGTACCTGCGCCGGCGCGTGGACCAGTCCGAGGCGCTGCCCTTCTGGAGCGAGGTGGGGCTGGTCACGGGCTGCATCGCGGTGGCCTTCGTGGCGAACTACGCGGCCCTCGTGCTGCTGCTGGCGGGCACGCCGCCCCTCGGCGGCGAGGCGCTCCATGCCCTCGCCACGATTGTATTCTACCCGCCCGCGGCCATATTCTCACAGATGCTCGGCGTCCGGCGCCTCGCCCCGGGCGAGCTCGACACGCTGGGCAGCCGCGCCTGAGCCCGAGGTATCCCGTCATGAAGCGATCGCCGCAGGAGACCCAGCTCTCCACTCGCCGCATCACCCGCCGCGCCGCCGTGGTGGGGGGGCTGCAGCTCGCCTTCGCGGGGGTGCTGACGGCGCGCCTCGTGGACATGCAGCTGGAGGGCGGGCAGCAGTTCCGCCTGCTGGCCGAGGAGAACCGCATCAACGTCGGGCTGCTGGCCCCCGCCCGCGGCCTGATCCTCGACCGCAACGGCGCCGTGCTGGCCGGCAACGAGCAGATCTACCGCGTCTCGATCCGCCGCGAGGAGGCCAAGGACGTCGACGCCGTGATCGCCCGCCTGCGTACCCTCGTGAACCTCGACGACGAGCGGCTGGAACGAGCCATGCGCGAGATGGAGCGCTCGCCCTCGTTCGTGTCCGTGACCCTCGCCGACCGCCTGACCTGGGAGGAGCTGTCGGCCGTCGCCCTCAACGCGCCCGCGCTGCCGGGCGTGACCCCCGAGGTGGGCCTGAGCCGGGTCTATCCGCGCACCGACGACTTCGCCCACGTGATCGGCTACGTGGGCCGCGTCACCCAGCGCGACCTCGACGCCGACACCACCGGCGACCCGCTGCTGGGCGTGCCCGAGTTCCAGATCGGCAAGACCGGCACCGAGAAGATGATGGAGCCCGTCCTGCGCGGCAAGGCCGGCACGCGGCGCTACGAGGTCAACGCCGCCGGACGGGTCATGCGCGAGCTGGACCGCCGCGAGGGCGTGTCGGGCGGCGACCTGCGCCTGACCATCGACGCCAACCTCCAGAACTTCGTGCAGGCGCGCCTCGGCGTCGAGAGCGCCTCGGCGGTGGTCATGGACGTTCGCAACGGCGACGTGCTGGCGGCCGTGTCCTCGCCCGGCTTCGACCCCAACCTCTTCGTGCAGGGCATCTCGGTGCCCGACTACGCGGTGCTGCGCGACAACGACCACCGCCCCCTGCACAACAAGATCGTGCAGGGCCTCTACCCGCCGGGCTCGACGTTCAAGATGGTGACCCTGCTCGCCGCCCTGGAGGCCGGGCTCGTCACCCCGCGCGAGACCATCGGCTGCCCGGGCTACACCACCGTGTCGGGCCGCCGCTTCCACTGCTGGAAGCGCGGCGGGCACGGGCGCGTGGACCTGAACGCCTCGCTGCGCTCCTCCTGCGACGTCTACTACTACGAGCTGTCCCAGCGCGCCGGCATCGAGCGCATCGCCGCCATGGCCCGCAAGCTGGGCCTGGGCGTGCAGCACGAGCTGGCCATGACCTCCGTGTCCGAGGGCCTGATCCCCGACAAGCAGTGGAAGCAGGTGCGCCGGGGCGAGCCCTGGCAGATCGGCGACAGCCTCAACGCCTCGATCGGGCAGGGCTTCGTGCTCACCTCGCCGCTGCAGCTCGCCGTGATGACCGCGCGCATCGCCTCGGGCCTCGAGGTCTCGCCGCGGCTGGTGCGCTCGATCGACGGCGTGGACCAGCCGTCCGGGGTCAAGGGCGTGCTCGACGTGCCGCGCTCGCTGCTCGATCTCGTGCGTGGCGCCATGGACCAGGTGGTGAACGCGCCGGGCGGCACCGCGGGGCGCTCCAAGTTCGACCTCGCGGGGGTGAAGTGGGCCGGCAAGACCGGCACCTCCCAGGTCCGCAACATCACCGCGGCCGAGCGCGCGCGCGGCGTCTCCTCGAACGCGGACCTGCCGTGGGAGCGGCGCGACCACGCGCTGTTCGTGGGCTACGCGCCCGTGGACGACCCGCACCTCGCCGTCTCGGTGGTGGTCGAGCATGGCGGCGGCGGCTCCACCGCGGCGGCGCCCGTGGCGCGCGACGTGATGCTCTACGCGCTGCACGGCGACGTGCCGCCCCTGGAGGCCTACCCGGACTACCAGCGCGAGGACATCGCCGACATGCTCTCGAACCTCGCGCTCAAGCCGCGCGTGGGCGGCGGATCGAGCCAGGCATGACCTACCTGGAGTACAACGTCGCCCGGACGCCCACAGGCCTGCGCAAGGTGCTGGCCATGAACTGGGCGCTGCTGATCGTGGTGGTGGCGGTGGCCTCCTTTGGGTTCATGGTGCTCTACTCCGTGGCGGGCGGCTCCATGACGCCCTGGGCGGAGGCGCAGATCGAGCGCTTCGTGCTGGGGCTCGCGGCGATGTTCATCGTGGCGATGGTGCCGATCTGGTTCTGGCGCAACACCTCGGCCCTCCTCTACGCGTTCGGCCTGCTCCTCCTCGTTGCCGTGGAGGTGGTGGGCGTGACGGGCGGCGGCGCGCAGCGCTGGATCGACGTCGGGCCGCTGCGCCTCCAGCCCTCGGAGGTGATGAAGGTCGTCCTGGTGATGTTCCTGGCTGCCTACTACGACTGGCTGCCCCCTTCGAAGGTCAGCCGCCCGCAATGGGTGCTGGTGCCCATCCTCATCATGATGGTGCCCACCGCGCTGGTCCTGAAGCAGCCCGACCTCGGCACCTCGATCCTCCTGGTCACGGGCGGCGGCGCGATCATGTTCCTGGCCGGCGTCCACTGGGCCTACTTCGTGACCGTGATCGGCGCCGGCGTGGCGCTGGTGACGGCCGTCCTGAAGTCGCGCGGCACCGACTGGCAGATCCTGAAGGACTACCAGTACCGCCGCATCGACACCTTCATCGACCCCGAGAGCGATCCCCTGGGTGCGGGCTACCACATCACCCAGTCGAAGATCGCGCTGGGCTCGGGCGGGCTGCAGGGCAAGGGGTTCATGCAAGGCACGCAGGCGCGGCTGAACTTCCTGCCCGAGAAGCACACCGACTTCATCTTCACCGCCCTCGCCGAGGAGTTCGGCTTCATCGGCTCGATGTCGCTCCTGGTGCTCTACATGCTGATCGTGGCGTTCTGCATCTGGACCGCGGTGAAGACCAAGGACCGCTTCGCCTCGCTGGTGTCGCTCGGCGTCGCTGTCACGTTCTTCCTGTTCTTCGCGGTGAACATGTCGATGGTCATGGGGCTCGCGCCCGTGGTGGGCGTGCCGCTGCCCCTGGTGAGCTACGGCGGCTCGGCGATGCTCGTGCTGATGGTGGCGTTCGGGATGGTGCAGTCGGCGCACGTGCACCGGCCGCGGATGCCGAGCGAGGGGCGGCTGCTGAAGCGATAGGAGGGCTCCGCCCTCCGGGCGCTGCGCGCGTCCCCAGGCGGATCGGTCCACTGGACCGATCTCAAGAAGCCTGCGGACCCCCCTCGGTATTTTCGGAACAGGGACTGCGGGCAAAGCCCTTCAGAGGTCGAGCGACCCGTCCGGGTTCGGCTCCACGCCCTCGGGGAGGGGGAGCTTGCGGCGGATGATGATGTCGCCGTTGGGCAGCATCTCGGGGGCGTCGTAGGCCGGCAGGTCGGCGAAGCCCTCCAGCACGCGGCCGAGGTCGCCCTGAAGGCGCTCCAGGAGGGGCTGGGCATCGCGGCGCAGGCCGTCCAGCTCGTCCAGCTCGGGGCCGATCTCGCTCAGGAGGCCTTCCATCAGGAGCTGGAGGCCGCGCTCCAGCGACGCGCCGACGTCGCCCTCGTCCTCCTGCGCCCCGGCGGGCGCGGCGAGGAGGAGCAGGGCGGCGGCGAGGGGGGCGAGGGTGCGTGTCATGGAGGGGGAGGTGGGGGCGCCCCCGTGCCGCGTCAAGCGGGCGGCGCCAGCTCCAGCACCACCGGGAAGTGGTCGGAGGCGTCGAGCAGGGCGTCGCGCAGGGCGGGGTCGCGCCCCGGCTCGGGGTCGTCGAAGGGGTGGAGGATGCGCCAGCGCGCCCGCGAGGCGAGGGGCTTCGAGACCATCGCGAAGTCCAGGAGCGCGTTGAGGAACCGCCCGCAGTCCCGGTCCCAGAACCGCGCCGTGGCGGGCTGCGCGGCGCCCAGGCGCGGCGGCACGGCGTGGGGCTCCACCAGCGCGCCCTCGCCCTCGCCCAGCACGATCTCCACGCCGGAGCGGCCGAACAGGGTCTCGAAGCGGTCCAGCCCGGGGCCGTCGTTGAAGTCGCCCGCCACGATCAGCGGCACCCCCTCGGCGAGCCGCGCGTCCACGCGCGCGCGCAGCCAGATGCATTGGGCGAGCTGCTTGCGGCGGTTCAGGATGGCGACCCGCAGCGCCTCGTCGCCGGTGGCGCCGTGGAGGCCCTTGGACTTCGCGTGGACGCCCACGAGGCGGATGGCCTCGCCGCGCACAGCGAGGTCCAGCTCGAGGGGCGGCTTCGACCAGCGCACGAGGTCGGCGCGGCTGTCCACGTCGAGGTCGATGCGGAAGCTCGTGTCGAAGCGCGGCGCCTCGGGGTGGTCGCCGGGCGCGTGCTCGGCCTCGACGGCGGCGGGGTCGAACATCAGCGCGATCTCCTGCCGCGTGCCGCTGCGGAATCCGGTGCGGGTCTGCGAGAGGCGAAGCCCCGCCCAGGCCGCGAAGCCCTCCAGCGCGGCGCGGGCCGAGCGGCGCGCGCCGTCATCAGGCGCCTCCACGATCAGGGCGGCGTCGGGGTCGAGGTGGCGCAGCACGTGGGCCACCGCCTCGGCCTGCCGTCCACGCGAGACGCCGTAGCGGCCAATCTCGGGGTCGCCCGCGCGCACCTTGCCCCGGTCGTCGAACAAGCGGTCGAACCACTCCACGTTCCACACCGCGAGGCGGAACGGGGTCACGCCGCCTCGGCCTGGATGCGCTCCCACGCGTGGTTGATGGCGATGAGGCGCTTCTCGGCCAGCTTCACCGCCTCCTCGGGCAGGCCGCGGGCGATCAGCGCGTCGGGATGGGTCTCGCGCACCTGCTGCCGCCAGGCGCGGCGGACCTCCTCGAGGGGGGCGTCGGGCGCGACCCCGAGGATCGCGTAGCAGTCCGGCTCGCGCCCCGGCGCGAAGCGCGCGCGCAGAGCGCGGAACTCGCGGTCGGGCAGGCGGAAGGCTGCGGCCACGCGGGCCAAGAAGTCGTCCTCGGCGGGGTGGTAGTCGCCGTCCGCCAGCGCGATGTGGAACAGCCCCTCCATGAGGTCGCACAGGATCGGGTCGTCCTCGGGGAACATCGCGGCGATGCGCCGGGCGTAGTCCTCGAAGCCCGCCACATCGGTGCGCGCGAGGTCGAACACGCGCGCGGCGTTGGCCTCCTCGCTGCGGGGGATCGTGAACACCTCGCGGAAGGCGGCCACCTCGGAGCGGGTCACCTGCCCGTCGGCCTTGGCCATCTTCGCCCCCAGCGCGATCACCGCGATGGTGAAGGCGACGGAGCGTTCGGGCGCGCCGCCGAGGCGGTCGAACAGGGCCGAGAGCCGCTCGCCGGGGGCGAGGCGGGACAGGGCTTCGAGGATGCGGGACCAGAGCGTCATGGGGGCGACCCTAGCGCGCGAGGAGCGCGGCGAGAACGGCGATCTCGGCGAGCTGCTGCGCGGCGCCGCACACGTCGCCCGTCACGCCGCCGATCCGGGCGCGGGCGAGACGGGCGAGGGCGAGCGTGGCGAGGGCGGCGAGGAGGGCCGCGGCAAGGCCGTGGAGGCCGAAGGCGAGGAGGGGCAGGGCGCCGAGGGCGAGGGCGGTCGCCACCGTGCGCGGGCCGGGCCGCCCGGCGCCGCGCCCGAGCCCGTCGGCCCGGGCCGGGGGGCGGGCGAGCATCCACGCCATCGCCGCGCGCGAGGCGGCGGCCGCGGCCACGGGGGCGAGCCAGTAGTTGCCCGCGAGGGCGGCGACGAGGAGGCTCCAGCGGGCGAGGAGCCCGAGCCCCAGCGCCAACGCGCCGTAGGTGCCGAGGCGGCTGTCGCGCATGATGGCGAGGCGGCGTTCGGGCGTGCCCCCGCCCCAGATGCCGTCGGCGACGTCCGCCAGCCCGTCCTCGTGCAGCGCGCCGGTGAGCATCGCGCCCACGAGCAGCGCCAGCGCCGCCGCCAGCCCCGGCACGGCGCCGAGAGCGGCGGTCCCGAACAGCGTCCCCGCCACCGCCGCGCCCACCGCGAGGCCCACGAGCGGCCACGCCCACGCCGCCCGCGCGGCGGGCGCGGCGACGGGGCCGCGCACGGGGATGCGGGTCAGCAGCAGGGCGGCGGAGCGAAGCTGCGCGGGGATGTCGTTTTCGGTGGCGGACACGGGGGAATGCGGCATCAGGGGCGGACCGGGGCGGTGGACAGCCCCCCGCCTAGCTGCAACGACAGGCCCGCGCCATGACCGATCTCCGTTCCTTCGATGCCATCCGCCAAGCGCTCGCCGCGCTGCCCGCCGCCGACGAGGCCGCCCGCCGGGGCGCCGCCGAGCGCGACGCGCAGCTGACCAAGCCCCCCGGCTCGCTGGGGCGCTTGGAGGATCTGGCGCAGTGGTACGCCGGGTGGCGCGGCGACCCGCGGCCCCGGCTGGAACGCCCGCAGGTGCTGGTGTTCGCCGGCAACCACGGGGTCGCGGCCGCCGGGGTCAGCGCGTTTCCGGCCGAGGTGACCGTGCAGATGGTGGCGAACTTCCGGGCCGGGGGTGCGGCGGTGAACCAGCTCGCCGCGCTGGCCGGCGCACGGCTCGACGTGCACGCGCTGGAGTTGGAGCGCCCCACCGCCGACTTCCGGCACGGACCCGCGATGAGCGAGGCGGAGGCTTGCGCCGCCTTCGCCGCCGGGTGGGAAGCGGTGGACGACGGCGCCGACCTCGTGGTCGCGGGCGAGATGGGCATCGGCAACACCACGGCGGCGGCGGCGATCGCGGCGGCGCTGCTCGGCGGCGAGGGATGGGCCGGGCGCGGCACCGGGGTCGACGATGCGGGGCTGGCGCGCAAGGAGGCCGCCGTGGCCGCGGCCCTGCGGAGCAATCCGGGGCGCACGGGGCTGGAGGTGCTGGCCGCCCTCGGCGGGCGCGAGCTTGCGGCGATGGCGGGCGCGGTGGCCGGCGCGCGGGCACGGGGCATCCCGGTGATCCTCGACGGGTTCATCTGCACCGCCGCCGCGCTCTGCCTGCGGGCCGAGCGCGGGGACGCGCTGGATCACTGCGTGGCCGGGCACCTCTCGGCCGAGGGCGCGCACGGGCGGATGCTCGACGCGCTGGGCATGGAGCCGCTGCTGCGCCTCGGGCTTCGCTTGGGCGAGGGCTCGGGCGCGGCGCTGGCGATCGGGGTGCTGCGCGGGGCGCTGGCCTGCCACCGCGGCATGGCGACCTTCGCCGAGGCGGGCGTGGCGGCGGGCTAGGGCCGCTCGGCCACGCGCATCGCCAGCACGTCGGCGGCGAACTTGGCGTCGCTGGGCGAGATCACCCCGCCCACGCCCACGCGCCGGCCCACGCGCCACCACATGCCGGGGCTCCAGGCGCGGGGCATCGGCTCGTGGAGGCGCAGGAGGAACCCGTTCGAGGGCTTGAACGCGAAGACGCCGCGGTCGACCGAGGCGATGTTGGCGAGCGCCGCGACGGTGCGCCCGTCCTCGGTGCGAAGGCCGCCCGCATCGAGCACGATGCCCTGCGCGCCGCCCTGCCAGCCGCGCAGCCCGAGCACGAGGGCGCCGCCGCCGAGGGCGAGGAGGACCACGCGCCACAGCAGCGCCTCGGGCGGCTGGGCGAGCGCGATCCACAGAAGGAGAAGGCCCAGCACGATCTGGATGCCCAGGGCGATGGCGCGGCGCGCGGGCGAGGGCCGCAGCACGTGGATCGGCGGGGCCGCGTCGTCGGGGGGGTCGGGAGCGTGGGACATGGTGGGGGGCTAGCGCGCCGGGGCGGTCGCGGCAATCAGGCGAGGCCGCGCCAGTGGAGCACGGCGACGAGCAGCAGGACCACGACGAGCACCCGCAGCGCGATCCCGCCCCAGAGCGCGGAGCACTCGCGGCGGCGCCACTTCCCCTCGGGCACCTCGCCCAGGTAGCGCTCCAGCGCGTCGCAGAGGTCGCGCACGTGGTTCGGATCGACCGCGCGGGCGGTGGCCGGGGCCTGGAGCATGGCGCGGAGGCCGATCAGCTCGCGCGCGCGGCGGCGGGCGGCGCGGGGCAGGCGCCCGCGGGCGGCATGGAGCACGCCGCCGAGCCGCGCCCGGCGGCTGAGGTGGAGGCGCTCGGCCATGAGGGCCTGCAGGGCGTCGATCCGGGCGAGGGCGTCGGCGTGTAGCATCGCGGCGACCCTATCCCGGCCCCGCGCGCACTGGCAATCGCCGGCGGGGCGGCTAGGGTGCGGCCCATGCTGAACCTCGTGCGCCACGGCGCCCCCTCGGACCGCCCGCCGCTGCTCGTCGCCCACGGGCTGTTCGGCTCGGCCCGCAACTGGGGCGTGATCGCCAAGCGCCTCGCGCGGGACCGCGAGGTGGTGGCGGTGGACATGCGCAACCACGGCGCCTCGCCGCGCGCGGACAGCCAGAGCTACCCCGACATGGCGGCCGACCTGGCCGAGGTCTGCGCCGGGCGGCCCCACGACGTGCTGGGGCACTCCATGGGCGGCAAGGCGGCGATGGTGATGGCGCTGGCGCACCCGGAGTTGGTGCGGCGCCTCGTGGTGGCCGACATCGCGCCGGTCGCCTACGGGCATACGCAGTCGCACCTGATTGCGGCGATGCGGGCGGTGGACCTCGGCTCCGTTGAGCGGCGCTCCGACGCCGGCGCGATGCTGGCGGTGGACGATCCGGGAACGCGGGCGTTCCTCCTGCAGTCGCTCGACGCAGCCGAGGGGCGGTGGATGCTGAACCTCGATGTGCTGGAGCGCGAGATGCCACGGATCGTCGGCTTTCCCGACGTCACCGGGCATTTTACGGAGCCAGCGCTGTTCCTGTCCGGCGGGGCCAGCGACTACGTGCTGCCGGAGCACCGGGCGCGCATCAAGTCGTTTTTCCCGAAGGCGCGATTCGCCCGCATCCCCGGTGCGGGCCACTGGCTGCACGCGGAGAAGCCAAGGGAGTTCGAGGCGGCGGTGCGCGCATTTCTAGACATGTGACGCGCAGGTCACGGGGAACAACGGGGGCACGGCGCGGTTGAGTGGATGAACCGGCGCCGCACCGTGGCGCCCCCCTGCCGGAGACCTGCCATGACCGCGACCACCCTCCTGATCCACGCCGGTTTCGCCACCGGTCTCGTGCTCGCGCTCCTGACCGGCGTCGCCCTGTCCTGACCTAAGGCTGCCCGGGGGCGACTGCCGCGCCCCCGCCCGCGCCCTGCCAGGCGCGCTGATCGGGGACGTGGAGCGCCACCGCGTCCCCGACGTCGACCACCCCCTCCCGCTCGACCGACCCGACCACGCCGCGCCGCCCCTCGGCCGCGCGCTTGAAGCGCGTACCGAAACCGGGCCGCGCGGCCTCGATCACGGGACCGGGCAGGACGCAGGGGCGGTTCTGCATGTCCACCGCCACGGTCGGCCCGCCACGCCCCCTGAACTGGAGCCGCGAGGCCGGGGGCAGGTGGCTGAAATCCGGCAGCCCCTCGACGACCATCGTGGCCCCCAGCCAGGCGGGGTCGAGCGCGTCCAGACCCATCGCGGCGGCGACGGCCTCCAGCTCCTCCTGCGACAGGATCGAGAGCTGGCGCGCGTTGCGGATCGGCGTGCCGCGCTCGTAAAGACCGAGCACGCGCGAGCAGGAGGGGCGGGTGAGGCCGCCGTGATTCTCGCCCTCGGGGCCGGCGAAGGCGAGGCGGAGTCGCGGGAGGGACTCGGAGGCCAGCGCGGC
This sequence comes from Jannaschia sp. W003, assembly GCF_025144335.1. NCBI lineage: Bacteria > Pseudomonadati > Pseudomonadota > Alphaproteobacteria > Rhodobacterales > Roseobacteraceae > Jannaschia > Jannaschia sp. W003. The sequence continues at coordinate 1,199,070 of NZ_CP083539.1, forward strand.
GTCGCGGTCGGGCACGCGGCCCAGCCAGCGGACGCGTCCGGTCAGGCCGGTGGGTTCGAGGGCGGGCATGGGGACGTCCTGTAGGCGAGCACCGCCCAGAGGAGGCACGCGCCGAACAGGAGTTCAAGGCTCTCCTCGAAGGCCGGCGCGCGGGCGGCGGCCTCGGCCGAGATCTCCACGCCGATACCGGCGAGCTTGCGGGCGAGGCCGTCGAGCGTCTTGGCGACCACGACGAGCGCGAAGGCCAGCAGCACCAGCCGTGCCCAGGTCTCGCGCCGCGCGGCGCGCAGCACCGAAGGCAGGGCGCGGGCGAAGCGCCAGAGGATCGCGAGGATCAGTGCGATCACGAGGAGGCCGGCGATCTTCTCGCCGAGGGGCGCGTCGCCACTGTACTGCCGCAGCTTGAGGATGCCCTCGGACACAGCGCGCTTGTCGAGGTCCAGCTCGCGCAGCGCCAGGAGCACGAGCGCGGTGCCGGCCCACGGGCGGCGAAGCACGAGCGCGGCAGAGCCTGCGGCGGCGAGGAGGCCCGCGGTGGCGGCCTCGACCACGCCCCCTTCCGCGAACAGTCCGGCGCCGTGCACCCGGCCGACGGCGAACAGCACGGCGCCCGTGAGGAGGGCGGCGAGGATGGGGAGCCAGCGGGGGGCGGGTCGGGTCATGGTGCGGTCCTCCGGGGCGCCCCTCTGCCGGAGGCGGGGCCGGAGCGCAAACCCCGGCCCGCGCCCCGTGTGACGCCGCTGAAACGAAAGCGCCCCGGCCGAGAGGGCCGGGGCGCGGGGTCTTGCCGACGGGGGGGGGGCTCAGGTCGGCTCGGGGGCCGGGCCGGCGTCGGGGGCGGAGCCGCCGGACTTGCGGGGCTTGGTCTTCGGCACCGCCGTGAGCGAGGGGCCGGAGGAGCCGGTGTCGGCGCCCGCGTCGTCGTCGTCGCGGCCCAGGGGCTCGCCGTTGATCACCTTCATGATCTCCGGGCCGGTCAGCGTCTCGTACTCCAAGAGGCCCTGGGCGAGCCGCTCGAGGTCGTCGCGCTTCTCGGTCAGAATCGCCTTGGCGCGCTCGTAGCCCTCCTCGACCAGCTCCTTCACCTTCTCGTCGATCTTGCGCTGGGTGTCGGGCGAGATGTTGGAGCCGCCCTGGTAGGAGCCGAGGTAGCTCTGCTGCTCGTTGGCGTAGTCCACCATGCCCAGCTCCTCGGCGTAGCCGAACTGGGTGACCATGGCGCGGGCGATGCGCGTGACCTGCTGGATGTCCGAGGCAGCGCCCGAGGTGACGTTGTCGGGGCCGAACACCAGCTCCTCGGCGACGCGGCCGCCCATCGCCATGGCGATCTTCGACTTGTACTTCTGCAGGCTGACCGAGAGCTGGTCGCGCTCGGGCAAGCTGAGCACGAGGCCGAGGGCCCGGCCGCGCGGGATGATCGTCGCTTTGTGGATCGGGTCGTGCTGGGGGACGTTCAGGCCGACGATGGCGTGGCCCGCCTCGTGATAGGCGGTGAGCTTCTTCTCGTCCTCGGTCATGACCATGGACCGACGCTCGGCGCCCATCATGACCTTGTCCTTGGCCTGCTCGAAGTCGTTCATCGTGACCACGCGCCGGCCGATGCGCGCGGCCATGAGGGCGGCCTCGTTCACCAGGTTGGCGAGGTCGGCGCCCGAGAAGCCGGGCGTGCCGCGGGCGATGATGCGCAGGTCGACGTCGGCGCCCAGGGGCACCTTGCGGGCGTGGACCGAGAGGATCTTCTCGCGGCCCTTGATGTCGGGGTTCGGCACCTGGACCTGGCGGTCGAAGCGGCCCGGACGCAGCAGCGCGGGGTCGAGCACGTCGGGGCGGTTCGTGGCCGCGACGATGATGATGCCCTCGTTGGCTTCGAAGCCGTCCATCTCGACTAGGAGCTGGTTGAGGGTCTGCTCGCGTTCGTCATTGCCGCCGCCGTAGCCCACGCCGCGCGAGCGGCCGACCGCGTCGATCTCGTCGATGAACACGATGCAGGGGGCGTTCTTCTTGGCCTGCTCGAACATGTCGCGCACGCGGGAGGCGCCGACGCCCACGAACATCTCCACGAAGTCGGAGCCGGAGATGGTGAAGAACGGCACGCCGGCCTCGCCGGCCACGGCGCGGGCGAGGAGCGTCTTGCCGGTGCCCGGAGGGCCGACCAGCAGGGCGCCCTTGGGGATCTTGCCGCCGAGGCGCGAGAACTTCTGCGGGTTGCGCAGGAACTCGACGATCTCCTCGAGGTCCTCCTTGGCCTCGTCGATGCCGGCCACGTCGTCGAAGGTGACGCGGCCCTGCTTCTCGGTCAGCAGCTTCGCCTTGGACTTGCCGAAGCCCATGGCCCCGCCGCGCCCGCCGCCCTGCATGCGGTTCATGAAGAAGATCCAGATGCCGATCAGCACCAGCACGGGCAACCAGAGCGACAGCGCCGACAGGAAGCCGGACTGCTCCTGCGGCTCGGCCTCGATCACCACGTCGTTGGCCAGCAGCGTCTCGGTGACGTCCACGTCCGACGGCTTGATGGTGACCTGGCTGGAGCCGCCGGCCCCACGGAAGTAGATTCGCTCGCCGTCGAGGGTGACCTCGTTCACGGCCCCGTTCTCGACCTGTCCGACGAAGTCGGAATAGGGCACCTCGCGCGCCGCCATCGAGTTGCCGCCGCCCGAGAAGAGCTGGAACAGCGCCATGACGAGGACGAACAGGACCACCCAGAAGGCGATGTTTCTCATGTTCCCCAAAGGAGGTCTCCCGGCTGGGGCGCGCGCGCCCGTGTGAGAGGGGACATAGGCGGCGAACGCCCGCGGTTCAACGCGCGATGGCGGGGTGGCGTCGGATCGCCGCGGCGAGCGGCGGGCGCTGCAGCGCGGCGCGATAGCCCGCGGCGAGGCCCGCCACGGGGGCGGCCACGAGCGCGCCGTCGCGGCGCAGCGCGGGTGTGGCGAGAAGGGCACGACGAGGCAGTCCGGTGCCGCGCCACGGGACCTGGGCGACGTCGTCGCCCAGGGCGCCGACGGTCAGCGCGCCGAGCGCCGGTCCCTCGACGCGCCAGCCGTCCCACGGCGCGGTCGCCGGTCCCGGGGATGGGCAGGCGGCAACCTCGCGGGCGATGCGCACAGGCGCGCCGGGCGTGACGATGCAGCCCGCGAGGGCGTGGGACGCGGTGGCAGCCATGGCGCGGGCAAGCTCGGCGCCGCGGGGGGCGGGGCGGCCGCCGACGCGGGCGAGCGCGAAGAGCCAGAGGCGCCGGCGCTGCTCGGCGGCGCCCTCGGGGATCGCGGCCTCCTCGATCAGCACCTCGCCGGCGGCGGTCTCCCGCACGGCGCGGTCCGCGATCTCGGCGGCGTGGGCGCCGAGCGAGCGGCTCGCCTCCCGCAGGGCGCGGGCGGAGCGGGCGAGGGCTTCCGCGTCCCATCCGAGCGAGGCCATGGCGGCGCGCAGGCGCGCGCGCTCGAAGCGGGGGTCGTCGTTGGAGGGGTCCTCCAGCCAGGTCTCGCCCCGCGCCCGGAGCCAGTCCCGCAGGTGCGCGCGGGTCAGAGGGAGGAACGGGCGCGCGAAGGGGGTGCCGTCCACCTCCCAGGCGTCCGGCATGGCGGCGAGGCCGCGCAGGCCCACGCCGCGGCCGAGGCGCATGGCGAGGGTCTCGGCTACGTCGTCGGCGGTGTGCCCCACCAGCACGGTGCGCCCGGCGCCCCACGCGGCGAGCGCGGCGTAGCGGGCGGTGCGGGCGCGGTCCTGGAGGCCCGGGCCGTCGCGCAGAGAAAGAGGGAGGGTCGCGTGGGGCACGCCGAGGCGGGCGCAGAGGGCAGCGGCCCAACGGGCCTCCGCCGCGGCCTCGGGGCGCAGGCCGTGATCCACGGTGGCGGCGCCCCGGAGGAGGCCCGCCTCGTGGGCGGCGAGCAGGAGGGCCACCGAATCGCCGCCCCCGGACAGGGCGACGAGGGCGGGGGCGTCCCCGAGGGCGGCACGGACCGCCCCCGCGGGATCACCCGCAGGCAAGCGCCGTGCGGGCCATGCGCGCCTCGGCCGTCTCGGGGGACGAGGGGAAGCGGATCGCCACCTCCTCCAGCGTCAGGCAGGCCTCGCCGGTCTGGCCCAGCGATCCCAGCGCGCGCCCGAGGCCGAGCAGGGCGGCCGCCGCGTGGGGGCCGTCGGGCGTGCCCGAGAAGCTCTCGAGGTACGCGCGAGCCGCGTTCGCGGCGTCGCCGGTCTCGGCCAGCGCCTCGCCGCGCAGGAGGTGAGCCTCGGCGGTCAGCGGGCCGGTGGGGTAGCTCTCGACGAAGCCCCCGAACAGGCGGGCGGCCTCGTCGTGGCGCCCCTCGCTCAGGGCGATGCGGGCGGCGTCGAAGCGGCTGCGCTCGTCGACGGCCAGCTCGGGCGTGCCGGCGGCGGGCGCGGCGGCGGCGGGGGCCTCCACCACCAGTGCGCCCGCGGGGGCGCCGGTCTCGCCGCCCAGCGCGGAGGGCGCGGGCAGGGCGCCGATGTCGCAGTCCGGGGTCAGCTCGCAGAGCTGGAAGCGCAGGTCCTCGATCCGGTTGCCGCCGTCCTTGGCCACGCTCTCCACGCGGAAGGCGAGGCGCTCGGTCTTGCCCGACAGGTCCTGGAGCTGGCTCTCGAGCGCGATCACGCGGTCCGGGAACGTGGTGCCGGCGATGCCGAGCGCCGGCGCGCCGGTGGTGGACAGCTCGCGCTTGAGGCCCTGCAGCTCGCCGTTCAGCACCTGGAGCTGCTGGCGGATGTCGGCCAGCGTGTCCGCGTCCTGCGCCGCGGCGGGCGCGGCCAGGAGGGCCAGGAGGAGCGCGGCGCGGATCACACGCCCGCCCCGGCGGCCAGCACCGTCACGGCGCGGCGGTTCTGGGCGTAGCACGACTCGGTGGAGCAGATCTCCAGCGGGCGCTCCTTGCCGTACGAGATTGTGCGCAGGCGCGAGGCGTCCACGCCGCGGGTGATGAGGTAGTCGCGCGCGGCATTCGCGCGGCGGCCGCCGAGGGCGAGGTTGTACTCGCGGGTGCCCTGCTCGTCGGCGTGGCCCTCGATCAGCGCGGTGTAGCCGGGGTTGGCCTGCAGCCACTGGGCCTGGCCGTCGAGCGTCGCGGCGCCTTCGGGCGAGACGGTGCTCTGGTCCACGGCGAAGAGCACGCGGTCGCCCACGCGCTGCGCGAAGTAGGCCGCCGAGGACGGATCGTCGGGGCCGCCGGGCGTGAAGGCGCCCGCGCCCATGCCGGCACCGGCGGCGTCGAAGCCGCCCGCGCCGAGCGCGTCGTTGGGGTTGGGGCCGAAGTCGCGCTTGGCGCAGGCCGACAGCGCGAGGGCGGCGCACAGGATCAGGGTGGGGGTCTTCATGGGAGTACCTTCTACTTCAGCAGCGGACCCCAGGAGGGGTCGGAGGCGGCGGCGGGCGTTGGGGCGCGCTGGAGGTTGCGCCCGGTGATGTCGACGGAATAGAGCGCCGGCGCCCCGGCGGCGCCGGGAGTCTCGCGGGTGAACATCACCACGCGGCCGTTGGGCGACCAGGTCGGGCCCTCGTCGAGGAAGGCGCCGGTGAGCAGCCGCTCCTCGGAGCCGTCGGTGCGCATCACGCCGATGTGGAAGCGCCCGGCGTTCTGCTTGGTGAAGGCGATGTAGTCGCCCTGGGGCGACCAGACGGGGGTGCTGTAGCGCCCCTCGCCGAAGGAGATGCGGCGCGCCTCGCCGCCCCCGGCGGGCATCACGTAGAGCTGCTGCTGGCCGGAGCGGTCGCTCTCGAACACGAGCTGCGTGCCGTCGGGCGAGTAGGAGGGCGCGGTCTCGATCGAGGGGGCGTCGGTCAGGCGGCTGGTGGCGCCGGAGGCGATGTCGAGGGCGTAGAGGTCGGTGTTGCCCGAGGCCTCGGCCGAGTAGACCACGCGGTCGCCCGAGGGCGAGAACCGCGGCGCGAAGCTCATGTTCTGGGTCTCGCCGCCGACGATGCGCCGCTGCAGCGAGCCCACGTCGAGCAGGGTCACACGCGGAAAGCCGCTCTCGTAGGAGGTGTAGATCAGGTTCCGCCCGTCGGGCGAGAACCGCGGCGCCAGCACGATCGAGTCCGAGGACGTGAGGTACTGCACGTTGGCGCCGTCGTAGTCCATGATGGCGAGGCGCTTGAGGCGCGCGTCCTTGGGCCCGCTCTCGGACACGAAGGCCACGCGGCTGTCGAAGTAGGGGCCCTCGCCGGTGATGCGGCTGTAGGCGGCGTCGGCGACCTTGTGGGCCATGCGGCGCCAGCCCTCGGCGGTGCCCACGAACTGGAGGCCCTCGCCCAGGGGGGCCTCGGAGAACACGTCGAACAGGCGGAACTGCACCACGAGCTGGCCCGACGGCTCCACCGACACCGAGCCGGTGATGAGGGCCTGCGCGCCGATCGCCTTCCAGTCGGCCCACTGCACCGCGGACTCGAACGAGGACACGCGGGCGATGTGGGCGTCCTGGGGGATCTCGCGGAAGAGGCCGGTGTTGGCGAGGTCACCCGCGATCACGCGGGTCAGGTCCTGCGCGAGGTCCTCGGCGGCGGGGTTGCGGGCGATGAAGCGCGGCACCGCGAAGGGCAGCGGCTCGATCACGCCGTCGGTGATCTCGATGCGCAGGGGGCCGGGATCCTGGGCCGCCGCCGGCGCGCCGAGCACGGCGAGACCGAGGCAGAGGGTCGTGAACAGTCGATGGAGCATTCCGTCACCGTTTCCGTTCCGGGTGGGCGTGTATCGCGTAGCGTGGGGCAAGTCTCAACCTCGCGGCTGGACGGGACGGCGCCTAGCGGCGGCGCATCTCGTCGGGGTTGAAGGTCATCTCGATCTCGCGCCAGTGCGCGAACTTCTCGGCCGGCAGGTCGAAGCCGCCCGAGCCGCAGCGCAGGATGGCGCGGCGACCGGCCTCGAAGGCGTCGCGGGCGGCGGCCTCGGAGCCGCCCTCCCACGCGATCAGCCGCAGGGTGTTCGAGCGCGGCTTGCCGTCGCGGTCCATCTCCATGGCGATGGTGACCACGGTGCGCAGCGCCTCGGTGGACATGGAGCCCACGTTCCAGCACTGGCTCACGGCCACGCGCAGGCCCTCGCGCTCGCCGAAGGTCAGCGGCGGGCCGGCGGCGGCGGCGGGCGCGGCGGCGGGGGCCTCCACCGCCTCGGCGAGCGCGCCGGCGATGGCGTCCGACAGGTCGGGCGCGGGGGCGTCCGGAGTCTCCGGCGCGGCGGGCGCCGCCTCGGCCGGGGCGGCCGGGGCCGGATCGCGGGCTGGCGCGACGTTCTCCGACGAGGCGGCGGCGACCAGTCGGCGCGCGGGGCGGCCCGGCGGGCGCGCGCTCGTCTCGGGCGCGCGGCTCGGCGTGTCGGCCTCGGTCACGATCACGGGCGCGGCCTCCTCGGGCGCGGCGGGCGTCTCGACCGGCTCGGCGGGCTCGGGCTCCGGCTCGGGCGAGGGCTCCGGCGGCGCCTCGGGGGCGGGCGCGGTCTCGGCCAGGGGCGGCGGCGCGGGGGCGGGCAGGGCGGCCACCCGCGGCGCGGGGCGCGGCGCGGGCTGCTCGGACACGGTCGGCGCGTCGGGCGCGTCGGGGGGCGGCGCGGCCGGGGCGTCGGGCGCGTCCGGCGCCAGATCCTCGGGCACCGGCGCGGGGGCGACCAGCGTGGCGACGTCGGGGTTCGCGTCGGGCGCCGCGTCGGCGGGCGCGGGCGGCGCGGGCGCGGGGGCGGGCGCCGGGGTCTCCTCGGCGGGCCGGGGCGGCGGGGCCTCGGCGCTCTCGGGCGCGGCGGGGGCCGCGGGCGCGGGCGTCTCGGCGGCCTCGGGCGCGTCCGAGACCAGCGCGTCGAAGGCGGCCGGCGAGATCACGGAGACGGCCGCGACCTGCAGGTTGTCCTCGGGGGGCGCGTCGGGGAACAGCCCCGCGAGCAGCGCCCAGAGGAACAGCCCCGCATGGGCCGTGCCCGACACGGCGACGGCGGTGCGCAGGCGCACGTCAGCCGTCCGATCCGGGCGCGCCGTCCAGTGTGGGGCCGCCCCCGTCGGTCACGAGGCCGATGTCGCGGAAGCCGCCGGCGTTCAGCGCGCCCATGACGACCATCACCTCGGCGTAGGGCACGGCGCCGTCGGCGCGCAGGTAGACGCGGCTCGAGGTCCGCTCGGCGGCCACGGCGCGCAGGCGGGCGAGCAGCTCCTCGCGCGGCACCTCGCCCGAGCCGATCAGCACGCGCCCGTCGGCGGCCACGGTGACGGCCAGCGGCTCCTCGGGGTCGTTGGGCAGGGGCGCGGCGGCGGTCTCGGGCAGCTCGATGGGCACGCCCGCGGTCAGCAAGGGAGCTGCCACCATGAAGATGATGAGCAGCACCAGCATCACGTCCACGAAGGGCGTGACGTTGATCTCGGACATGGGCGCGGAGCCGCCCCCGCCCCGGCGGCGCCGGCGCCGCGGCGCGTTCCCGCCCGATCCACCGACGACCCCCGCGCCCATCTCAGGCCGCGTCCAGCTGGCGCGACAGGATGGTGGCGAACTCGTCGGCGAAGCTCTCGTAGTTGCCGGCGATGCGCTCGGAGTCGCGGGTCAGCTTGTTGTAAAACACCACCGCCGGGATCGCGGCGAGGAGGCCGAGGCCGGTGGCCAGCAGCGCCTCGGCGATGCCGGGGGCGACCACGGCGAGGTTGGTGTTCTGCTGGGCGGCGATCTCGGTGAAGGCGTGCATGATGCCCCACACGGTGCCGAAGAGGCCCACGAAGGGGCCGACCGAGCCGACGGTGGCGAGGAAGATCAGCCCGTTGGCGAGGCGGTCGCGCTCGCGGGAGATGGCCACGTCCATGGCGCGGTCGATGCGCGCCTGCGCGCCCGCGATCAGGCCGCCGTCGTCGCGGTGCGAGCGGTTCCACTCCTCCATCGCGGCGGCGAAGATGCGCTCCGAGGCGGAGCGGGGGGTGTCGCCGATCTGGTCGTAGAGCTCATCGAGCGGCTCGCCCGACCAGAACGCGCGGTCGAAGGCGGCGGCGCGGCGCCGGGCGAGGCGGAACTGCCCGATCTTCTGGATGAACACGGCCCAGACCAGCACGGATGCGATCAGCAGGCCGAACATGACGATCTTGACCACCGGGGTCGCGCGCCAGAACAGCGACCACATCGAGAAGTCGGCTTCGCCGGCCGCGGCCAGCACTTCGGTTTCCATGGGACTGCCCGTCCTCTGTCTGTCGGGTCGCTTGTGCGGCCTCGGTGTTGCGGCGGGACGCTAGCAGATGGAAGCGGGTCGGGCGAGGCCCGATCCGGTTTCGGCGGGATCGCGCGCGTCATCGTGATCGCGCGGGGCCCGTCCGCAGGCTCCCGGGGATCAGTCCGACAAGCCGATCCGACCCCGTCCTCGTTCCACAAGTACCTCGGGGGAATCGCCGCAGGCGATGGGGGCGGCGCCCCCTACGTCCCCGCCATCGCGCGCACCGCCTCGGGAATGCGCCGGGGCCGGCCCTCGAGGTCCATGCACACCACCTCGACCACCGCCTCGAGGAGAGGCTCCCCGTCCCGCCGGACCGTCTGCAACATGGTGAAACGCGCGCGCGAGACCGTGCCCATTCGCGTCTCCACCTCCAGCCGGTCGTCGTAGCGGGCGGGGCGCAGGTAGTCGGCCTCGACCCGGCGCACCGCGAACACGAGGCCGTCCGCGCGCATGACCGCCTGATCGATGCCGGCCTCGCGCACCATCTCGGAGCGGGCGCGCTCGATGAAGCGCAGGTAGTTGGCGTAGTAGACGATCCCGGCGAGGTCGACGTCTTCGTAGTACACCCGGATCGGCCAGCGGTGGATCACTGCACGCCCCCGGTGCGCGCGGCGACCCGGTGGGCGTGGGCCGGGTCGTGGGAGACCGCGGGCAGCACGGGGTCGTAGGCGGCGTGCATCACCGCGGCGACGTCGGGGCGCAGCACGGCCACGCCGTTTGCGACGGCCAGCGGCGAGGCGTCCCGGAAGGCCGCGTCCGACCACAAGAGCATCGCCTGCACGGCCTGGTTCAGCGCCAGCGTTTCGGCGGGCACGGCTTCGATGTGCGCGTCCACCCGCACGAAGGCGAAGCAGGCCCGGATCGCGCCCGCCTCGTCGAAGCGGAACACGCGGTACTGGTTGGCCTCGGCCGCCTCCAGCCGCTCCACCAGGGGGGCGAGGCCGTCCACGAGCCGGTCCAGGTTGGGCACGTCCAGCAGCTCGCGCCAGTCGCGGCAGAAGAACACCATCAGGTTGGCGCCCAGCTCCGGGTCGGTCTCGGTCATCTGGTGCCCGGTCAGCGCGCAGACCGCCTCGAAGGCGCCCTTGAGCACCGCGACGGTCTCGGGCTCGACGCCGAACACCACGGGCGCGAGGGGGCGGCCCCAGCGGGCGAGCAGGAAGCGGCCATCGGCGCGGGTGAAGAGGCGTTCCACGGTCTCGGGGGGCAGGCTCATGGGGCGGGGGTGCCATGGGGGCGGGGCGGAGGGCAAGCGGGGGAAGGATTGCGGTCGGAGGCGAGGGGGCTCCGCCCCCGTCGCCTGCGGCGACTCCCCCGAGGTATTTACGAAACGAAGACGAGGGAAACCGGATAGCGAGCGCCCATTCCCATTGCGGACTACTCGAACAGCGCCCCCTGGTCGGGGGCCTTCGGGGCCGCCAGCCCGAGGTGGGTCCAGCCCTTCTGGGCCAGCATCCGGCCGCGGGGGGTGCGGGCGATGAGGCCCTGCTGGAGCAGGTAGGGCTCGATGACTTCCTCGACCGCGTCGCGCGGCTCGGAGATGGCGGCGGCGATGGTCTCGATGCCCACGGGGCCGCCGCCGTAGTTCTCGGCGATCACGCCGAGGTAGCGCCGGTCCGCGCCGTCGAGGCCGAGGCCGTCCACGCCCAGCCGCGTCAGCGCCCGGTCGGCAATCGCGGCGGTGACGGTGCCGTCACCCTCCACCACCGCGAAGTCCACCACCCGGCGCAGGAGGCGCCCGGCGATGCGCGGGGTGCCCCGCGCGCGGCGGGCGATCTCGCGGGCGCCGTCGTCGGTCGCGGGCGCGCCCATCATCCGCGCGCCGCGGGTGACGATGCTGTGCAGCTCGTTCACGGTGTAGAACTCGAGCCGCGTGGGGATGCCGAAGCGGTCGCGCAGCGGCGTGGTCAGCAGCCCCAGCCGCGTGGTCGCGCCCACCAGCGTGAAGGGCTGCAGGTCGATCCGCACCGTCCGCGCCGCCGGCCCCTCGCCGATCACCAGATCCAGCGCGTAGTCCTCGAGCGCGGGGTACAGCACCTCCTCCACGGCGGGGTTCAGGCGGTGGATCTCGTCGATGAAGAGCACGTCGCGCGGCTCGAGGTTGGTGAGGATCGCGGCCAGGTCGCCCGCCTTCACCAGCACCGGGCCGGAGGTCATGCGGAAGCCCACGCCCAGCTCGCGCGCCATGATCTGCGCGAGCGTCGTCTTGCCGAGGCCGGGCGGCCCGTGGAACAGCACGTGGTCCATGGCCACGCCGCGGCGCCGGGCGCTCTCGATGAACACGCGCAGGTTCGCGCGCGCCTCGGCCTGCCCGGTGAACTCGTCGAGCGACTGCGGCCGCAGCGAGACGTCGGCCTCGTCGGGCTGGGCGGGGTTCAGGATGGGGTCGCGGGGGGTCATCGGTGCGGCTCCGGTTGCGGGGCGCGGGGGCGGGGGGGCAGCCCCTCGCGCGCCCCGAGGTGTCTATCGAACGAGGGCGGGGCGGCCTACTCCCGCGGCGCCAGCTTGCGCAGGGCGGCGCGGATCACGGCCGCGGTGTCCTTGGCGCCCTCGCCCGCGGCCTCGGCCACGGCGCGGGCCGCGTCGATCGGGGCGTAGCCGAGGTTGGCGAGGGCTGAGAGGGCCTCGGACTGGGCGGCGAGGGCGCCATCGCCCGGGGGCGCGGCGGGGGACTCGACGAGCGGATCGCCCGCCAGCGCGGCGGCCGCCATCGCCGGCTCGCCCGTGCCCATCATCATGGCGGGCGCCTTGCCCTTCAGCTCGTTCACCACACGCGCGGCGATCTTCGGCCCGACGCCGGGGGCCGCGCGTACGGCGTTGGCATCCCCCAGCGCGATGGCGCGGGCCACGCCGTCCGGCCCCAGCGCGCCGAGGATCGCCAGCGACGCCTTGGAGCCGATGCCCTGCACACCGGTCAGCAGGCGGTGCCACTCGCGCTCCTGCATGGTGAGGAAGCCGAAGAGCTGCAGCAGGTCCTCGCGCACCAGGAGCTCGGTCCAGAGGGCCACGGGCGACTTGACGGGCGGCAGCGCGGCGAGGGTGCGGTCCGAGCAGAACACCACGTAGCCCACGCCGCCCACGTCGAGCAGCACGTGGTCGGGGCCGCGATGGTCCAGCCGTCCGGTGAGCCGCCCGATCATCGCGCCGCCCCGATCGCCGCGGCCAGCCGTCCGGCGGACTGCACGTGGAAGGCGTGGCACAGGGCAACGGCGAGCGCGTCGGCGGCGTCGGCGCTGTCGGGCACGGCGCCCGGAAGCTGCATCCGCACCATGTGGCCGATCTGGTCCTTGGAGGCGCCGCCCACGCCCACCACGGCCTTCTTCACGGCCGAGGGCGCGTACTCGCCCACCACAAGCCCGGCCTGCGCCACGGCGAGCACGGCCACGCCGCGCGCCTGTCCCAGCTTCAGCGTGCTCGCGCCGTCGCGGTTCACGAAGGTCTGCTCCACGGCGGCCGCCTCGGGGGCCTGCGCCTCGATCACCGCGCACAGGAGGCCGTGCAGCGCGAGCAGCCGATCCGCGAGCGCCGTGCCCTTGGGACGCAGCGTGCCGCTGGCCACGTGCAAGAGCCGTCCGGGGCGCGCCTCGATGACGCCCCAGCCGCAGGCGCGCAGCCCCGGATCGATTCCCATCACGCGCATGGCGCCTCCGCATGTTCCCGACCCGTTCGCCCTAGCACGCCCCCGGGCGGGGCGGCAAACGCCCCTGCGGGGGCGGGGGACCGAATCGCGCGGCCCCCCGCGGCATCCGCGCAACGACGCCCTCCGTCATGCGATGCCGACATCGCCGGCATGCACGATGAATATTTGTGCGGTGTGCGAACGCCTCCTAGGTGCGGGACATGATCGCTTCATGACGCATCCGTGCGGCCCACCCACCCTACGCCGAGGTCCACCATGGCCACCTTCGACCAGTTCCGTCCCGTCTACGCCGCCCGCCCGGGCCTCCTCCAGCGCCTCGGCGCGCGCATCGACGGATGGGCCGACCGCCGCGCCACCGCCCGCGCCCTCGGCAAGCTCACCACGCGCGAGCTCGACGACCTCGGCCTGACCCGCGCCGACATCGACGCCATCGCCGCCGGTCGCCGTCCCGCCACGCGCGTCTACTGATCGCGCGCATCTCCGCGCCGCCGTCGCGTCGCCGTCCCTGCCCGGGGCGGCGTTTCTCGTTTCGGGAGGGCGGCCGCGCGCCGTCCGCCTCTCCCCGGGTTCCATGCACGCGCAGCATAATCGCCTTGCGCGCGAGCCCCTGACCGGGACGCCGGACGTCTCCTAGATCGGGCTGGTAACGCAAACATCCCCGAGAGACCCGCCATGACCCGCTACGACACCCTTCGCGCCCGCTGGGCCGACCGCACCGCCCGCCGCACCACGCGCCGCGCGCTCCTGAGCCTCGACGAGCGTCAGCTCGAGGACATCGGCCTGAACCGCGCCGACGTCGACGTCCGCTTCGGCTGAGCTAGCCGCGCCGCATCAGCAGCGTGGTCCAGTCGCCCAGCTCCCGCCGCCCGGCTTCCCGGAAGCCGGCGGCGCGGTAGGCGTCCGACACCTCGTCCGCCTGCGCGTTCAGGAGACCCGACAGGATCGCCCGCCCCTCCGGCGCCACGGCGCCCGCCATCGCGGGGGCCATCTCGACCAGCGGTCCCTTGAGGATGTTGGCGAACACGAGGTCGAAGGGGCCCGCCAGCGCGGCGTGGTCGAAGCCCGCGGCCTCCACGCAGTCCACCGTGCCCGCCATGCCGTTCACGCGCAGGTTCGCCTCGGCCACCTCGACCGCCACGGCGTCGATGTCGGAGGCCACCACGTGGGCTTCCGGGAACACCCGCTTGGCCGCCATAGCCAGCACCGCCGTTCCCGCGCCCACGTCGGCCACGGCGCCGGGCGCGAAGCCTTCCGCGAGCAGATCCTCCAGCGCCAGCAGGCAGCCTTGCGTCGTGCCGTGGTGGCCGGTGCCGAAGGCCATCGCCGCCTCGATCAGCAGCGCCACGCGCCCTTCGGGCATGCGGTCCGCGTCGTGGCTGCCGTAGACGAAGAAGCGCCCCGCCTCGACGGGATGCAGCTCGCGCCGCACCTCGGCCACCCAGTCGGTGGGCGGCAGCTCGGAGACCGTGAAGGGCTTCGCACCGAAGGCCGCGGCCAGCAGCGCCAGCGCGGCGCCGTCGGGGGCCTCGGTGAAGTAGCCCCCCACCTCCCACAGGCCCGAGCCGTCCTCGATCTCGAACACGCCCAAGCCGTCGGGCGCGGGGTCGAGCAGCTCCATGCGCTCACCGAGCGCCTCGGCGGCGTCGCGGCCGGGCAGGGTGGTGAGGGCGGTCCAGGTGGCGGGGGTGATGTCGGTCATGGGCCGCCCCCTCACGCGGGCACGGGCGCCTGTCAAGCGCCAGTGCGGCCCCGCGCGGCCGCCGCGCGCGCCGTGGCGGGGTCGAGGAACGCCTCCACCGCCGCGGTCGCCACTATCGCCGTCTCGCCGGTGTCGGGGTTGCGCACCGCGAGCCCGCCCTCCACGGCGCGCACCGTGGCGCGGCCGCGCGGCAGGCGGGCGGCGAGCGCCGTGCAGTCCACGCCGGCCGGGTCCGGCACGGCCACCGTCACCCGCACCTCCATCTCCGCGTGATCCAGCCCCAGCGTCTCGAAGAGCGGCAGGGTGGAGCGGCGCAGCGCGGTCTCGATCGCGCGCCCGGCGGCCTTGGTGGCATCGCAGCCGTGGAGGTCGTTGCCCATGCCCATCTCGAGGATGAAGCGCCTCATACGCCCTCCAGCGCGACCGACAGCGCGGCGTTGGCGATCACCGTGGGCACGCCGCCACCGGGGCGGGGCACGGCCAGGCCGCCGCGGCGCACCTCGACGCGGGCCTCGCCGTAGGGGAGAAGGGCGGCGACGGCCGTGGCGTCCACCGCCCCGGGCTCGGGCACGCCGATTTCCACCAGCACGCGCATGGCGTCGCGCTCCACGCCGAAGAGGCCCGCGAGGTCGACGGAGTTGCGCCACAGCGCGTCCGCGCACCGCCCGGCAGGCGGCCTCGGTGTGGTCGCCCCGGCGCAGCGAGGTGCCGATGCCGAACTCGGTCACGAGGCGGCGCATCAGAACTCCACGCCCGCCTGCGCCTTCACGCCCGATCGGAACGGGTGCTTCACCAGCTCCATCTCCGTGACCAGGTCGGCGGCCTCGATCAGCGCGTCCTTCGCGTTGCGCCCCGTGAGGACCACGTGGGTGGTGGCGGGCTTCTCGTCGCGCAGGAACCGCACCACCTCGTCCACGTCGAGGTAGTCGTAGCGCAGCGCGATGTTGATCTCGTCGAGCAGCACCATGCGGATCTCCGGATCGCGGATCAGCGCCTTGGCCTGCTCCCAGGCCGAATGGGCCATCTCCTTGTCGCGGGCGCGGTCCTGCGTCTCCCAGGTGAAGCCCTCGCCCATGGTGTGGAACCGGCAGGCGTCGGAGAAGTGGGCGAGGATCAGGTCGCGCTCGCCCGTGGACATGCCGCCCTTGATGAACTGCACCACGGCGCAGGGCATTTCGTGGGCGATGCAGCGGAAGATCATGCCGAAGGCGGCCGAGGACTTCCCCTTGCCCTTGCCGGTGTGGACGATCACCAGCCCTTTCTCCGCGGTCTTGGTAGCCATGATCTTGTCGCGGGCGGCCTTCTTCTTGGCCATCTTGGCGTTGTGCCGGGCGTCGTCGTCGGGGGTCTCGGTCATGGGGCGGGCCTCGTGCGGGGGTCGGTGGGACTGTCCGTTCGGGGGGGCGGGATTGCAACCGGGGAGGGGGCTCTGCCCCCCGGCGCCTCCGGCGCCGACCGGGGCTTCGCCCGTCCGCGGGCGGATCGGTCCACCGGACCGATCCCAAGTTGCCCGCGGGCCCCCTCGGCATTTTGGGAACGAAGACGGGGGCATTAACTCGGCATTAGGCATGGAGGGCGCACGGTCGAGGCATGATCCGCCTGCTTTCCCTCCTTCTCCTCCTCGCCGCCTGCGGCACGCCGCATCCCCTCGACGGGCTGGACCGGTCCGCGCGCGTCGGCGCGCTGGGGCACCGGTTCGTGGTCAACTGGAACGCGGACACCGCTCAGGCGACGCGCATGAATCCCACGTGGCGGCCCGCTTTCTCCGGAGTGGCCCTTGCCGCCGTCGCGGCGGTGGAGCGGGTCACGGGCTGCGCCGTGCCGCCCGGATCCGTGGACGGCGACGTGGCGCTGGTGGAGATGACGCTCGACTGCGGAGGCGGGGGCGCGAAGTAGCGTCAGACCGGGCGCAGCATCGTCACGACGCGCCCCTCGCGCGCGTGCTCCGCGAAGCCCAAGCGCGCGAAGTAGCCCCGCGGCCCGGCCTCGCCGGTCCAGGTGTCCAGCGTCACCGCCGGAGCGCCGTTCGCCCGCGCTTCGTCCAGCGCGGCCTCCACGAGGGTCCGCGCGACCCCGCGCCCCCGGGCGTCGGCATCCGTCGCCACCGGCCCGAGGTAGAGCGCCCCCGGCACGTCGCGCGAGGGCCGGGTGAAGGCGACCCCGAGCAGCGCGCCGCCCGCCTCCGCGCCGAAGCCCGCGCCTTCCGCGAGCTTGGCGCGCACGCCCGCCGCGTCGATGCGGCGCGAGGGGCTGTCCATGCCCGTCTCGCGGTGCATCGCCCCGAAGGTCTCGCGCACGAGCGCGGCGGCCGCCTCCGCATCCGCCTCGCCGAGCCGCCGGACCCTCACGCCAGTCGCACCCGAACCGAGTTCGACCGGGGCCGCCAGAGCCCGCGCTCCACCGCCTCGCGCAGCCGCGCCTCGATGTCCGCGAGCGCAGGCGCGTTGTGCTCCGCGATGAAGCCGCGCACCGCCTCGTCCTCCAGCACGGCGGCATGGACGAGGTCGAAGTGGTGGTCGCGCACCGCTCCGGTCGTGGCAGCGAAGGCGAACAGGTAGTCCACCGTGGCGGCGATCTCGAAGGCGCCCTTGTAGCCGTGGCGCATGACGCCCGCGATCCACTTGGGGTTCACCACGCGCGAGCGCACCACGCGGCCGATCTCCTCCTCGAGCGAGCGGATCACGGGGCGCTCGGGACGCGAGTGGTCGTTGTGCCAGACGGGGACGCGCTCCCCGCGGATCATTTCCACGGCGGCGGCGGCCCCGCCCTCGAACTGGTAGTAGTCGTCGCTGTCGAGGAGGTCGTGCTCGCGGTTGTCCTGGTTCTGGACGATGGCCTCCACTTGGCCCAGCCGCTGGCGCAGCCCGTCGTGGTCGGCGGTGCCTTCCGCGTCCGCGCCATAGGCGTATCCCCCCCACTCAACGTAGGCCCCGCCGAGGTCCGAGGCGTCGTTCCACAGGCGCTCGTCGAGCATCGCCTGCAGCCCCGCCCCGTAGGCGCCGGGCTTCGAGCCATAGACCCGCGCGGTTCCCTCCCCGGCGCGGGCGCGGGCGGCGGCAGGGTTCTGGGCGGCGTCCTCGTCCAGTGCTTGCACCGCGCGGGCGGCGGCGTCCACGAGGGCCATCTGCTGCGGAAAGGCGTCGCGGAAGAAGCCCGAGACGCGCAAGGTGACGTCCACGCGGGGACGGCCCAGCGCGCCCTCGGGGATGATCTCGAAGCCGGTGACGCGGCGGTTCATGGCGTCCCAGCGCGGGCGTACGCCCATCAGCGCCAGCGCCTGCGCGATGTCGTCGCCGCCCGTGCGCATGTTGGCGGTGCCCCAGGCCGTGAGCAGCATGGCGCGTGGCCAGTCGCCGTGGTCCTGCAGGTGCCGCTCGATCAGGAGGTTCGCGGACTTCCACCCCAGCTCCCACGCCGCGCGGGTGGGCACGGCGCGGCTGTCGACGGAGAAGAAGTTGCGGCCCGTGGGCAGGACGTCGGGGCGACCCCGGGTGGGGGCGCCCGAAGGGCCGGGGGAGATCGCGCGGCCGTCGAGGCCCGCGAGCAGGGACCGACGCTCCGCGGGGCCGCAGGCGTCGAGGGTCGCGCGCAACGTTGCCGCTTCCTCCATCACGGCGGCGGAGGCGGGGCCGGGCGCCTCGGCCTCGCCGCGCAGGAGGCGCGAGACGAGATGCTCGATGCGCTCGACGGTGTCGCCGTGGGAGCGCCAGGAGCCTGGGGCATCGGGGTGGGACGAATCCGCGGTGTCGCCCCGGGCTCGATCCGGGACCTCCGTCACCGACTGCGCGTCACCTCCGAACGGCTCGCTGCCTTCGCCGGAGGCCCCGGCGCAAGGCCGGGGCGGGGCATCCCCTAGCACCGCAGGCCGCGGCCCTTCCCACGGGGCGGCCATGTCGCAGTCGAGCGGATCGAACGGGAGCCTGAGGTCCGCGGCGATCGCCCGCGGCAGGCTCTCGCCCTTCCCACGCGGCAGGCGCAGGAGAGCGGCGAGGAGATCGTCGCGCAGCCGCCCCTCGGGGCTCACGCCGAACACGTGCAGCCCGTCGCGGATCTGCGCCTCCTTCAGCTCGCAGAGATACGCGTCGAGCTTGGCCAGGTCGCCCTCGTTCCCCTCCAGGCCCGCGTCCACGTCGAGGCCGGCCACGCGGGCGAGGCTCAGGATCTCGCTCCGCAGGTAGTCGATGCGGCGCGGGTCCACGCCGGCGGCCTCGTAGTACTCGTCCACCAGCGCCTCGAGGTCGCGCATGGGCCCGTAGCTCTCGGCGCGGGTGAGGGGGGGCGTCAGGTGGTCGAGGATCACCGCCGCCGCGCGCCGCTTCGCTTGCGTCCCCTCCCCGGGATCGTTGACGATGAACGGGTAGAGGTGCGGGGTCGGGCCGAGGGCGATCTCGGGCCAGTCCTCGGCGCCGAGCGCCACGGCCCGCCCCGGCAGCCATTCGAGATTGCCGTGCTTGCCCATGTGCACCACCGCGTCGGCGCGGAACTGCGCGCGCAGCCAGAAATGAAAGGCCAAGTAGTGGTGCGGCGGCACGAGGTCGGGGGCGTGGTAGGTCTCGGTGGGGTCGACGTTGTATCCCCGCGCCGGCTGCACCCCGACAACCACGTTGCCGAACTCCAGCACCGACAGGGCGAAGTGGCCGCAGTCCACCGCGCCGGGGGCGAAGAAGGGGTCGGATTCGGGCGGGCCCCAGCGCTCCTCGACCTGCCGGCGGGCTTCCCACGGGAGCTGGCCATACTCGATCTGGTAGTCGGCCATCGACAGGGTCACGCCGCCCCGGCGCTCGGCGCGGTCCGCGAGCCAGTTGGTGGGGCCGGCGAGGATCGCGCGCATCAACGCGTCCGAGTCCGCCGGCGCGCCGCGCACTCGGTAGCCCGCCTCGCCAAGCGCTCCGAGCGCGCCCACCGTGGCGGCGGGGGTGTCGAGCCCCACGCCGTTGGCGAGGCGCCCGTCGCGGTTGGGGTAGTTGGCCAGGATCAGCGCCACGCGCCGCTCGGCGGGGGGCGTGCGGCGCAGGCGGCACCAGCGGGCGATCAGCGCGGCGGTGAAGGCGATGCGGTCGCCGGCGGCCTTCCAGGTGGCGATCGGGCACTGGGTGGCCTCGTCGAAGAACGCCTCGCCCTTGAAGCCGAGCGCGCGGGTCAGCACGCGGCCGTCCAGCTCGGGCAGGGCCACGTTCATGGCGATGTCGCGGGCCGAGAGGCCGCTGGTGCCCGTGCGCCAGGCCTCCTCGGTGCCCGACGACAGGACCCCCTGGAACACCGGGGCCTCGTCGGCCCAGGGCTGGGCGAGCGGGTTGCCCTCGCCGGCGGCGAAGGAGGTGAGGTTCAGGATCGCCGCGGGCGGGGCCTCGCGGAACAGGGCCTCGAGGGTGGCCGCCGACACCGGGTCCTTCAACGAGGCCACGAAGACGGGCATGGGGTTCAGCCCCGCCCGCAGCAGCGCCTTCACGGTGCGGTTCACGGGGTTGAGGCCGGCGCCCTGCACCAGCGCGCGGTAGAACACGAGAGGGACGACCGGCGCGCCGTCGGTCCAAGCCGCGCGTAGGTCGGCGAGGGTCGCGGCCTCCGTGCCCGGCCAGTAGAGGCCGGCCCGCAGGAGGGGCCGCGCGGGGCCGGGGCGCGCCTCGCCGCGGATCACGGCGCGGGCGTGGGCGAGGAAGGTAGCGGCGTTCTCGGGGCCGCCCTCGACCAGCGCGGACCACAGGGCGTCGTAGTCCTCGGGTGCGACCGTCGAGAGGCCGCGCAGCTCGGCGTCGGGCTTGTCGTCGCCGGGCAGGGCGGCGAAGGGCACGCCCGCCTCGTGTAGCCGGGCGGCGTACTGCTTTAGCCCGTAGGTCCAGTAGCCCCGGCCCCCCAGCACGCGGGCGACCACCAGCTTCGAGCGCGTGGCGCACTGATCGAGGTGGAGGTCCACGCTCATGGGGTGGCGCAGGTGCATGAGCGAGACGAGACGCGTCTCGGGCGGGTCCGCCATGGCGGCGCGCGCGCCCGAGAGCGCGGCCAGCTCGGTGTCGGCGGCGGAGATGACGACCAGCTCGCCGGGGGTCTGGCCGGGATCCACGGCCTCGCCCTCGTCGATGGCGCCGGGTTGGGCGGCAAGGAGGTGCATGGGGGCGTCATGGCAGGTGAGGTGGCGGGTGCAAGTGGGTGAGGGCGGTCCGGCGCAGGCGGACGGATCGGTCCAATGGACCGATCCGAGCCTGAACGCGCGAAGCGCTGGGGGGGCGACGCGCGCCTCGGACTCGATCCGGGGCCTCTGGCCGGGGGTGGAACTATGGTTGCGGAGCGAAGCGCCCCTAGTGGGCCGAGGCCCCGGCGCAGGGGCCGGGGCGCGGGCGGGGGGCAGGGCACGCCCCGGACCTGATCCAGGGCCTCTGGTTGCCGATGGTGCTGCCGTCGCCGAGCGGGGTGCCTCCGGCGAGCAGAGACCCCGGCGCAAGGCCGGGGCACGTCGCCCCCCACCTTGCCCCCCGCCCCCACCGGGTGCATCCCCGCCCCATGAAACCCGATCTCTCCGACGACGTCGCTCGCGCGCTCGCCACCGGGGCCCCCGTGGTGGCCCTCGAATCCACGATCCTCAGCCACGGCATGCCCTGGCCTCGCAACGCCGAGGTGGGCCGCGCCGTGGAGGACGCCGTGCGCGCCGAGGGCGCCGTGCCCGCCACCGTGGCCGTGGTCGAGGGGCGCCTGCGCGCCGGCCTCGGGGCGGCGGACATCGAGCGGCTGGGGCACGGTGAGGGCGTCGTGAAGGCCGCCTCGCGCGACCTCGGGGCGGCCGTGGCCCTCGGGCGCACCGCCGGCACGACGGTCTCGGCCACCATGCGGATCGCGCGGCTCGCGGGCATCGGCGTGTTCGCCACGGGCGGCATCGGCGGCGTGCACCGGGGCGAGGGGGGCGACGTGAGCGCCGACCTCACGGAACTGGCCGCCACGGACGTGCTGGTGGTCTGCGCGGGCGTGAAGTCGATCCTCGACATCCCCCGCACGCTGGAGATGCTCGAGACGCTGCGGGTGCCGGTCGTCACCTACGGCTCGGACCGCTTCCCGGCCTTCTACACCCGCGACTCGGGCTGCGCGTCGCCGGAGCGTCTGGACACGTCCGAGCAGATCGCCGCCGTGCGCGCCGCGACCCGCGCCACGGGGCTCGGGACCGGCATGCTGGTCGCCAACCCGATCCCGGAGGCCCATGCGCTCCCGGCAGAGGAGATCGGCGCCGAGATCGACGCCGCCCTGCGCGCCGCCGAGGCGGAAGGCGTGCGCGGCAAGGACGTGACGCCGTTCCTGCTCGGGCGTCTCAACGCCGTGACCGAGGGCCGGGCGCTCGGGGCGAACGTGGAACTGGTGCTGTCGAACGCCCGGCTGGCCGCGCGCATCGCGGTGGCGGAGGCGTCGAGCGGGACCTGGGTGTAGCGAGGCGCCGCTGCCTCATCGCCACGCCCCGGACATGATCCGGGGCCTCCGGCCGATGCCGGCGCTTCGGATGCGGAGCGGAGCGCGGGCGGTGGACCGAGGCCCCGGCGCAAGGCCGGGGCGTGTTGGTGACGGGTCGAGACACTCTAGTCCTGGCACGGAATCAAGGGCTTTAGCCCGCCGTGCCAGCGCCGACCCGCCCCTACGGGGCGGCGCTCCGTCGATGCTTGTGCAACGCGGATCGCTCATCCGACGGTAGGCACGATAAACCACTCAGCAGCGAGGCCGCCAGCGCCGCCCCGCGGGCCGGCGCTGGCACGGCTCCGCTCCTAGGCCGCCACCGCCTCCCCGGCCAGCGCCCGCTCGATCGCCGCGCGGTCCATCCCCGCCTCGCCGATAACAACCAGCCGCGCGCCGCGCGGGTCCGAACCCAGGGGCCGGTCGAAGTAGTGGTCCACCCGCGGCCCCACCGCCTGCACCGTCAGGCGCATGGGCTTGCCCGCGACGGAGGCGAAGCCCTTGAGCCGCAGGATGCCGTGCGCGCGGATCACTTCCGCGACGTGCCGCGCGAAGGCCGCCGGGTCGGAGACCTCGGGCCCCTCCACCACGAAGCTCTCGAAGGCGTCATGGCCGTGCTCGTGCTCGTGGTGGTGGTGATCGTCGTCCCCGCCCTCGTCGTCGTGGTGATGGTGGTGGTGCACCTCGTGGCGCGCCGAGAGGTCGTCCTCGGCCGCCATGCCGCGGCCCAGGAGCACGTCCACGGGCAGCGCCCCCATGGTCGCGGGGACCACCTGCACGCCGGGCCGCGCCTCGCCGCGCAGGCGCGCGAGCAGGGCGTCCGCGTCCCCCATCAGGTCGCGCTTGTTGACCACGATCATGTCGGCGCAGGCCACTTGGTCGGCGTAGAGCTCGGACAGCGGCGTCTCGTGGTCCAGCCCGTCGTCCGCCGCGCGCTGGCGGTCCACCGCGGCCACGTCGGCGGCGAAGGTGCCGGCCTCCACCGCGGGGCCGTCCAGCACCGTGACCACGCCGTCCACGGTGACGCGTGCGGCCAGCTCGGGCCAGCGGAAGGCGCGCACGAGCGGCTGGGGCAGGGCGAGGCCGGAGGTCTCGATCACGATGTGCTCGGGCGGGTTCGGGCGGTCGAGGAGCTTGAGCATCGCGGGCACGAAGTCGTCGGCCACGGTGCAGCAGATGCAGCCGTTCGACAGCTCCATCACGTCGTCGTCCGCACAGCCCTCGATGCCGCAGCCCTTAAGGATGCCGCCGTCGACCCCGAGGTCGCCGAACTCGTTGATGATCAGCGCGATGCGGCGGTCGGCGTGCTCGAGGAGGTGGCGGATGAGGGTGGTCTTGCCGGCGCCGAGGAAGCCGGTGACGACGGTGGCGGGGATCTTGGGCATGGAAGGCTCCGGAATCGGGAAGGGGGGCGGCGAGGGAGGGGGGCTCTGCCCCCGCTCGCTCCGCTCGCCCCCCGAGGTATTTCGAGCAAGGTGAGATGGGGGACGACGCCCCCTAGGGCTTAGCCCGCGAGGGCGGCGACCAACGGCCCCTCGGCCAGCTCCAAGGCGAGGAAGGCGCCCACGCCGAACACGGCGGCGCCGGCAAGGCGGGCGTTCACGGACGCGGCCGAGGTGGCGCCGAGCAGCGCGCGCACGGCCCAGCCGGCGGCGAGCGCCACGGCCAGTTGCACGGCCGCGAGGCCGCCGAGGTAGCCGACCATCACGGCGGCGCCCACGCCGCCCTCCTGCCCGAGGATCGAGCCGGCGAAGCCCGCGCCGTGGAACAGCCCGAACCCCGCGAAGAGGGCCATCGCGGCACCGGCGCCCAGCGCGCGGCCCGACAGCACGATGCCGCCCACGACCAGCAGCGACAGCACGATGCCCGCCTCGGCGAGCGGCAGCGCGGCGCCCATCGACACGGCGAGGGTGCCGAGCACCATCGCGGCCACGTAGGCCAGCGGGGCCAGGATGCGGCGCGCGGTGAAGGTGGCGGCCACGCCCATCGCGACCACGAAGGCGAGGTGGTCGAAGCCGAGCAGCGGGTGGCCCGCGCCCGACAGCATGCCGTGGGCGAAGGTCTCCATGGGCAGGCCGCCCAGGGGGTGGTGGGCCAGCGCCGGCGTGGCGGCGAGCGAGGCGAGGGCGGCGAGAAGCGTGCGGTTCATGTCTGTCCCCTTCGGACGAGCGTTGAAGGGGGGTGCGGAGCGGGGCGTGCGCGGCCCGGCTACGGATCACCCCGTCCGTATGGCGTTCCCCGCGCCCCGTGGGGGGACGCGGTGCGCGGCTGGTCTCCCGGCTCGCGGGTCGTCGCCCTCCGCCGCCTTCCCGGTTTCCCAGTGGCCCTTGGCGGAGCGCTCGCCGCTCACGGTCGCGGGGGCGGCTGCGGCACGGGACCCCGGCGTGGGTCGTCCCTTCCGCATTCCCACTTCGTCCCCTCCGGGCTTGGCCCGGGCGGGGAACCGCACGCCTCCGTTCCTGCGCGCCGCCGCGCGGGCGGTCAAGCGCCGAGGCGGCCGGCGGTGGCGCGAAAGCGACGCCGCGCGCCCGATGCGCCCCCGGCCCGCTTGACCCCGCCGCCGCCGCGCCCCCACGGTGCTTGCCCGCAACCCCGAGGGAGCCCGCGTGCGCTTCGACCGCCTCCGCCTGTCCGGCTTCAAGAGCTTCGTGGACCCGACCGAGCTCGCCATCGAGGACGGGCTGACGGGCGTGGTCGGCCCCAACGGCTGCGGCAAGTCGAACCTCCTCGAGGCCCTGCGATGGGTCATGGGCGAGAGCCGCCCCACCGCGATGCGCGGCGGCGGCATGGAGGACGTGATCTTCGCCGGCGCCGCCTCGCGCCCCGCGCGCCGCTTCGCCGAGGTAACGCTGGTGCTCGGCGACCTCGCCGCGTCCGCCGGGGAGGGGGGCGACACGGTGGAGGTGGTGCGCCGCATCACCCGCGACGCTGGCTCAGCCTTCCGCCTAGGGGGGCGCGACGTGCGGGCGCGCGACGTGCAGATGCTGTTCGCCGACGCCTCCACGGGGGCGCATTCGCCCGCGCTGGTGCGGCAGGGGCAGATCGCCGAGCTGATCGCCGCCCGGCCCCGCCAGCGCCGCCGGGTGCTCGAGGAGGCGGCGGGGATCTCGGGCCTCCACGGGCGCCGCCACGAGGCGGAGCTGAAGCTCGGCGCCGCCGAGGCGAACCTCGCCCGGCTGGGCGACACCCTCGACGCACTCGCCGCGCAGATGGCCGCGCTCGGGCGCCAGGCGCGGCAGGCGCGGCGCTACCGCGAGATCGGCACCGCCCTGCGCCACGCCGAGGGACTGCTGCTGCTTGGGCGGTGGCAGGCCGCGGAGCGCGCGCGCGCGGCGGCGGAGGTCGCGGCCGGCGAGCGCGGCGCCGCCGTCGCCGTCGCCGCCCGGGCCGCCGAGGCCGCCGCCCGCGCCCGCGCCGCCGCCGAGGCCGCGCTGCCCCCGCTGCGCGAGGAGGAGACCGTGGCGGCCGCCGTGCTCGACCGCCTGCGCGCGGCCCGCGCGGGGCTGGAGGCGCGCGAGGCGCGGGCCCGCGAGGCGATCGAGGGGCTGGAGGCGCGGCTCGCCCAGATCGCGCGCGATGCCGAGCGCGAGGCTGCGCTGGAGCGCGACGCCGATGCCACCGTGGCCCGTCTCGCCGCAGAGGCCGATGCGCTGCGGGGCGACGCCGAGGGCGAGGACGCCGCCGTAGACGCCGCGCGCGACGCGGCCGAGGCGGCGGCACGGGCGCTGGCCGCCCGCGAGGGGGCCTTCACGGAGCGCGCCGAGGACGCCGTCCGCCTCCGCGCCCGCCACGCCGCCGCGGTTCGCGCCGCCGAGGATGCGCGGACGCGTCTGGAGAAGGTGGGGGCGGAGCGCGCGGCGGCGGAGGCGCAGCGCGACGCCGCAGAGCGCGCCAGAGCTGAGGCGGAGGCCGCGCACGGCTGCGCCGAGGAGGAGCAGCGCCTCGCCGCCGCCGGGGCCGCCGAGGCCGAGGTCGCAGTGCAGCGCGCGGATGTCGCCGCCGAGACCGCCGCGGGCGCGGAGGCCGAGGCCCGCACCACCCGTGCCCGCGCCGAGGCCGCCGCCGCCGCCCTGCGCGCCGAGACCGACGCGCTCGCCGCCCTCTTGGACGGAGCGGAGGACGACGCCGCCCCGCTGATCCGCCGGGTGCGCGCGGCGCCGGGTCTGGAGGCGGCGGTGGGCGCCGCGATGGGCGATGACCTGCTCCTGCCCGAAGGCGACGCCCCCGCCGCCTGGACCGCGCTCGCCCCCTTCGCCACGCCGCCCCCGCTGCCCGACGGGGCAGAGCCGCTCGCTCCCCACGTCGAGGCCCCCCCGGCGCTGGCGCGGCGCCTCGCGCTGGTCGGGCTGGTGTCGGACGGCGCCGCGATACAGGACAGGCTCGCGCCGGGGCAGGCGCTGGTGTCGCGCGCGGGTGACCTCTGGCGGTGGGACGGGGTGCGGGTCGCCGCCGGCGCCGCGCCCTCCGCCGCCGCGCTGCGGCTGGAGCGCGCGAACCGCCTCGACGCCCTGCGCCGCGACCTCGCGGCGGCCGAAGCGGGGGCCGGGGACGCCCGCACCGCCCACCACGGTGCCGCCGCCGCCCTCGACGCCGCCCGCCGCGAAGAGACCGGCGCGCGCGAGGCCATGCGCGCCGCCGACCGTGCCGCCGCCGAGGCCGCCCGTGCGCTGGCCCGCGCAGAAGGCGACCGCGGCCTCGCCGCCACGCGCGCCGAGACCGCGTGGCAGGCGCTCGCCCGCCTCGACGCCGACCTGCGCGAGGCCCGCGACGCCGCCCGAGCGGCCGCCGAGGCGGAGGCCGCGCTGCCCGCCCCGGACGGCCTCGACGACGCGCTCGGCGCCCTGCGCAGCGAGGTGGAGGCCCTGCGCGCCCGCCTCGTGGCCGACCGCGCCGCCGCCGCGCGCCTCGCTGCCGAGGCCGAGGCGCGCGCCCGCCGCCGCGACGCCGTGGCGCGCGAGCTGCGGGCGTGGCGCGAGCGGGGCGCCGCCGCCGCCGCCCGCCTGGGCGAGCTGGCCGCGCGCCGCGCCGCCGACGAGACCGCGCTGGAGGCGGGGCGCACCGCCCCCGCCGCGCTGGCGGACGAGGGCACGCGCCTTTCCGCCGATCTTGCCCGCGCCAAGGCCCGCCGCGGCGATGCCGCCGAAGCCCTGCGCACCGCCGACGCCGCCTTCCGGGACGCGGCCGACGCCGAGCGCGAGGCCGAGCGCGCCGCCTCCGCCGCCCGCGAGGCTCGCGCCGCCGCCGCCGCCCGGCTCGAGGCCGCCGGGGACGCCGCCGCCGCCGCCGCCGCCCGCATTCACGAGGCGGGCGCCGGGACGCCCGACGCCCTGGCCGCGCAACTGGGCGAGGCCTCGCCCGCGCCCGACGCCGCCGAGGCCGAGGTCGCGCGCCTGCGCGCCGCGCGCGATGCGTTGGGCGCGGTGAACCTGCGCGCCGAGGAGGATGCCGAGGCGGTGGCAGGCGAGCACGATGCCCTCGCCGCCGAGCACGCCGACCTCGTCGCTGCCATCGCCGAGTTGCGCGCCGGCATCGACGCCTTGAACCGCGAGGGCCGGGGACGCCTGCTCGAAGCGTTCGAAGTCGTGGACCGCCAGTTCGGCGCCCTCTTCCGCACACTCTTCGGCGGCGGCGAGGCGCGTCTGGCGTTGGTGGAGTCCGACGACCCCCTGGAGGCGGGCCTCGAGATCATGTGCCAGCCTCCCGGCAAGCGCCTCGCGGCGCTTTCGCTCCTGTCGGGCGGCGAGCAGACCCTCACGGCGCTGGCCCTCATCTTCGCGGTGTTCCTGGCCAACCCCGCGCCGATCTGCGTGCTCGACGAGGTGGACGCGCCGCTGGACGATGCCAATGTCGGGCGCTTCTGCGATCTCCTGGACGAGATGACCCGCCGCACCGACACGCGCTTCCTGGTGATCACCCACCACGCGGTCACCATGGCGCGCATGGACCGGCTGTTCGGCGTGACCATGGTGGAGCAGGGGGTGAGCCAGCTCGTGTCGGTGGACCTCGGCGCGGCGGAGGCGATGGTGGCCTGAGGGCTTACGCCGATGCCCCGCGCCCGCTACGCCGGTCCCATGACCCAGCTCCGAATCACCACCCGTCTCGACTACCACTTCCCGCAGCCCTCGGACTGCCTCCTGCAGGTCGAGGTCGCCCACGGGCCCGGCCAGCGGATCGTCTCGGAGTCGCTGAGCACCACGCCGGTGGACGACTTCCGCCGCGTGCCTGCGGAATCCGGCCTCGGCACCCGCGCCTGGTTCGGCGCCGAGGGGTCGTGGCAGGCCACCTACGAGGCCGAGGTCGAGGTGACGCGCCCCGGCGTGGACCTCGCCGCGCTCCCGGCCACGCCGTCGCGCCTCCTGCCGGGCGACGCGACGTCCTACCTGATGCCCTCGCGCTACTGCCAGTCGGACGTGTTCCTGCCGTTCATGGCCTCGGAGTTCGCCGACCACCGGGGCGGCGCGCTGGCCGAGGCGATCCGGGCCTGGGTCCACGAGAGCATGAGCTACGTCTCGGGCACGTCCGACGCCACCACCACGGCGGCCGACAGCTTCATGGCCCGCCAGGGCGTGTGCCGCGACTACGCCCACGTGGTGATCGCCATGGCGCGGGCGGGGGGCATCCCGGCGCGCATGGCCTCGGTCTACGCGCCCGACGTGGACCCGCCCGACCTCCACGCCGTGGCCGAGCTGTGGCTCGACGGCTTGTGGCGGCTGGTGGACGCGACCGGAATGGCCGATCCGTCGGAGATGGCGGTGATCGGCGTCGGCCGCGACGCCGCCGAGATCTCGTTCATGACCGTGATGGGCGCGGCCGAGCTGCGCTCGCAGGAGGTCGAGGTGGTGCGGGCCTAGGACCCGCTCGGCGATCGGGCCGTACGGGTACGCCCCGGCCCCGAGCCTGGGCCCCGCCCGCCGTTCGCGCTGCCGCTTCGAGACGGGGCACCGACCGACGCAGGGGGCCCCGGGGCGCAGTGCGCCTCAGAGCGCCCGGAGCAGCGCCTCCGTGGGCCAGCCGTCGGGCGCCAGCCCCAGCCGCCGCTGCTCGGCGCGCACTGCGTCGCGGGTCATGCGCCCCAGGATGCCGTCCACGGCGCCCACGTCGTGCCCCCGTGCCACCAGCGCGCGCTGCAGCGCCTCCATGCCGTCCGGCCCGAGGCCGGGCTCCGGGCTCCCGGCGTCGAACACCGGCGCGCCCGAGAGGCGGGTGGCGAAGTAGGCCGCCGTCAGCACGTAGACGAAGCTCTTGTTCCACTCGAACAGCACCTCGAAGTTCGGGAACGCCAGGAAGGTCGGCCCGCCCTCGCCCTGCGGCGCCAGCAGCGCGGCCCCCAGCCCCGGCGGTACCGGGATCACGGCGGCTCCGTCGCGCGGGCGCACGCCGAGCGCGGCCCAGTCGGCGGCGCTGCGCTTCTCGTCGAGCCCCGAGAGCGACCAGTCGTGGTCCGCGGGCACCTCGGCCTCCACCAGCCACGGCTCGTTGGGGCGCCATCCGATCTCGCGCAGGAACCGTGCGCCGGTCAGCAGCGCGTCGGGGGTCGAGGCCTTGAGGTCCACGCGCCCGTCGCCGTCGCCGTCGGCGCCGAGGTGGAGGATGTCGAGGGGCAGCATCTGCACCTGCCCGATCTCGCCGGCCCAGGCGCCGGTGGTCTGGTGCGGCTGGAAGCTCCCCGCCTGCCACAGCCGCAGCGCGCCGAGCACCTGCGGGCGGAACAGCTCGGGGCGGCGGCAGTCGTGGGCGAGCGTCACGAGGGAGTTCAGCGTGTCAAAGTCGCCCTGCACCTGCCCGTAGTCCGTCTCCAGCGCCCAGAAGGCCAAAAGGAGGCCGCGCGGCACGCCGTGCTCGGCCTCGATGCGGTCGAACAGCGCGTCGTAGGCCTGCGCGTTCGCCGCGCCCCGGCGGATGCGGTCGGCGGAGATGACGCGGCGCGCGAAGTCGGTGAACTCGAGCTGGAACACGCCCTGACGCTGGTCCGCGCGCAACGTGGCGGGGTCCTGGCGCACGTTCGCGAAGAAGCGGTCCGCGTCGGCTGCGGGAATGCCCGCGGCAACGGCCTCGGCGCGCAGGCCGTCCACGAAGGCCCCGAAGTCGCCCCCGCAGCTTTGCGCGGAGGCGGCAAGGGGCATGAGGGTGGCGGCGGCGGCGAGGAGGGTGGCGCGCATGGGGAAGCTCCGGATTGGGTCTCAGGCGGAATAGGTCCCCGCGAAGCCGAGCGCGAGCAGCGCGGCCCAGACCCGCCAGAGGAGGCGGACCGCCGCCTCCACCGCCGCCGGCCCCGGCGCGGGCGCGCCCGCGTTCACGAGCGGGTAGTCCTGCATCGCGCCATCGTAGGCCCGCGGCCCCGCCAGCGAGACGCCGAGCGCGCGCGCGGCCGCCGCCTCGGGCCAGCCGGCGTTGGGCGAGCGGTGGAGGCGCGCATCCCCGGCGACGCCCCGCGGCGCCGTAGCGGTGACCGCGAGGATCAGGAGGGCCGTCAGGCGGGCCGGCACCCAGTTCAGCAAGTCGTCGAGCCGGGCCGAGGCCCAGCCGAAGCGCTCGTGCCGCGCGGTCCGGTAGCCCACCGTGGAGTCGGCGGTGTTCACCATCTTGTAGAGGAGCATCCCCGGCAGGCCCGCCACCGCGAACCAGAAGGCCGGGGCTACCACGCCGTCGGAGAGGTTCTCGGCGGCGCTCTCCACGGCCGCGCGGGCCACCGCCGGCTCGTCCATCCCGGCGGTGTCGCGGCCCACGATCCGGGCCACGCTCGCGCGCCCATCGGGGAGGCCGCGCCGCAGGGCTTCGGCCACGGCGGCGACGTGCTCGGCGAGGCTGCGCTGGGCCAGCAGAACGGCGGCGAGGAGGGTCTCGGGGATCCAGTGCACCGACAGCGCCCAGCCTGCGAGCGCGGCGAGGAGGGCGAGGAAGGCGATGGCCGCCACCCCCTTCGCGCGGCGGTGCCGACCCCGGTTCCAGCGCCGCTCCAGCGCCTCCACGGCGCGGCCCATGAGGACGGCCGGATGGGGCAGGCGGCGCCAGAGCCAGCGCGGCTCGCCGAGGAGGGCGTCGAGCGCCAGCGCGGCGGCGAGAACCACCGCGCGCTACTCGGCGTCGGTGGGCAGGGGCGGATGGCGCGTCACGAAGTGGCCCTTGATGGCGGCGGGCCAGGTCCGGTAGGGCACCACGCCCCCCGGCGCCGCCGCATGGAGCGCGGCGTAGGCGACGATGCCCTCGGCGGCCTCGGCGCTCGGCTCGAAGCGGCCCAGCGTGTAGCACATCTTGCCCGGCGCCTGCAGCGACACGTTGCAGGCCCGGTCGCAGCCCATGAGGCAGGCGTGGCGGCGCACCGCGACGCCGGTGCCCTCGGCGGCCCGCTCCACCAGCGCGGCGAGTTCCTCGCCGTGGGTCCGCGGGGTGCCGGCGGCCCAGTCCTCGCGCTTGCAGGTCTCGCAGACGGTGATGGTGGTCGTGGTCACGGTGCGTCCTCCCGGCGGCCCGTTCATCACGCCCGCGGCCCGGGATCAACGCCTGCGCTCTCGGCGGAACACCGCCTGCGGATCGAGGGAGCGTTGCCGATTTATCGTTTGTCAGCCGGGGATTAACCCCTCGTTAACTATCCGAATCCTAGGTTCGCGGCGGGTGAGGGAGGCGTGCGAGCAAACAAGGAACAAGAACATGGGCGAGAAGACAGTGGTGCTGTGTGCGGGGCTCGGCGAGCGGATGGCCGCGCGGATGCGCGCGGCGGCCGAGGCGTCGGGCGCGTTCCGGCTGGTCGAGGCGGCCGAGGAGAGCGAGGCGATCTCGATCCTGCCCGACATGGCCCCGGCGGTGGTGGTGGTCAGCCTCGCGCAGGGGCGCGGCACGGCGCTCACGGTGGCGGACCGCGCGGGCTTCCGGCTCGACCATGCGCGGGTGCTGGTCGAGCTGGGCGAGGGGCCGGACTTCGCGGACGGCTCGATCTTCCTGCACATGCCCAACGCGCACGGCGTGGTCTCGGCGGAGATGGCGCCGGGCGACCTCGCGGCCTTCGTGCAGCACCACGCCGAGGCGGCGGCGCGGGGCGGCCTCCGGGCCGGCGCGGGCGGTCAGTCGAACATCCTCGTCACCTGACCCAGGAGCGCGAAGGCGCGGCCCGAGCGGGTCGCGGCCAGCGCGGCGATGTCGCCGTCCAGCGCATCGGGCGCGAACTGGGCGAGCGCGCGGTCGAACGCGCGCAGGAAGTGGTGGGCCGCATCGCGGAACACCGGGTCCTCGCGCATCCGCGCGCCCGCCAGCGTCAGCGCCGAGCGGTCGCGGATCGAGCCCATCTCGGCCACCTGCGGCCCCCGCACCCCGTCCGCGAAGGCGCGCCAGACCATGGGCGGCGCCGGATCGCCGGCGAGGTCGTCCATGAAGATGCCGTCCTGGCTGAGCAGCGACAGCACGTCCTGCGCCGCGGTGACGACCTGCGCCGTGTCGCGGCGGTCGAGGGCGCGGCGCAGCACCTCGAAGCCCGCCACGTCGCGCTCGTTGCGCGGGAAGTCGAGCGCGCGCACGAAGTCCTCCGTGCCCAGCGGCGCGCCGTCCTCGCCGGCCGCCTCCTCGACGCCGAGGGCCAGCGCGGGCTGCACCGCGGGGCGGGGGCGGGCGGGCGCGGCGAGCACCGGCCCCGCGCCTTCGGCCTCGCGCGGCTGCGATGGCGGCTGCGATGGCGGCGGCGGGGAGACGGCGGCGGGGGCCGCGGGGGCGGCGTCGCAGAGGGCGGCCACGGCGTCGGCGAGCGCGTCCTGCCGCGCGATCAGCGTGTCGAGGCGCCGCTCCAGAGCCTCGGTGCCGCCGCCCGCCTCGGCGCCGCGCGCGTCGAGCCAGCCTGCGCGCATGGCGTCGATGGCGGCGCGCAGGCGCGCGCCCTCCTCGCGCATGGCCCGCGCGGTGCGCGCCGCGGCGACGGCGACCCACAGGAGCGCCACGGGCAGCACGAGCCCCAGCATGGTGATCGCGAATCCCATGGGATCGGCGTCGAGCAGCCGCAGCAGCGCCTCGCCGCGCGCGGCCACGAGCCACGCCACGAACCCGGCCCAGACGAGGCTGACGAGCGCGGCCGCGATCTCGGCGGGGCCCATCCCACCGTCGCCGGAACGGGCGCGCCCGCGCGCCCGACCCTTGGGCGGAGGCGGCGGGGGCGTGCCGCCCCCGGCGGCGGGCGGGCCGAGCGCGGGGGGCTCGGCGAGGCTCACTGGTAGCTGACCGCGGCGACCTCGTAGTCGCGCGTGCCGCCCGGGGTGCGCACCTCGACCGAGTCGCCCTCCTCCTTGCCGATCAGGGCGCGTGCGAGGGGCGAGCGGACGTTCAGGAGGCCGTTCTCGATGTCGGCCTCGTGCTCGCCCACGATCTGGTAGCGCCGCTCCTCTTCGGTGTCCTCGTCGATCAGCGTGACCGTAGCGCCGAAGCGGATCGTGCCGCCGTTCATCTTGGCGGGGTCGATCACCTCGGCGAGGCTGATCACGCCTTCCAGCTCCTTGATGCGGCCCTCGATGAAGCCCTGCTTCTCGCGCGCGGAGTGGTACTCGGCGTTCTCGCTGAGGTCGCCGTGCTCGCGGGCCTCGGCGATGGCGCGGATGATCGCAGGGCGCTCCACGGACTTGAGCTGCTTGAGCTCCTTCTCCAGCGCCGAGAGGCCGCGCGGGGTCATGGGGATCTTTTCCATCTCGGTCTCCGAGGTCGTGTTGGGTCCGCGGGGCGGGATTCGGGTGTATGTATCAGGGGTTGGGGGGCGCGCAACGGGACGCGCTCAGAGCAGGGCCAGCACCAGCCCGATCGTGCCGCAGCCCCCGACGGCGTAGCCCGCGTCGATCGCCGCGAGGGCCCGGGGCCGGCCCGCGAAGCCGTAGCAGGTCAGCAGCCAGGGCGCCGCCACGAAGGCGCCGGCGGCGAGGCCCCAAAGCAGGCCGGAGAGGGGCCCCGACACCCCGGCGGCGGCGAAGGCGAGATGCAGCATCAATGCCACCGCGACGTTGCCGAGCAGGCTGGTCGCGTAGGGCAAAGGGTCGCGGCGGTTCGCCGGCACCCCGTCCACCACCGGGACGCCCGACACCGCCATCCAGCGCCCCGCCAGCGCCGAGTACCACAGCGCGCCGAAGCCGAAGGCCGCCACCGCGGCGAGGAAGATCGAGAGGATGGGCATCGGCGCGCTCCGCAGGGTCTGCGCGCGAGTGTGGGACCGGCGCGGACGCGGGGTCAAGCGGCGCGCTCAGGCGGCCAGCGGCACCTCGCCCGCGACCATGCCCCGGTGGAGCACCCTGTCGCCCCGCACCGCCGTGTGGTCCGCCTTGTGCAGCGTGCAGCGGTTGTCCCAGATCACGATGTCGCCCGCGCGCCAGCGGTGGCGCCACTGATAGGCCGGATCGGTGGAGTGCTCGTAGAGCTCGGCCACCAGGTGATCGGCGCGCGTGCCGTCGGCCAGCTCCAGCGCCACGCAGCGCTCGGGCGTCGAGAGCCACAGCGCGGTCTCGCCCGAGACCGGGTGGCGGCGCAGCAGGGGGTGCCAGGTCTCGCGCTCGCCGCCCGTCTCGACGCCGGTGACGCGGTGGAGGACGCGCGCGCCCCGCAGCCGGACCTTGAGGTCCTCGGGCAGGCGGCGGAAGGCGTCGAACTGGTTGGTGAACACGGTCTCGCCGCCCGCCTCGGGGATGCGGTGCGCCTTGAGCGCCGTGAAGGCCGGCGGCGCGGCCACGTAGGAGGTGTCGGTGTGGAACACCGAGCGCGGCGGCGTCGTGCGCCCGACGTTGGTGACGAAGTTGAGCCGCGGCTCGCCCTCCAGCGGGGTCTCGCCGTCGGTGAAGGCGAGGGGGCCGAGGCCTTCCAGGAAGTCGGCGAAGGCGGCGTCCGAGATGGCGGCACCCTCGATCACGGCGACGCCCGCGCGGCCCAGGGCCTCGCGCACCTCGGCGGCGTCGAGCCGGCAGCGCGCCGCCTCCCAACTCATTCCGCGGCGGCCCGATCGGGCCAGACGGCCTCGGCGATGTCGTCGCCCGCCATGCGCGCGCCGGTGAAGTCGTGGCCACGGTTGTTCTCGTTGGGCCAGGCGATGCAGGCCATGCCGGCGGCGAGCGCCGCGCGCACGCCGCCCTCGTTGTCTTCGACCGCGACGCAGTCCTCGGCGGCGAAGCCCAGGGTGGCGGCGGCGTACTCGTAGCAGTCGGGCGCGGGCTTGGGCGCGCTCACCTCCTCGGCGGTGACGATCACGTCGAACACGCCGCGGTCCATGCTCAGCGAGCCGAGCAGCGCGTCGACGTTGGCGCGCGAGGTGGTGGTCACCAGCCCGACGCGCACGCCCTCGGCGCGGGCGCGGGTGATGGCCTCGCGCAGGCCCGGACGGGCCGAGGCGGCGCCGTCGGCGAGGTAGCCCTGGAACAGCTCCGACTTCGTGGCGTGGATCGCGGCGGCGTCCACGTCGATGCCTTCGGCGTCGGCCTGCGCGGCCACGCGGCGCTGGCCGCCCGACTCGCGCAGCATGCGGCGGTAGTCGTCGCGGGGCCACTGCCAGTCGAGGCCGTGCTTCGCGAAGGCCTCGTTGAAGGCCCGGCGCTGGAGTTCGGAGGTGTCGGCGAGGGTCCCGATGGACCCGAGCAGGAGGGCTTTCATGGCGTCGGTTCCGTTCGTTGATTGGGGATCGGCGACGGGCAGCACGTAGCGCGCGGCCCGCCGGATCAAGGGGAGAGGCGCCCGGAGCCGCCGGCGATGCCCGCGGTGGCGGTGCCCGAGAGGGTGATGCCCGCAGCGGGGCGCTCGTCGTCGTCCGAGGGCGGCACCGGCGGGCCGGAGGCGCCGCAGGCGGCGAGGGCGAGGAGGAGCGCGAGGGGGCGGATCATGCGAGGCGCTCCCGCCAGAGGGCCGCCTGCGCGCGCACCTGATCGGGCGCGGTGCCGCCGAGGCAGCGGCGCGAGGCGACCGAGTTCTCGACGCCCAGCACCGCGAAGACGCCGTCGTCGATGCCCTCGTGGACGCCCTGCATGTCGGCGAGCGAGAGGTCCGGCAGGTCGCAGCCCTTCGCCTCGGCCATCGCCACCAGCGCGCCGGTGACGTGGTGCGCCTCGCGGAAGGGGAGGCCAAGCTCGCGCACCAGCCAGTCGGCGAGGTCGGTGGCGGTCGAGAAGCCGCGGGCGGCGGCCTCGCGCATCGGCTCCCGGTTGGCCTCCATCTCGCGCACCATGCCGGTCATGGCGCGCAAGGCCAGCTCCAGCGCGTCAGCGGCGTCGAAGACCTGCTCCTTGTCCTCCTGCATGTCCTTGGAATACGCGAGCGGCAGTCCCTTCATCACCGTCAACAGCGCGACGTTGGCGCCGAAGATGCGGCCCACCTTGGCGCGCAGCAGCTCGGCGGCGTCCGGGTTGCGCTTCTGCGGCATGATCGAGGAGCCGGTGGTCCAGCGGTCGGGCAGGGTCACGAAGCGGAACTGCGCGGTCGACCAGATCACCAGCTCCTCGGCAAGGCGGCTCAGGTGCATGGCGCAGATCGAGGCGGCCGACAGGAACTCCAGCGCGAAGTCGCGGTCGGACACGGCGTCGAGCGAGTTGGCGCAGGGGCGGTCGAACCCCAGCGCCTCGGCGGTCATGGCGCGGTCGATCGGGAAGGACGTGCCGGCGAGGGCCGCGGCGCCGAGCGGGCACTCGTTCATGCGGGCGCGGGCGTCGGCGAGGCGGGAGCGATCCCGCGCGAACATCTCGGCGTAGGCCAGCATGTGGTGGCCCCAAGTCACGGGCTGGGCGACCTGTAGGTGGGTGAAGCCGGCCATGGGCCAGTCGGCGCCGGCCTCGGCCTGCGAGACAAGCGCGCCGAGGAGACCCGCCAGCAGCCCGTCGAGCAGGTCGATGCGCCCCCGCACCCAGAGGCGGAAGTCGGTGGCCACCTGATCGTTGCGCGAGCGGCCCGTGTGGAGGCGCCCCGCAGGCTCGCCCACGATCTCCTTCAGGCGCGCCTCCACGTTCATGTGGATGTCCTCGAGGGCGGCGGAGAACTCGAACGTGCCCCCCTCGATCTCTGACAAGACGGTGAGCAGGCCTTCCCGGATGGCTTGGGCGTCGCTATCCGAGACGATGCCCGTGGCGGCCAGCATCGCGGCATGGGCGCGGGAGCCCTCGATGTCCTCGCGGGCCATGCGCCGGTCGAAGCCGATCGAGGCGTTGATGGCCTCCATCACCGCATCGGGGCCTTCCGCGAACCGGCCGCCCCACATCTGATTGGACTGCTTCATGCGCACCCTCCTCGTCGCCGCCGCCCTATACGCCTCGGGGCTGGGGGTGCCCACCCCCGCCGCCGCGGACGTGGCCGCGGCCGCCGCCGTCGCCGCCGAGCGGCTGCCCGCGATGCGCTTCCCCGCGCCGCGCCCGGCACCGGATGCGGCCTTCGCGCTGGACGCGGGCGAGGGGGGCGAGGGGACGCTCGCGGACTACCGGGGACGAGTGGCGGTGGTGAACTTCTGGGCGACGTGGTGCGCGCCCTGCCGGGCCGAGATGCCGGCGCTCGACCGGCTGGCGGCGCGGCGCGAGGTGGCGGTGGCGACCCTGGCCTTCGGGCGCCACGACGCGGAGGCGATGCGGCGCTTCTGGGCCGAGGCGGGGATCGAGCGCCTGCCGCTCCACCTCGACGCCGGGGCGGACGTGGCGAAGGCCCTGGGCGTGGGCGGGCTGCCCCATTCGGTTATCCTGGATGCCGAGGGGCAGGTGGTGGCCGAGGTGTCGGGCGAGGTGGCGTGGGACGGCGAGGCCGTGGCGGCGGTGCTGGCGGCGCTGGCGAAGTAGGGGGCACGCCCCGGCCACGCGCCGGGGCCTCGGGATGCCGCTCGCGCTTCGCTGTGGATCGGAGCGCCATCGGGTGACGGAGGCCCCGGATCAAGTCCGGGACGCGGCTGGCAACCCCCGCCGCGCCGCAGCATCTTGCCGACCTGCGCGCAATGTCCTACCCCTCGCACCGACCCCGCACGCAACATCGTTACCGGAGCGCCCATGTCCTTCCGCATCCAGCCCACGCCCGCCGCCCGCCCGAACCGCTGCCAGCTCTTCGGCCCCGGCTCGAACCCCAAGCTGTTCGCGAAGATGGCCGCCTCGGACGCGGACGTGGTGAACCTCGACCTCGAGGACTCGGTCGCCCCTTCCGACAAGGACGCAGCGCGGGCCAACGTGATCGCCGCGCTCCGCGACGTGGACTGGGCGCGCAAGGTGGTGAGCGTGCGGATCAACGCGCTCGACACGCCCTTCTGGTACCGCGACGTGGTGGAGATCCTGGAGGCCGACACGGGGCGGCTGGACCAGATCATGATCCCCAAGGTCGGCTGCGGTGAGGACGTCTACGCGGTGGACGCGCTGGTCAGCGCGGTCGAGGCGGCGAAGGGCCGGGAGCGGCGCATCGGGCTGGAGGTCATCATCGAATCGGCTGCCGGCATCGCCCACGTGGAGGCCATCGCCGCCGCCTCGGACCGTCTGGTCGCCATGTCGCTGGGCGCGGCCGACTTCGCGGCCTCGATGGGCATGCAGACCACCGGCATCGGGGGCACGCAGGCGGACTACTACATGCTCCACGAGGGGCAGCGGCACTGGTCCGACCCCTGGCACTGGGCGCAGACCGCGATCGTGGCCGCCTGCCGCACCCACGGCCTCCTGCCCGTGGACGGCCCCTTCGGTGACTTCTCGGACGACGAGGGGTTCCGCGCGCAGGCTCGGCGCTCGGCCGTGCTCGGCATGGTCGGCAAGTGGGCGATCCATCCCAAGCAGATCGCGCTGTGCAACGAGGTGTTCACGCCGTCCGAGGCCGCCGTGGCCGAGGCGCGCGGCATCCTCGAGGCGATGGAGGCGGCCAAGGCCGCAGGGCAGGGGGCGGCGACCTACAAGGGCCGGCTGGTCGACATCGCCTCGATCAAGCAGGCCGAGGTGGTGGTGCGCCAGTCCGAGATGATCGCCGGCGCTGCCTGAGCGGCGCTACGCCATGCCCCGGCCCTGCGCCGGGGCCTCCGCCTGCCGCGGGCGGTGGGCATGGTTGCGGCGCACACGCCTGGTCGGCTTTCCGCCTACGAGGCGACGTTTCGACCAACTGCCCCCGGAGGCCCCAGCGCGAAGCCGGGGCGACGGCGCGCGACCCCGCCCGCCTTGCCCCGCCCGTCCGGCGGCGGCATACGGTGCGCGCAACCGGAGGCCCGCCCATGACCACCTACCTGGATTTCGAGAAGCCGCTCTCGGTGATCGAGGGCAAGGCCGAGGAGCTGCGTGCCATGGCCCGCTCCGACGCCACGCTCGACGTCGAGAAGGAGGCAGCGGGGCTCGACGCCAAGGCGCGCGACATGCTCGCGAACCTCTACAAGGGGCTGACCCCTTGGCAGAAGGCGCAGGTCTCGCGCCACCCCGAGCGGCCGCACTGCAAGGACTACGTGGAGGCCCTGTTCACCGAATGGACCCCGCTGGCGGGCGACCGCAACTTCGCGGACGACCACGCGGTAATGGGGGGGCTCGCGCGGCTGGGCGACCGGGCCGTGATGGTGATCGGCCACGAGAAGGGCCACGACACCCAGAGCCGCATCCAGCGCAACTTCGGCATGGCCCGCCCCGAGGGCTACCGCAAGGCGATCCGCCTGATGCAGATGGCCGGGCGCTTCGGCCTGCCCGTGGTCACCCTGATCGACACGCCCGGCGCCTATCCCGGCAAGGGCGCCGAGGAGCGCGGCCAGTCCGAGGCCATCGCCCGCTCCACGCAGGCGTGCCTGTCCTTGGGCGTTCCGCTGGTATCGGTCGTGATCGGCGAGGGCGGCTCGGGCGGCGCGGTGGCCTTCGCTACGGCCGACCGCGTGGCGATGCTGGAGCACTCGATCTACTCGGTGATCTCGCCCGAGGGCTGCGCCTCGATTCTGTGGAAGGACAGCGACAAGATGCGCGAGGCCGCCGAGGCGCTGCGCCTCACCGCGCAGGACCTGCAGAAGCTGGGCGTGATCGACCGCATCATCCCCGAGCCGCTGGGCGGCGCGCACCGCGACGGCGCCGCTGCCGTGGCCTCGGTGGGCGCGGCGCTGCAGGAGACGCTGGCCACGTTCGACGGGCAGGAGCTGGACGCGATCCGCGCGGCCCGCCGGCGCAAGTTCCTCGACATGGGCTCGAAGGGGCTGGCGGCCTAGGCGCCTAGCGGCGGCGGTACACGCCCTCGGGAAGGTTCAGCGCGGCGGCGAGGTCGCGCATCTGCGTCTGGCTCAGCGTCACGGTGACGGGCTGGCCGCTGCGCGCGTCCACTTGCGTGACCGTGGCGCATTCCTCGAACAGCGACACGGTGACGTCCTCGGCCAGGGGCGCCGCGCCCTCGTCCACCAGCGTCACCACGGTGGCGTCGAACTCGTGCTCGATCGTGAACATCAGCGGCCCCCCTCGCGGCGCAGGTGCATGCGGTAGGCCAGCGGCGCGAACGCCCGCTCGTAGAGCCACGCCAGCACCGGGCGCAAGCCGGGCAGCCCGGCGACGCGCGCGAGCGGGCGCCAGCGCGGCACCGCCCGCCACATCGCGAGGTTGGCCTCGAAGCCCCGCACCACGCGCCCGTCGGCGAGGCGCGCATGGAGGCGCCGCGCGGCGGCGTCGGCGTCCACGCTCCAGCCCGCTCGGTCGGGCGAGTGGAGGTCGTCGAACGCCAGCGGCAGCCCCTCGCGCGCGGCGGTGCGGCGGTGGGCCTCGATCTCGTGGCGGCAGACCGGGCAGCGGCCGTTGTGCAGGACCGCCACGGCGGCCGTGGGATCGGCGGCCGCGCCGGCCGGATCGGACCCTGACATCGCATATCCTCGCGCTATGGTGCCCCTCGAAGGTAGGGGCCGAGCGGAGGGATTCCCATGCGATTCACACTGGTGGCACTGCTCGTGGCGGTCGGCCTGGGCGGCTGCGTCACGGTCTCCACGGGGCCGACGCCCACGGCACCCGCGCCCGAGCCCGCGCGCCCGCCGATCGTGCAGCAGCCGGCGGTGGACCGGGTGTCCTCGGCCACCGCGGTGCGCAACTTCCAGGCGGCGGTGCGCCGCGTGGAGCCGGCCGCGGAATCGGTGTGCCGCGACCGGGCGCCGGGGCTCAACTGCGACTTCCTGATCCGCGTGGACCCGGACCCGCGCCTGCCGCCCAACGCCTTCCAGACGCTGGACAGGGGGCGCCCCGTGGTGATCTTCACCCGCGCGCTGATCGCCGAGGCGCGCAACGTCGACGAGATCGCCTTCGTGGTCGGCCACGAGACCGCGCACCACATCGAGGACCACATCGGCCGCCAGCGCCAGAGCGCGGCCACGGGCGCCATCATCGGCACCGTGATCGGGTCGATCGCCGGCGCCAACGCGCAGGTCGTCAACGAGCTGGGCCGGGCCGGCGCGCAGGTCGGCGCGCGGCGTTTCTCGAAGGCGCACGAGCTGGAGGCCGACGCGCTGGGCACGGTGATCGTGGCGCGCGCGGGCTTCGATCCGGTCCGCGGCGCGGTGTTCTTCGGACGCATCCCCGACCCGGGCGACCGCTTCCTGGGCACCCACCCGCCCAACGCCGCGCGCATCGCCACGGTGCGCCGGGTGGCGGCGGGCCTCTGACGGGCCACTTTGAGGAAAACGTGATCGCCGGCCCCGGAACACCGGGACCGGCGTCGCGGTTCCCCGCACAGGGACGCAACAATGTTCCGCCAAGGGAGACCGCCATGCAGACGCGACGCCGCCTTCTTCTGGGATCCGCCGCCCTCCTCGGCACCGCCGCGCTGGGCGGCTGCCGCGACGGGGCGACGCGCGACGCCACGTTCCCCGTCTCCCTCACGCCTGCGGAATGGCAGGCGCGGCTCACGCCCGAGCAGTTCCAGGTGCTGCGCGAGCACGCCACGGAGCCGGCCTTCTCCTCGCCCCTCAACGAGATCGAGGCAGCGGGCACGTTCCACTGCGCGGGCTGCGACAACCCGCTCTACAAGTCCGAGCACAAGTTCGACAGCGGCACCGGCTGGCCGTCCTTCACGCAGCCCGTCTCCGCGGACGCGGTGGGCACGAAGGCGGACTACTCGATGGTGTTCCCCCGCACCGAGGTCCACTGCGCGCGCTGCGGCGGCCACCAGGGCCACATCTTCGACGACGGCCCCGCGCCCACCGGCATGCGCCACTGCATCAACGGCGTGGCGCTGCGCTTCGAGGCCGAGACGGCCTGAGGCGGCGGAGCCCGGAGGCTCCGCCGCGATGCGTCAGTCCCGGCGGCCCTCTCCCTTCGGCGGATAACGGTCGTCCGGCTCCACTTCGGTGCCCGTGGTCACGGAGTTCGGGTCGTGCGTCGTGCCCTTCGGCCCGTGGGTCCGCGCGCCCTCCCGCACCTTCTCGGGGATCGGCGTCTCGGTGGAGCCGCGGTGCGGCGTCGAGGCGGCGGAGCGCTCGGCCTCCTCGAGACGGCGGCGGCGTTCGGCCTCGGCGGTGGATTCGTCGGTCATGGGTCGGTCTCCTCTCGGGGCCCAACCGCCGGGCGGGCCCTTAGGTTTCGCGCACCACGCTGCCCCAGAGATCGTACTCCGACGCCTCGTCCACCTCGACCGTCACGATGTCGCCGGGGGCCAGCGCCTCG
This sequence comes from Jannaschia sp. W003, assembly GCF_025144335.1. NCBI lineage: Bacteria > Pseudomonadati > Pseudomonadota > Alphaproteobacteria > Rhodobacterales > Roseobacteraceae > Jannaschia > Jannaschia sp. W003. Next base: position 1,241,556 of record NZ_CP083539.1, read on the forward strand.
AAGCCCTCGTCGATGAAGAGGTTGCCGTCGATCTCGGGCGCATCTGCGGTCGTGCGGCAGGTGGCGCCCTCGGCGTCCACGGCGTCCACGATCACCCTCTGACGCGTGCCCACCTTCGCCTCCAGCTTCGCCGCCGAGATGCGCTGCGCCACCTCCATGAAGCGGGCGAAGCGCTCGGCCTTCACCTCGTCGGCCACGTGATCGGGCAGGGCGTTGGCGCGCGCGCCGGCGACGTTCTCGTACTGGAACGCGCCCACGCGGTCGAGCTGCGCCTCCTCCATCCAGTCGAGGAGGTGCTGGAACTCCGCCTCGGTCTCGCCGGGGTAGCCGACGATGAAGGTCGAGCGGATCGCGATGTCGGGGCAGATGCTGCGCCACTCGGCAATGCGGTCCAGCGTGCGCTCGGCGGCGGCGGGCCGCGCCATGCGGCGCAGGGTGTCTGGGTGGGCGTGCTGGAACGGCACGTCGAGGTAGGGCAGGATCGCGCCCTCCGCCATCAGCGGCACCAGCTCGCGCACGAAGGGGTAGGGGTAGACGTAGTGCAGCCGGACCCACGCGCCGAGGCTGCCGAGGTCGCGGGCGAGCGGCACGATGGCGCGGGGATCCTTGCGGTCCACGCCGTAGGCCGAGGTGTCCTGGCTGATGACCAGCAGCTCCCTGACGCCCGCGTCCACCAGCCGCTCCGCCTCGCGCACCACCGCGGCGTGTGGGCGCGACTGGAGGCGGCCCCGCATGTCGGGGATGATGCAGAAGCGGCACTTGTGATTGCAGCCCTCGGAGATCTTCAGGTAGCTGAAGTGCCGCGGCGTGAGCGAGACCCCCGAGGCGGGCAGGAGGTCCACGAACGGGTCCGGCGCGGGCGGCACCGCGCGGTGGACGGCGTCGAGCACCTGCTCGTACTGGTGCGGCCCCGTCACGGCCAGCACCTTGGGGTGCGCGCCTGTAATGTAGTCGGGCTCGGCCCCGAGGCAGCCTGTCACGATCACGCGCCCGTTCTCGCGCAGCGCCTCGCCGATGGCGCCGAGGCTCTCGGCCTTGGCGGAGTCGAGGAAGCCGCAGGTGTTCACGATCACCGCCTCGGCGCCGGCGTAGTCGGGCGAGATGGCGTAGCCTTCCGCGCGCAGCCGCGTGAGGATGCGCTCGCTGTCCACCAGCGCCTTGGGGCACCCCAGCGAGACCATGCCGATGCGGGGCTGTCCGGGGCGGGCGTCCGAGGGCAGCACGGCGCGCGGCGCGAGGTCGGGGCGGAGATCGGGCGGGTTCTGCGACATGGGCGCCACATAGGGGCACGGGCGGCGGCGCGTAAGCCCCCGCGCGTGGGCGCCCGGGGCGGGGGCGTGGTAGGGCCGGGGGAATGGTGCTCCTCCTCCGCCTCCTCGCCCTCCCCATCGCCCTCGTGCTCCTGCTCGCGGGCGCGGCGATGCTCGTGCCCGCCGAGCGGCTGGCGCGGCACGCCGCCGGGGCCGTGGAGGCGGCGACCGGCCTCGCCGTGGCCTGGACGGGGCCGGTGCGCCTCGCCGCTTGGCCGCCCGGGCTGGAGCTGCGGGACGTGCGGGCCGAGGGACCGGGCGCGGCGGCGGACGTGGCGCGGGTGGGGCTGGCGATCGACCCCGCGGCGCTGCTGCGCGGCGAGCTGCGCCTCGCGCGCGTCCACCTCGCCGGCGCCCGCGCCGTGGTGCGGGACGGAGGCGGCTTGGCAGCGCTGCAAGCAGCGGCGCGGCTCGACCGGCTGGAGGTGGCGGGCGCGACCCTCGAGGTGGACGGCGCCCACGGCACCGCCCGGTTCCGCGCCGTGGAGTTGGACCTCCGCCGCGACGGGCGGGGCACGCGCTTCGAGGCGTCCGCGCTCACGCGCGAGGGCGCCGTGGTGGCGGGCGGGCGCACCGACGACCTCGCGGCCCTGCTCGGCGGCGCGCTCCAGCCCGTGACCTTGTCGCTGCGCGCGGGCGGCACGGCGCTGACGCTCGACGGGCGCGCGGGCGTGGCGCCGCTGGCCTTCGACGGCACGCTCGACCTCTTCACCGACGACCGCCTCGCGGGGCTGGGCCTGCCGCGCACCGCCCCGCCCGAGGGCTTCGGGCGCCGCCGCGCGGCGCTCGTGGCCGCAGCCACGCTGGCGCCGGACGGGGCGCTTCACCTGCGGGGGCTCGACCTCGCGCTCGACGGCAACCGCTTCACGGGCGAGGCCGACCTGCGCCTCGAGGGCGCGCGGCCCCGGCTGGTGGCGCGCCTCGAGGCGCCGTCGCTCGACCTCGACGCCTTCAGCCGCCGCGGCGGGGGCGGGCGGAGCCTGCTGGTCTCGGAACGGGGCTGGGCGCGCCGGCCCTTCCAGGCGTCGGTGCTGGAGGCGGCGGACCTCGACGTGGCGTTGCGCACCGGGCCGGTGTCGCTGGGCGCCGCCACGGTGGACGCGGCGCGCCTGCGCCTCTCGGCCGAGGGCGGCACGGCACTCCTGCGCGCCGAGGAGCTGCGCCTCTACGGCGGCACGGCGGCGGGCACCCTGCGCCTCGCGCCCGCGGCGCGCGGCGTGGCGGTGGAGCTGGCCGCCGACCTGCGCGGCGTGGCCGCCGGGCCGATGCTCGCGGACTGGGCCGGCGTCACCGCCTTCGACGCGCCCCTGGATGCGCGCGCCGCGCTGGCGGGCGGGGGCGCGGACGCCGCCGCGCTGGTGGCGGACCTCGCCGGCACCCTGGAGGCGCGCTTCGCCACAGGCGCGCTTCATGGCGCGGACCTGCCCGAGATGGCGGTCACGGGACGCGCCGTGGCGGGCGGGGCGACGCCGGTGCACGGGGCCGACACGCGGTGGCGGGTGGATGGCGGCACGATGAGCGGCGACGTCGGACTGCGCGGGCCGCGGCGCTCGTTCCGGGGCGGCGGCACGGTGGACCTCGCGGCGCGGCGCGTGGACCTGCGGCTGGTGCCCGAGGGCGGCGGTGCGGCGATCGCAGTCGCGGGGCCGTGGCGGGCGCCGCGCGTCGCGCCCGAGGCGCCCCCGCCCGCCGCCGTGCCCCAGCCCGTGCCCGCGCCCGATCCCGCCGGCGTCGCCTCGGACGCGCCCGTGGTGCCGGCCGCGGCCCGCGACGTGGAGCTGATGCGCGCCGACTGACGCGGCGCCGCGCTGGACCCTGCCCCCGGCCCGCGCTACCTCGCGCCCATGAGCGTCGATCTGAAATCCACCGTCATCAAGCCCCTCCACCGCGAGGGGCCGCGCTTTGTCGCGATCTTCGCCGCCGTCTCGCTGGCGCTGTTCCTCGTGTGGGACCCGCTGGGCTGGATCGGCCTCGGCCTGACGGTCTGGTGCTACTACTTCTTCCGCGACCCGAACCGCGTGGTGCCGCAGGATGAGGGCCTCGTGGTCTCGCCCGCCGACGGCGTCGTCTCGCTGATCGGTCCGGCGATCCCGCCCTCGGAGCTGGGCCTCGGTCCCGAGCCGCGCACCCGCGTGAGCGTGTTCATGTCGGTGTTCGACTGCCACGTGAACCGCGCCCCCGTAGAGGGCACGGTCACGCAGATCGCCTACCGCCCCGGCAAGTTCCTGTCGGCCGAGCTCGACAAGGCCTCCGAGGAGAACGAGCGCAACGGCATGACGCTGACCATGGACGACGGCACCACCATCGGCGTGGTGCAGATCGCCGGCCTCGTGGCGCGGCGCATCCTGTGCGAGGTGCAGGAGGGCGCGATCCTCGAGCGCGGCGAGCGCTTCGGCCTGATCCGCTTCGGCTCGCGCCTCGACGTCTACCTGCCGCGGGGCACCGCGCCGCGGGTCTCGGTGGGGCAGACCTGCACCTCCGGCGAGACCGTGCTGGCGGTGCTGGGCGAGAACGCGCCGGCGACCGCGCGGACCGTCTGAGATGGCGAGGCGCCAAGGCTCGCGGATGCCGCTGGTGGCGCTGCTGCCGAACCTCGTCACGATCCTCGGGCTGAGCGCGGGCCTCACCTCGATCCGCTTCTCGATCGACGCCACGCTCTGGCTGGCTGCGGGGCTGCTGATCTTCGCCGCCCTGATCGACGCGCTCGACGGCATGCTGGCGCGGCGGCTCGATGCGGCCTCGCCCATGGGGGCGGAGCTGGACTCGCTGTCGGACTTCGTGTGCTTCGGCGTGGCTCCGGCGCTGCTGGTCTACCGCTTCGCGTTGTCGGACCTCTACGGCGTCGGCTGGGTGGCCGCCCTGTTCCTCGCGATCTGCTGCTGCCTGCGGCTGGCGCGGTTCAACGTCATGGCCAAGGACCCCGGGCAGGATGTGTCGACCCACTTCGTGGGCGTGCCCGCGCCGGCGGGGGCGATGCTGGCGCTGTTCCCGGTGTTCCTCCACCTCGCCGAGATCGTGGACCTGCGGGGCGCGCCGCTGCTGGTGGCGGGCTGGACCGTGGGCGTGGGGGTGCTGATGGTGGCGCGCTTCCGCACCGTGTCGCTCAAGGCCATGCGCATCGATCGCGACAACGCGGTCTACGTGCTCTTGGGCGCCGCCGTCGTGATCGGCCTCATGCTCACCCGCATCTGGCTCTTCGCCGTGGGCGCCACCGCGATTTACCTGGCCCTTCTCGTGATCGGCGTCGTCCGCGCCCGCCGGGGCACCGCCACTGCGCAGGAAGCGGCGCCGGAGGAGTAACCCGCCCCCTTCCTCACCTCGCCCCAAATACCTCGGGGGAGGCCCCGCAGGGGCCGGGGGCAGAGCCCCCGCCAACCATCAGTCCCAGCGCAGGTCCGCGCCCAGCGAGGTGAGGTTCTCCACGAACCTCGGATGCGCCCGGCTGACGGGGTCGGCGTTGAGGATGCGCGACGAGCCCTCGATCTGGATGGCGGCGATCAGGAGCCCCACCACCACGCGGATGATGTAGGGCGCCTCGACCTCGGCGGGCTTGAGCTTGTTGCCGCCGAACACGATCAGCCGGTGCGGGTCGCTCAGGTGGCAGCGCACGCCGAACTTGGCCAGCTCGCCCGACCAGCCCATGGCGCCCTCGTAGACCTTGTTCCAGAACATCACGTCGCCGTGGCAGCCCACCGACACGCCGATCGCCTGGGGCAGGAGGTCGGCCGGGAAGTAGGGCCAGGGCGCGGCCTCGATCTTGGGCGTCATCTGCGCGGTCAGGGGCGTGACCACGTCGCGCGTCCAGCCCGCCACGGTGACGGAGCCCAGCCCCCGCACGAAGATCAGGCCGAGCTTCGCGAACTGGTCGAGGATCAGCGGCATCTCGTCGAGGATGTCGGTCTCCACGGTGACCTGACCGCCGGACACGCCGCCCAGGGCGAGGAAGGTCGCGACCTCGTGGTGGTCGTCGGGCACGCGGCGGTCGGCGCCGCCCAGCGTCTCCACGCCGCGCACCGTGAGGCGCGAGGTGCCGATGCCCTCCACCTCGGCGCCCATCTCCACGAGCATGTGGCACAGGGCCTGCACGTGCGGCTCCGAGGCGGCGTTGGTCAGCACGCTCGTGCCGGTCGACATGGAGGCGATCAGCAGGAACGTCTCGGTGGCGGTCACGGAGGCGTACTCGGCCCAGATCGACTGGCCCGCGGGGCGGTTGGCGAGCGTCAGGTCCACCACGTCGCCGGGCGCCATGCGCGCGCCGAAGCGCTTGAGGATGTCGATGTGCGGGTCGATCTCGCGGATGCCCAGCGCGCAGCCCTTGGCGTCCACGTCGAAGCACAGGTGGCCGTGGCGCAGCAGGATCGGCGCGAGCAGCATGATCGCGGAGCGGATGCGCAGGGGCAGCTTCTCGACGGCGCTCTCGCTCAGGGTCTCGGCGTGGCGCACCTCGAGGGTCTGCGCCTCGGCGTCGTGCTCCACCGTCGAGCCGATGGCGCGGAAGTACTCGATGAACTTCCGCAGGTCGGTGATGTCGGGGACGTTCGACAGGCGCACCGGGTCCGAGGTGAGCAGCGAGGCGCAGAGCATCGGCAGCACGGCGTTCTTGTTGCCGTTGGGCCGGATGGTGCCGTGCAGGGGACGCCCCCCGTTCACGATCAGGTTGGCCATGCGCGGTGCCTTTCGGGGGAGGGAGCCGGCGCGGGGCGCGCGCCGGTGGAGCGTGGGGGGAGGCGGGCCGGCGCGCGAGGGGGCGCCGGCCGGGAGGTCGCGCCTAGCGGCGGCGGTCGCGGCGCGAGGACATGGGCTGGAAGGCGACCGTGACGTGGGCCTCGCAGTAGGGCTTGCCCGCCTGCACGGGCAGGCCGCAGAACCAGAACTTCGGCGTCGCGGGGTCGCCGATGGGCCACTTGCAGGTGCGCTCCGTCAGCTCCATCAGGCCCAGCTTCTTGGCGGTCTTCTCGACCGCGTTCACCTTGGCCAGCGCCTCGGGGCTGATCTCGTTGGCCGAGGGCTGCGGGGGCAGCGGCTGGCCGGCCATGAGCGGCTTGCGGATCGGGGTCACGGTGGCGCCGTGGGGCACGGCGGCCATGGTGCGCGGCTCGTCGTCGTCGTCCTCCTCGTCCGCCTCGGGGGCGGGGGCCTCCTTCGCGTCGTCCTTCGCGGCCCCGGCCTCGGCGGCGGCGACCACCTCGGTGGGCTCGGGAAGCTCCGCCTCGGGGGCGGGGGGCGGCGCGGGCTCGGCGGGGGCCTCGGCCGCGGCGCCGGGCTCCTCGTCCTTGTTGCGGTTCGACAGGCCGAGGCGGTGGACCTTGCCGATCACCGCGTTGCGGGTCACGCCGCCCAGCTCCTTGGCGATCTGCGAAGCCGAGGCCCCTTCGCCCCACATCCGCTTGAGCGTCTCGACGCGGTCGTCGGTCCAGGCCATCGGTCGTCCTCCTCGTCCCGGCCCGCGCGCCGCCGCGCGCCCGGGCGCTGGCGGTCCCCGGGCGGGGGTGTCATACGGTCGCGAGGCCTCCTGGCCCGCAAGTCGACCCAGATATCAGAGGGGCCAGCGCCTTGGCAACCGATACCGCCACACGCGAGCACGGGGTGCGCCGATTCGGCCGCGTGAACTGGTTGGGCCTGTGGACCCTGGCCGAGCGCGAGATCCGACGCTTCCTCGCCGTGTGGACCCAGACCCTCGCCGCCCCCCTCGTGACCGCGGGCCTGTTCCTGCTGATCTTCAGCCTCGCCATCGGCCCCGCGCGCGGCGACGTGATGGGCGTGCCCTTCGTCCATTTCCTCGCCCCCGGCATCCTGATGATGACGGTGATCCAGAACTCGTTCGCCAACGTGTCCTCGTCGATCGTGATCTCGAAGGTGCAGGGCAACATCGTGGACACGCTGATGCCGCCCCTTTCGGCCGGAGAGCTGGTGGCGGGCTTCCTCGCCGGCGGCGTGGCGCGGGGCCTCTTGGTCGCCGCCGCGATCGTGCTGGTGATGTTCCCGCTGATCGGCCTGTGGGTCGCGCACCCGCTGCTCACCATCCTGTGGGTTGCGCTGGGTGGCGCGTTCCTCGGAGCCTTGGGCATCGTGGCGGGGGTGTTCGCCAACAAGTTCGACCAGATCGCCGCGATCACGAACTTCATCGTGACGCCGCTCAGCTTCCTGTCGGGCACCTTCTACTCGATCGAGACCCTGCCGCCGGTGATGCGCGCGCTCAGCCACGCCAACCCGGTGTTCTACCTGATCGACGGGCTGCGCCACGCGGTGCTGGGCGTCTCCGACAGCCCGCCGGCGCTGGGCTTCGCGGTGGTCGCCCTCTCCACCGCCCTGATGGCGGGACTGGCGTGGTGGATGTTCCGCACGGGCTACCGGCTCAAGCCGTGAGGCGGGCGGCGGCGCTCCTCCTGCTCCTCGTGGCATGGCCCGCCGCCGCCGACTCCATCGAGACCATTGCCGAAGGCGTCGCGCGCCACCCCGGCGTGCCCGGCGCTGCGGTGGGCCTCGTGACCGCCGAGGGCGCGCGCGTGGCCGTGGCGGGCAAGCGGCAGACCCTGCGCGGGCCCGCCACGACCGAGGACGACCGCTGGCATCTCGGCTCGCTCACGAAGGCCATGACCGCGACGCTGGCCGCGCGGCTGGTGGAGCGGGGTCTCCTGGACTGGGACACCACGGTCGCCGACCTCCTGCCCGAGCCGGGGCGCTACGGCGACGCAACGCTGGCGGCGCTGCTCGCGCACCGCGCGGGCCTGCCGCCGAACATGCCCGGCCCGCTCGCCCGGGGCGCGCCCAGCCGCGACCGCTTCGTCCGGGCCGCCCTGCGCCTGCCGATCGCAGGCGGCACGCCGGGGCGGTTCCTCTACAGCAACGTCGGCTACGTGGTGGCCGCCGCCATGCTGGAGGCCGCCGCCGGCGAGACCTGGGAGGCGCTGATGCGCCGCGAGGTGTTCGAGCCGCTCGGCATGACGGGCGCGGGCTTCGGCCCGCCGCCCCGCAACCACGGCCACGGGCCGGGCCCCCGCGCCGTGGCGCCGGGCGCCGCCGACGCCGACAACCCCGCGCTGATGGGCCCGGCGGGCACGGTCCACTCCGGCGCCGCGGACCTCGCCGCCTTCCTCGCCGCGCACCTTGCCTGGGACGAAGGCTACCTCTCGCCCGACAGCTGGGAGCGGCTGCAGCTCGACGAGGCGTACGCGATGGGATGGCGGGTGGACGACGAGGGGCGCCTGCACCACGTCGGCTCGAACACCCTGTGGTGGGCGGTGATGGAGATCGACCACGCCGCCGGGCGCGCCCTGTTCGTTCTGGTGAACGCCGGCGACCAGCGCTCCGTGCGCGCCCCCGTCCTGGAGGCGGTGCAGGCGCTGCGCGAGGCCCGCTAGGCCCCCACGCACCACCGCATGATCGCCTTCTGCGCGTGGAGCCGGTTCTCGGCCTCGTCGAACACCACCGAGCGCGGCCCGTCGAGCACCGCGTCCGTGATCTCCTCGCCTCGGTGGGCAGGCAGGCAGTGCATGACGAGCGCGCTTTCGGGCGCGGCCCCAAGCAGCGCCTCGTTCACCTGGTAGGGGCGCAGGAGGTTGTGGCGCCGCTGGCGCGAGCTCTCGGCGTCGCCCATCGAGACCCAGGTGTCGGTGACGATGAGGTCGGCGTCGGCCACGGCGCGCGCGGGGTCGCGCTCGATCCGCGCGTCCCGCCCCGAGGCGCGCAGCCGCTCCATCAGGCGGGGGTCCGGATCCAGCTGCTCGGGGCCCGAGAAGGTCATGTCGAAGCCGAACCGCTCGGCGGCCTGCAGGAAGCTCTGGGCCACGTTGTTGCCGTCGCCCATCCACGCCACCCGCGCGCCCTCGATGGGGCCGCGGTGCTCCTCGTAGGTCATCACGTCGGCCATGAGCTGGCAGGGGTGCGAGCTGTCGGTCAGGCCGTTGATCACCGGCACGGTGGCGTGCTCGGCCATCTCGTGGAGGATCTCGGCGCCGAAGGTGCGGATCATCACGAGGTCCACGTAGCGCGAGAGCACCCGCGCCGTGTCGCCGACCGTCTCGCCGTGGCCGAGCTGCATGTCGGCGCCCGACAGCACCATCGTGGTCGCCCCCATCTGTCGCGCGCCCACGTCGAAGGAGATGCGGGTGCGGGTGGAGGGCTTCTCGAAGATCAGCGCCACCACGCGGCCCTCGAGAGGCAGCGCGTCGTCGGGCGTGCCGCGCGGGCGGTCGCCGCGCGCGGCCTTCATGGCGCGCGCGGTGTCGAGGATCGCGCGCAGGTCCTCGCGGGGGGTGCGGTCGAGGTCCAGGAAATGGGGCATGGGCAGGCTCCTCGCGGAGAGCGACGGGGGGCGCTGCCCCCCGGGCCCCCCGAGGTATTTTGGAAACAAAGATTCTAGGCGGGCGCCGTCACGGCGGCCGCGGCGCGGTCGAGGCGGTCGAGGGCCTCGCGGATGTCGGCGTCCTCGATGTTGAGGGCCGGCAGGATGCGAGCGGTCTCGTTGGCGGCTGGAACCAGGAGGAGGGACTCCGCGCACGCCGCCTCGATCACGCGGGCCACGGGGATGCGGCAGCGCAGGCCGAGCATCAGCCCGGCGCCCTGCACCCGCTCGAACACCTCGGGGTGTGCGGCCACGAGGCCCTCCAGCCCCTGGCGCAGGAGCCCGCCCTTGCGGCGGACCTCGGAGAGGAACGCCTCGTCGGCGACGATCTCCACCACGGCATTGCCCACGGCGCAGGCCAGCGGGTTGCCGCCGTAGGTCGAGCCGTGGGTACCCGCCGTCATGGCGGAGGCGGCGGCCTCGGTGGCCAGCAGGGCGCCCAGCGGGAAGCCCCCGCCGATGCCCTTGGCCACCATCATGATGTCGGGCGCGACTCCGGCCCATTCGTGGGCGAAGAGCCTGCCGGTCCGTCCCATGCCGCACTGCACCTCGTCGAGGATCATCAGCGCGCCGACTTGGTCGCAGGCCTCGCGCACGCCTTTCAGGCATTGGTCGGGAACGGGCACGATGCCGCCTTCGCCCTGCACGGGCTCCAGGATCACCGCGGCGACGTCCGGCTCCCGGATGGCGGCCTCGAAGGCCGCGTGGTCGCCGAAGGGCAGGTGGCGGAAGCCCGGCAGCAGCGGGCCGAAGCCCGCGGTCATCTTCTCGGACCCTGCCGCGGCGATGCCCGCCGAGGAGCGCCCGTGGAACGAGCCGGTGAAGGCCAGGATCACGTGGCGCTCGGGGCTCCCTTGCGCCGAGAAGTGCTTGCGCGCCATCTTTACCGCCAGCTCGCAGGCCTCGGTGCCGGAGTTGGTGAAGAAGCAGGTGTCCGCGAAGGTCGCCTCCACCAGCCGCTCGGCCAGGCGCTGCTGGGCGGGGATCTCGTAGAGGTTCGACGTGTGCCAGACCGCGCCGGCCTGCGCGGTCAGCGCCTCCACCAGCGCGGGGTGGGCGTGGCCGAGCGCGTTCACCGCGATGCCCGCGCCGAGGTCGAGGTATCGCCCGCCCCCGCGCTCCACCAGCCACGAGCCCTCGCCGCGCTCGAAGGCGAGCGGGGCGCGGTTGTAGGTCGGCAAGAGGGGCGGGATCATCGGGAAACCTCCGTTGCGTGAAGCGTTCCGCAAAGCCCATCCGGTCACGGCTGTCAACGAAGGCGCGCGTTCACGCAGACGTCGGATGCACGTGACCGGACGCCGCGTCACCGTCGGGGCATGCAACCGAAGGAAGCCCCCATGTCCCGCACCGCCGCCACCGCCGCCGTCCTGCTCCTGCTCGCCGCCCCCGCCGGGGCCGAGGGTTACGTCGTGGAGGGCGACCCCTGGGAGCTGGGCGAGGCGGGCGTGTCCGAGCTCTACGGCTGCATGGAGGCGCGCATGGCCGCGGGCTACGCCTCCGGCGGCGACCCGGCCGCCGTGGCCTACCGCGGCTGGACGGCGGCCGCCACGCGCCCCGCCGTGGCCGGTCCCCACGGCGAGCGCTTCCTGCTGACCTTCGCCAACCCCGTCGCCGCCGAGCAGTACCTGCGCTTCGAGGAGGAGGGGTTCGAGATGCCCGTGGGCTCCGTGCTAGCCAAGGAGTCCATCGCGGTGGGCGAGGGCGGCGTGCCCCGGGTCGGGCCGCTGTTCCTCATGGAGAAGGTGGACGGCGCGCCCGAGACGGACGGCTGGCGCTACTCCGCCGTCATGGAGAACGGCGCTTACGTCGACCACACCCAGGCCTTCTGCCACGACTGCCACGCGGCCTTCGCCGATCGCGACGCGCTGGGCTACCCGCTCGAGGAGGTGCGCGTCGCGCGCTAGGCGCGCCCGCGCGCGCACCCCGGCTTCCGCTCGACATCCCCCCGCGCGGCGGGCAAGTCTCGCCCCATGTGGCCCCGCACCCGCGCCCTCTCCGTCCACGCGCTCACCGCCTCCGGGGCGGTGTTCGCCATGTTCGCGCTGCTCGCCGCCGTGGAGACGGCGTGGTCCTGGATGTTCCTGTGGCTGCTGGCCGCCCTCGTGGTGGACGGCGTCGACGGGCCGCTCGCGCGGCGCTGGGAGGTGACGCTGCACGCGGCGCGCTTCGACGGCGTGCTGCTCGACCTCATCATCGACTACCTCACTTACGTCTTCATCCCGATCTACGCGCTCTACGCGAGCGGCCTCGTGCCCGGCTGGGCCGGCTGGGGGGTGCTGATCGTGGTGCCCTTCGCCTCGGCGCTCTACTTCGCGGACACGCAGATGAAGACCGAGGACGCCTCGTTCGAGGGCTTCCCCGGCTGCTGGAACATGGTGGCGCTGGTGGTCTTCGTGACCGAGCCGAACCCCTGGCTGACGCTGGTGGTCGCGCTGGTGCTCTCGGCGGCAATGTTCCTGCCGGTGCGCTTCGTCCACCCCGTCCGCACCCGCCGCTGGCGCCCCCTGACCCTGGCGATCACGACCGTCTGGATGGTGCTGGCCGTGGTCGCCTCCTGGGGCGAGTTCGGCCTGCCGCCCCTCGCCGCGGGCCTGTTCGGACTGGCGAGCCTCTACCTCCTGCTCGCGGGCGCGGCGCAGCAGGTGGTGCGGGGGTAGGGCGGCGTCCTTAGTGCTCCGATAACCGAAAGCGGGCTTGCCCCCACAGCCTTGCGGGGTTTCCTGGGCGCATGGCGAAGCTGGTCCTCATGCACAAGTTGGGCTCGGGTTACGACGACGAGCCTCCGGTGCGCTACGAATTTCCCGACGTCTATCTCTCGCGGATGCGGGACGCGGTCGGGGACTGGATCGTCTACTACGAACCGGGACGGCGCGCTCAACGCTACTTCGCCGTCGCGCACATCGCGGACATCGTCCGAAGCGACGGCAATCCCGGTCACCACTTCGCCGAGATCACCCCGGAGACGTATCTGCCGCTCGTCGACCCGGTGCCGCGGCTGGACGGTGGACGCCCGTTGGAGTCGGCCCTGCGGGCGGCGGATGGTTCTCCGATCCGAGGAGGACAGGCCATGTCCGCCGTTCGCCGCCTGCCCGACGCCGAGTTCGCCGCCATTGTGAACCGGGGCCTGCCCGCTGACCTGGAGGCCGTGGAGGCCCGGCGCTACGACCCCGCCGGGCCCGGCCTCGCGGAGCCAATCACCGCCTTCGACCGCCCCGTGATCGAGCGCCTCACGCGGCGGGCCTTCCGCGACATGGCCTTCCGCCGCCGGGTGCGCGAAGCCTACGGGCACCGCTGCGCGCTGTCGGGGCTGACGCTGCGCAACGGGGGCGGGCGGCCCGAAGTCGAGGCGGCGCACATCGTTCCGGTGGCGCGGGGCGGCAGCGACTCGGTGCGCAACGGGCTGGCGCTGTCGGGCACGCTTCACTGGATGTTCGACCGGGGGCTGGTGTCGGTGGCGGGCGACCTCTCGATCCTCGTGTCGGGCAACAAGGTGCCCGGCGACGTGGCCGCACGCCTCCTGGTCCCCGACCGACAGATCCGCTTGCCCGCCGATGCGCGCGACCACCCCAGCCGCGAGGCGCTGCGCTGGCACCGCGAGCACGTGTTCGGCCAGTGGAACGAGGACGGGCCCGCGCCCTGGTAGCCCTTCAGGGCAATGCCACCTCGACCGCCTCGCCCCAGCCGTGGACGGTGTCGTGGGCGCGGACGTGGACGGAGCGGGTACCTTCGGGGAGGGCCACGCCGCCGAGGCTGCGGGTGAAGGGCTGTTCGTCGACATGGGGGTGGAGGAGGGTGCGGCGGGCGATCTCGGTGCCGTCCGCGTCGAGGACGGCCCAGGCGTCGGCGTAGTGGTCCCAGCCGGCGTCGGCGTGGCGGACCGTGACCGCGAAGCGCCATTCGGTTCCGGTCCGCGCGGCCTCGACGGCGACCACTTCCGGAGCGTCCGCGAGGGCGGGCAGGGGGGCGAGGAGAAGGACGGCGAGGAGGCGGTGCATGGGCCGAGCCTGCGCGCGGGCGCGGGCGCGGTCCAGTCGCATCTGCGTGAGGCTCAGGGCTTCGCCACCACAGCCCAGAGGATGGCGAGGAAGACGACCACGCTCGCCTCGTTGAACACCCGCAGCCAGCGGTCGGAGCGGGGAAAGCGGCCCCGGCGGGCGTCGCGCACCATGAGGCCGGTCCAGGCGTAGTGCCCCGCCAGCACGGCCACGAAGAGGGTCTTCCAGTGGGTCCAGCTCGGCCAGCCCCACCAGGTCGCCAGCCACAGCCCCAGCGCCACGCCGATCACGGCGAGGCCGGCCGAGAAGCGGTAGAGGCGGAACGTCAGGTCGCCGATGGGGCCCTGCTCGCCCCGCAGCTCCCAGTCGCGGCGCCAGTAGATCAACGCGCGGGGTACCGCGAAGACGCTGGCCATCCAGCCGAACACGGCCAGCAGGTGGATGATCTTGACCCAGTCCATCAATCCTCCAGCAGCACGGCGCGGCTCTGCGAGGCGAACTCGCGGCCGAGCACGACCCAGAGGGTGAGCAGGGTAGCCGCAAGCAGCGCCCAGCCGCCGAGGAGCCAGGCCAGCGCGGCGAAGGCGAAGTAGATCGAGCGCAGGCCGCGGTTGAAGTTCACGGCCGCTCGCGCGTTCAGATCGGCGGCCTGCCGGGCGCGGACCGGGGCAAGGGGGTCGGAGGCGTCGTTGGGCGTGGAGGCCATGACCACGGCGCAGTAGCCGAACAGGCGGTTCGACCAGATGAACTTGAACACCGCATGGGCCAGCAGGAGGGCCACGGGCATCAGCTTGGCCTGCAGGAACAGCGTCGGCTGGGCGTCCGAGAGCATGTCCAGGGCCAGGCTCTCGAGCCGCTCGGCATTGCCCGCGAGCGCCAGCACGCCGCCCACCGCGATGAGGGCGGCGGAGGCCAGGAACGTGGTGCCCTGGCGCAGGCTGCCGAGGATCTGGGCGTCGAACACGCGGGGCTGGCGGCCGATCATCTCGCGCATCCACGCATGGCGGTAGCGCGCCATCAGGAGGCCGACGGAGGGGCGCCCCGCGGGCGGGTGTTCGATGGCCCAGGTGGAGCCGGCCCAGCCGAGACCGAGCACGCCCAGGGCAACCGAGTCGGTTAACGAGATGTTAACGAGGAGGTCGGCGATCATGTCGCGGGCCTATCACCGGCCGCTTTCCTTGCCTTCCCCGGAAATTGGTCATATTACTTTACCAATCACGCCCCTGTCACCCCCGGAGGACGCCCCCCATGCAGATGCCCGAGCCGAACCGCTTCGCGCTGGCCCGCAGGGACGAGCTGCTCGCGCGCCTCGGCGCCGTCCTGCCCGCCGAGAGCGTCATCGGGAGCGAGACCGAGCTCAAGGCCTACGAGTGCGACGCGCTCACCGCCTACAAGTGCCCGCCCCTGGCCGCCGTGCTGCCGCGCACCACGGAGGAGGTCGCCGCCGCGCTGCGGGTCTGCCACGAGATGGGCGTGCCGGTCGTGCCGCGCGGCGCGGGCACCTCGCTCGCGGGCGGCTCGCTGCCCACCGCCGACAGCGTGATCCTCGGGACCGCGCGCCTCACGGACGTGCTCGAGGTGGACTACGCCGACCGCGTCATCCGCGTGCAGTCGGGCCGCACCAACCTCTCGGTCACCGGCGAGGTCGAGGGCGAGGGCTGGTTCTACGCGCCCGACCCCTCCTCGCAGCTCGCCTGCGCCATCGCCGGCAACATCGGCATGAACTCGGGCGGCGCGCATTGCCTGAAGTACGGGGTCACCACCAACAACCTGCTCGGCGTGCGCATGGTGCTGATGGACGGCACGGTGGTGGACCTCGGGGGCGCGCACATGGACGCGGGCGGGCTGGACCTGCTGGGCGTGGTGTGCGGCTCGGAAGGGCAGCTCGGCGTCGTGACCGAGGCCACCTTGCGCATCCTGCCCAAGCCCGAGGGCGCGCGGCCCGTGCTGATCGGCTTCGACTCGAACGAGGTGGCGGGCGCCTGCGTGGCCGACATCATCAAGGCCGGCGTCCTGCCCGTGGCCATCGAGTTCATGGACCGCCCCATCATCCGCATCACCGAGGACTTCGCGGGCGCGGGCTACCCGGACTGCGAGGCGCTGCTGATCGTGGAGGTGGAAGGCTCCGAAGCGGAGATCGAGGAGCAGCTTTCGACCATCACCGAGATCGCCCGGCGGCATGACCCGGTGGAGCTGCGCGAGAGCCGGTCCGAGGACGAGTCGGCGCGCATCTGGCTGGGCCGCAAGTCGGCCTTCGGCGCCACGGGGCGGGTGGCCGACTACATGTGCCTCGACGGGACGATCCCGGTCTCGGAGCTGCCGAAGGTGCTGCGGGGCATTGGGGAGCTGTCGGAGCACTACGGCCTGAAGGTCGGCAACGTGTTCCACGCGGGCGACGGCAACATGCATCCCCTCATCATGTACGACGCCAACGCCGAGGGCGCGCTGGAGACGGTGGAGGCCATGGGCGCCGACATCCTGCGCCTGTGCGTCGACGTGGGCGGGTGCCTGACGGGCGAGCACGGGGTCGGGGTCGAGAAGCGGGACCTGATGACTCACCAGTTCGCGCCCGAGGACATGGAGGCGCAGATGCGGGTCAAGGACGCGTTCGATCCTGGGTGGCTGCTGAATCCGGCGAAGGTGTTTCCGTTGGCATCCACCGCCGGGCGGCGTGCCGGTTGAGCGGTCGGATGCCTCCGGCGGAGGTATTTGGGAAGCAAAGACGGGCAGGGGGGCGCGCGGATGGTTAACGGGGTGGTCATGGGGATTGGTCAGGGAATCGGACCGGAACGGGGTGGGTGTCGGGGGGGTGCCCCCCGTACACCCCCCGTGCACCCCCCGTGCACCCCTGCGGCGTCGATGGTTCGGGGGCCTGCGGATCGGTCAGGTTTCCGACCGGGAGGGCGTGCGCCGTGCTGAGACCCGAATCCGAGGCCGAGCTGGCCGAGATGGTGCGCGGGGCGAACGGGCCCCTCTCGGTGCGCGGCGGGGCCACGCGGCACCGGCCCGGCGCGGGCGAGGCGCTGACGACCGCCGGGCTTTCGGGCATCGTGCTCTACGAGCCGGGCGCGCTGACGCTGGTGGCGCGGGCGGGGACGCCCGTCGCGGAGGTCGAGGCGGCGCTGGCAGCCGAGAACCAGCGCCTGCCGTTCGAGCCGATGGACCATCGCGCGCTGCTGGGCACTTCGGGCGAGCCGACGATCGGCGGCGCGGCTGCCGTCAACGCCTCGGGCCCCCGCCGCGTGGTGGCGGGCGCCTGCCGCGATGCCATGATCGGGGTGCGGTTCGTGGACGGCACCGGGACCGCGATCAAGAACGGCGGGCGGGTGATGAAGAACGTCACCGGCTACGACCTCGTGAAGCTGATGGCCGGAAGCCGTGGCACGCTGGGCGTGCTGACCGAGGTCGCCTTCAAGGTGCTGCCCGCCGCGCCCGCCGCCGCCACCCTGCGGCTGCGGGGCTTGGACGTGGGCGAGGCGGTGCGGGCGATGGCCGCCGCGCTCGGCTCGCCCTTCGAGGTGAACGCGGCCGCGCATGGGGACATGGGCACGGTGCTGCGCGTCGAGGGCCTGCCTGGATCGGTGGACTACCGCGCCGGCGCGCTCGCCCGCGTGCTGGCCCCCTGGGGCGAGGCGGAGCGGATCGAGGACGGCGCCGTGCTCTGGCGCGACGTGCGGGACGCGCGCGCCGTCGCGGGCGCGGGCGACGTGTGGCGGGTGCACTGCCGGCCCTCCGAGGCGCCCGCGGTCGTCGGCGCCGAGCGCGCCGAGGCCGCGCTGATCGACTGGGGCGGGGGGCTGGTGTGGCTGCGGGTGGCCGAGGGCTCCGACCTGCGCGCCGCGCTGCCGCCCTTCGACGGCCACGCCATGCGCGTCACCGGCCCCCACGAGGCCCCGCCGCAGCCCGCGCCCGTCGCCGCCCTGGAGCGCGGCATCCGCGAGCGCTTCGATCCGCGCGCGCTGTTCCGCACCCCGGAGACCGCCTGACATGCAGACCACCTTCACGCCCGAGCAGCTGCGCGACCCCGACACCGCGCGCTCCAACGAGATCCTGCGGGCCTGCGTGCACTGCGGCTTCTGCACGGCGACCTGCCCGACCTACCAGGTGCTGGGCGACGAACTCGATAGCCCCCGGGGACGCATCTACCTCATCAAGCAGATGCTGGAGGAGGGGCGGCCTGCCGACGCGGACACGGTGAAGCACATCGACCGGTGCCTGTCCTGCCTCGCCTGCATGACGACCTGCCCGTCGGGGGTGCACTACATGCACCTCGTCGACCACGCCCGCGCCTACATCGAGGAGACCTACGAGCGCCCCTGGCGCGACCGCGCGCTGCGCTGGGTGCTGGCGCAGGTGCTCCCCTATCCGAACCGCTTCCGCCTCGCCCTCTTGGCCGCCAAGATCGGGCGGCCCTTCCGGCGGCTGGTCCCCGACGCCCGCCTGCGGGCGATGCTGGAGATGGCGCCCGCCGTGATCCCGCCCGTGAGCCGCAACGACGATCCGCAGACCTTTCAGGCGGAGCGCCCCGAGCGGCGGATGCGGGTGGCCCTGATGACGGGCTGCGCCCAGCGGGCCCTCAACACCGACATCAACGACGCCACGATCCGCCTGCTCACGCGGCTGGGGGCCGAGGTGGTGATCCCGGACGGCATGGGATGCTGCGGGGCGCTGACGCACCATATGGGCAAGACCGAGAGCTCCCACGGCTTCGCGGCGCGCAACATCGAGGCGTGGACGCGCGAGATGGAGGGCGGGGGGCTCGACGCCATCGTGGTGAACACCTCCGGCTGCGGCACCACGGTGAAGGACTACGGGCACATGTTCCGCACCGACCCCGCGATGGCCGGGAAGGCGGCGGCGGTGTCGGCCATCGCCCGCGACGTGAGCGAGGTGCTGGTGGAGCTGCTGCCCGCCGACCACCCGTTCGAGACCCCGCCGCGTCCGGCGCGCGACGGTGTGGGGGGCGTTCCCACGGAGCGGCTGCCGGAGGCCGAGGGGCGGGGGCCGATGCGGGTCGCCTACCACGCGGCCTGCTCGCTCCAGCACGGGCAGAAGGTGAAGTCGGCGCCGAAGGACCTGCTCAAGCGCGCGGGTTTCCAGGTGGTGGAGCCGCGCGACGCGCATCTGTGCTGCGGCTCGGCGGGCACCTACAACCTGATGCAGCCGGAAATCTCGAAGCAGCTCAAGGCGCGCAAGGTGGCGACCTTGGCCGAGCGGCGCCCGGACGTGATCGCGGCCGGCAACATCGGCTGCATGATGCAGATCGGCACGGCCGCGGGGGCGCCGGTGGTGCACACCGTGGAGCTGCTCGACTGGGCCACGGGCGGGCCGGTGCCGCCCGCGATCGCCGCATTCGAGCCCCATTCCGCGCCGCGCGCCCCGGAAACGCCCCGCCTGCGCGCCTGACCGGCCCCGTCCCCGTCCCGATCGGCCCGCAGGTTGTCGCCAGGCGGTGAACGGTGGAGAGGCGCATGCGGACATTTCTTCGAAAGGCGGCGTTCGGGATGCTGGGCGCCCTGATGGTCGCCGGGGCCTCCTGGGCCGACAGCCTCGAGACGCTGGCCACCGCCGACCAGACGCGGGGCTACGAGGCGGTGGGCCGCCTCAACTTCGGCGACCGGGGCTTCTGCACCGCCTCGCTGGTGACCTCGGAGGTGGTGATCACCGCGGCGCACTGCCTGTTCGACAAGGTCACCGGCGAGCGGGTCGCCATCGGGGAGATCGAGTTCCAGGCCGGCCTGCGCTTCGGCCGCGCCGAGGCCTACCGCGGCATCCGCCGCGTGGTGATCCACCCCGCCTACACCTTCGAGTCCGCCGAGCGGCTGGACCGCATCGGCGCCGACCTCGCCCTCCTCGAGCTGGACCGCCCCGTGCGCAACGGCAACGTGCTTCCGTTCCGCACCCACATGCGGGTGCGCGAGGGCGAGACCGTGCAGGTGGTGAGCTACGCCAAGGACCGCGCCGACGCCCCCTCGCGCGAGGGGGCCTGCGAGGTGCTGGCCCGCGACAGCGACATCCTGGTGCTCTCGTGCTCCGTGGACTTCGGATCGTCGGGCGCGCCCGTGTTCGTGCGCCAGGGCGACGAGATGCGCATCGTCTCGGTGATCTCCGCCAAGGCCACCTGGGGCGACCGCCCCGTGGCGCTGGCCGCGGTGATGGAGGGCGAGCTGGAGCGGCTGATCCGCGAGTTCGCCCGCACGCCGGCCTTCGGCCCCGTGGGCAAGACCGTGACGCCCTCGGACGTGCTGCCCACCGCCGCAGACTGAAGGCGCGCGCCCCCGTCCCGCGGAAGGCCCCCCGACGCCGCCGCGGAGGCGAACTCTTACGCTGCGTAACCTTGTCAGATCGACGCCGGAGGCGCACACTCCGGCGCCGCCGGCGCGCGATGTCCGCGCCCCCGCGGGGTTAAGGGCAGGGGGAGCACCATATGCCTTACGACACCTACCAGTTCACCGCGATGTCCGAGGCGTCCCTCACGATCGGCGGCCAGAAGAACTTCCACGTCGGCGACACCATCGTCGTCCCGGGCGAGGCCACGGTCACGGTCTCGGTGCTCGACGACGACGGCACGCTGTCGGGCGACAACCGGGTCGGCGAGCGGGCCGACGACGACACCGGCCAGAGCGCCTCGATCCTCGGCGCGGACGGCAGCGAGACGGGCAACGGCGGCCGGATCTACGCCGAGTCCTTCTACTGGGTCAGCGACGACCAGGGGAACCGCTACGTGCTGGTCGAGATCGAGCAGGAGGGCGCGAGCGGCGACCTGTTCGCGTTCCACGCCGCCTACGGCGTCCCGGCGCCCGGGGTGCAGCTCCACGTGGAGCAGAAGGTGAACGCCCGGGAGAGCACGATCCTGCCGGACTACGCCGACCTCGCCGGCGGCGCGGTGCAGCCCCCGCCCGTGCCCGAGGACGAGTACGTCTTCACCGCCTACAACGAGTTCGACCTCGTCAGGGGCGGCCACGAGAACCTCTACGTCGGCCAGACCATCATGCTGCCCTCGGCGGCCACGCTCACGGTCACCGTGGACGACGACGACGTCTCGCTGTCGGGCGACAACGTTCGCAGCGAGTACGCCGACGACGAGACCGGGCAGACGGCCTCGGTCCGGGACGTGAACGGGCAGGAGGTGGGCAACGGCGCCAAGATCTTCGCCGAGGCCTACTACTGGGTCAGCGACGCCGAGGGCCGGCGCTACATGATGTTCGAGATCGAGCAGGAGGGCACGCCCGACGACTACTTCGTGTTCCACGCCTCTTACGGCGTGCCCGAGGCGGGCGTGGAGCTCCACGTCGATGCGAAGCGCAACGTCAAGGAGAGCACGGTGATGCCGGACTACGCGGACCTGCTGTCGCACCCGCTCGGCGAGCCGGACGCGGCCGCCGAGCCGGAGTGGAACGGCCTCGTGGGCTGAGGCGGCGCGGCGCGGGGCGGGGCCTAGTCCCGCTCCCGCGCCGGCTCCAGGGGCGGCAGGCCGGTGGTCTCGTGCACGGCGCGGCGCAGCGGGTCGCCCACGGGCGGGTGCGGCGGCGGGCCGACCGGGAAGCCGGCCTCGGCCATCAGCCGGTTCGAGGCGGTCTCGATGCGCCGCTCCAGCGTCTCCATGAAGGCCTGGCGGCCCAGCCCCGGCGGGATCGGCTCCAGGAACTCCACCACGGCGCGGCCGGGGCGGCGCAGGACGCCGCGCTTGGGCCAGAAGACCCCGACGTTGGTGGCCACCGGGTAGCAGGGCTGCCCCAGCATCTCGTAGATCGCGAAGGTGCCCACCTTGTAGGGCTTGTCGGCGCCCGGGGCCACGCGGGTGCCCTGGGGGTAGATGATGAGCTGGCCGCCCCGGCGCTCGCCGGCGGCGAGCTGGGCGAGCATGTGGCGGATGGCCTCGGCGCGGCGGCCGCGCTGGACGGGGATGCAGCCGATGCGCATGCCGTACTGCCCCACCACGGGGGCGTAGCGCAGGATCGACTTCATGATGAAGAAGCCCCGCGGCACGGCGCCGTAGATCATCAGCACGTCGAGGAAGCTCTGGTGCTTGGCGGCCACCATGCCCTCGCCCGTGGGGGGCGTGCCGCGGATCTCGGGGTGGAGGCCGACCATGACGGGGAGCATCCGCTGCACGTCGAGGCAGTAGCGCCGGCAGCCCGCCCGCGCGCCGCGGCGCGAGACCAGCATCCACGGCAGGTAGGCGAGGCCGATCACCGGGAGCCAGGCGTAGACCGCGACGTTGAGCGCGAGGCTGCGGAGCCACTGGATCATTCGAACCTCCGGAGGGCGCGCGCGGTGGCGCTTCGGGTGGCCAGGAACGCCACCAGCGCGGCGAGCGGCGGGATCGCGGCGGGCAGGAGCCAGCCCGCGCCCGAGAAGCCGAGGCCGGTGAGGAAGCCGCCCGCGCCCTCGGCGGCGGGCAGGGCGGCGATGGCGAGCGCGCCGAGCAGCGCGCCTCCGGCGGCGCCCGCGAGCGCCCGCAGCGTGAAGCGGCGGGTGAAGGCGCGCACCACGAAGCTGTCGCGCGCGCCCACGAGGCGCAGCACGCGGATCACCTCGGTGTTGGCGGCCAGAGCCGCCTGGGCGCCGAGGGTGATGGTCACGCCCGTCACCACGGCGATCAGCCCGAGGGCGAGCCAGCCGAGGCTGCGCAGGCGCTCGGCGGCATGGACGAGGGGGGCGCGCCAGCGGGTGTGGTCGTCGAGCACGGCGCCGGGCACCTCGGCCTGGAGCCGCAGGCGCAAACCTTGCGCGTCGAAGTCCTCGCCCTCCTCGACCTCCACGAGGCGGGGCAGGGGCAGGCTGTCGAGCGGCAGGTCGGGGCCGAGCCAGGGGGCAAGGAGGGCCGCGCGCTCATCTGCGCCGATCTCGCGCGCGCGCTCCACGCCGGGGGTGGAGGCGAGGATGGCGAGCACCGCGCGGGCCTGGGCGTCGCCCTGCCCGGCGGGGGCGCTGATGCGCACCGTGGAGGCGCGGGCGAGGCCCTCGGCCCAGCGGTCGGCGAGGCGGGCCGAGGCCAGCGACAGGGCCAGCGCGAAGACGGCGAGGAAGGCCATCGCGCCCGAGGCCACCACGGTCAGCCAGACGGTGTGGCCCGCGGGCGGCACCACGCGGTCGGCGTCGCGGTCGCCGAGCGCGATCTCGGCCAGGGCGCGCAGGCGCCCCGTCGCCGCGGCGACGGCGCTCAAAGGTCGGCCCCGGCGACCGTGAGGCGCCCGCCGGCGAGGCGCAGGACGCGGGCCTGCACCATGCCCTTGGCGGCGCGGATCAGCCCGAGGTCGTGGGTCGCCACCATCACCGCCTTGCCCATGCGGTTGAGCTCGGCGAGCAGGGTCAGGAGGCGCTGCGACATCTCCCAGTCGACGTTGCCGGTGGGCTCGTCGGCCAGGATCACGTCGGGGTCCATGATCACGGCGCGGGCGAGGGCCGCGCGCTGGCGCTCGCCGCCCGACAGCTCGGGCGGGCGCGCGTCGGTGCGGTGCCCGAGGCCGACCCAGCCGAGGAGCTGGTCGAGGTCGGCGCGCAAGCTCGCGGGGTCCTGGCCAGCGACGCGGAGCGGCAGGCCGACGTTCTCGTCCATGGAGAGGTGGTCGAGGAAGCGGCAGTCCTGGTGCACCACGCCCACGCGGCGGCGGATGCGCGCGAGGCGGTCGCGGTCGATGCGGCGGCTGTCGGTGCCGAACAGCAGCGCCTCGCCCTCGGTGGGCTTGAGCTCGCCGTAGAGCATCTTCATCAGGGTGGTCTTGCCGGCGCCCGAGGGGCCGGTCAGAAAGTGGAACGATCCGGGGGCGAGCAGGAGGTCGACCTCGCGCAGGAGCGCGCCGCGCCCGTAGCTGTATCCGGCCTGTTTCAGCTCGATCATGCCATCCGCCCCCGCCGCGGCCCCTATGCCAGCGCCACGGGGACGCCGCAATCTTGCATATCCGCCACGCGGCCGTTGCCGGTGCGGCAACGACGGGTTGCCCCCCCGTCTCCCGTCGCTAGGGTCGGGGCGATTGCGGCGAGGCGAGGACCGTGCCCCCATGCGCCTGACCTGCCCCAGCTGCGGGGCCAAGTACGAGATCGACGCCGATCTGATCCCCCCGGGCGGGCGGGACGTGCAGTGCTCGAACTGCGGCGCCACCTGGTTCCAGGATGCGGCGGACGCGCGGCGTCCGGCGCCGGCCGGGGCGGAGGGCGACGCGGAGGCGGACACCGGAGCCGAGCCGGAGGACGCCCCCGCCGAGGCGCCGCGGCGCCGGCGTCCCGACGAGGCGGTGCTCGACGTGCTGCGCCAGGAGCGCGAGCGCGAGGCTCAGCTGCGCGCCGCCGACGCGGAGGCCGCGGCGAAGGCGGCCGCGGCGAAGGCCCGCACGGCGCCGGAGCCAGAGGCCGCCGCGGAGCCCGCGTCCGCGACGCCGCCCCCCGCCGCCGACGACGATCCGGCCACGGTGGGGGCCCGCGAGCGCGCCCGCATCGCCGCCGCCGCGGCGCTGGCCCGCGCCCGCGACCGCGATCCGCCGGAGGAGCGGCCGGCCCCCGAGCCGGCGCCGCCGGCCGCTGCCGCTGCCGCTGCCGCCGCCGCCGCGCCCGCCCCGGCGCGGCGCGACCTCCTGCCGGACATCGAGGAGATCAACTCCACGCTGCGGCCCGACGAGCGCGCCGCCGAGCAGGCCGCCGGGGCCGAGCAGCCCCCCGAGGAGGAGGCGCCGCGGCGCGGGGGCTTCCGCCTCGGCTTCGTGTCGGTGCTGCTGGTCGCGGTGCTCGCGGCGCTGGTCTACATCTACGCGCCGCTGATCGCCGGAGCCGTGCCCTCGCTGGAGGAGCCGCTGCGCGACTACGCCTCCTGGGTCGACGGCATGCGCATCCGCATCGACGAGGGCGCCGGCGATCTCGCGGACTGGCTCACGCCCACGGAGGAGTGAGCGCCGCCCGGGATCGGTCCGGTGGACCGATGCCGGGCGCGAACGCGGTGGCGCAGGTCGTCGCGAGACCGCCGGGAAGACGCGCCCAGCTCTCCCCACCCAAACGCCCCCCTTCCTCTGGCCCCGAATATCCCGGGGGAGGCCCGAAGGGCCGGGGGCGGAGCCCCCCTGCGGGCCGGGCTAGAACCGCTCCAGGAGCCGCCGCAGGTAGTCGAGCTCCACCTCGGGCCGCTCCCGCTCACCCGACCGGCGGCGGATCTCGTCCATCAGCTCGCGCGCGCGGCGGGCCGCGTCAATGCCGCCGAGGAACTCCTCGTCGGTGCCCAGCCGCGCGCCCTCGCCGGAGCGGCGGCCAAGGGGATCGCGGCGGAAGCCGTCGCCGGTGCGCTCGGCGGCCTGGCCCTGGCCCTGCCCGGGCTGGCCGTCCTGCCGCTCCTCGGCCAGGGCGCGGCCCAGCTCCTGCATGCCGTCGCGCAGGGCGTCCATGGCGCGGGCCTGGTCGTCGAGGGCGCCGCCGAGGTTGCCCTCGGCGAGGTCGCTCTCGGCGTCGTCCATGGCACGGCCGGCGCGGTCCAGCGCCTCGGCGGCGCGCTCGCCGGCCTCGCCGCCTGTCTGCGGCAGGCCCTCGCGCAGGCCGTCGAGTTGCCGGCGCAGCTGGCCCTGGCGCCGGGCGAGGGCCTCGGGCGTGGTGCCGCCGCCGGGCTCGCCCTGCGCCTGTCCCTGGCCGCCCTGCGTGCCGGGCTGCTGCCCCTGGCCCTGCTGGCCCGGCTGCTGGCCCTCGCCCTGCTGGCCGTCCTGGCCGGGCTGCTGGCCCTGGCCTTGCTGCTGGCCCTGCTGCTCGCCCTGCCCGGGGGCGGGGTCGAACTGCTCCTGCAGCTCGCGAAAGGCGTCGTCGCTCAGGCCCTGCTGCTCGCGCAGGGTGTCGCGCAGGTCGTCCATGGACTGCTCGCCCTGCGACTGCTGCTGGCCACCCTGGCCGCTGCCCTGTCCTTGCGTGACCTGGAGGTTCTCCATCATCTCCTGGAGCTGGCGCAGCAGCTCCTGCGCCTCGGCGGTGCGCCCCTGGGCCATCAGCTCCTCGATGCGCTCCATCATCTGGTCGAGCATGTCGGGCGTGACCTCCTGGGTCTCGCCCTCGGCCTGCTGCTGCTGGCCCTGCTGTCCCCCCTGCTGCGCGAGCTGGCGGGTGTAGTCGTCCATCGCCTGCCGCATCTCGGCCATCAGGCGCTCGATCTCCTCGGGCGGCGCGCCGTTGCGGATCGCCTCGCTCAGGCGCTCCTCGGCCTGGCGCAGGCGCTCGAGGGCGGAGTCGAGCGAGTTCTCCTCGAGCCGCGTGGCGGCCTCCCAGAGCATCTCGGCGATCTCGTCGCGCAGGGGCACGTCGAGGGCGTCCACGCCCTCCAGCTTGCGGATCGCCATGCGGACGATGAGGTACGCGGACGGGTTGTCGAAGGTGTCGTCGCCGCGCCAGGACACGGCGCGCAGCACCTGCGCGGTGCGGCGGCGGTTCTCGCGCGACCACAGGAGGTCGCGGCGCATCTCCACGAGCGCGGCGGCCATGGGGTCGTAGAACGGCTTGGCGGGCAGCACGATGGCGGCCTCGGCGGTGCCGGTCTGCGCGGCGGCGTCGGAGACCTCGAGCGTGGCGCGCACGGGCAGGCCGGCGAGGGGGTGCTTGGCGAGGTCGGCGCGGAACGTCTCGCGGATGGCGTCGCGGCTGCCGGCGATGGGCAGCGCCATGTCCATCTCGATCGGGGCGATGGGCTCGGGGTCCGCGGCCAGCCCGTGGCGGCGGTCCACGGCGGCCAGGTCGAGGGCGAGGCGGATGCGGGCCGCGGTGATGCCGTGGTCGTCCTCGGCGGCCCAGGGGAGCGTGGTGGTGGCGGGGTGCTCGAAGCCCGGCTCGCCGGCGAGCGTGACCGTGGGGGCGGCGTCGGGCAGCACGTCGAGCGACCAGAGCGGCGCGGTCTCGGCGCCGTCGATGGCGAGCGTGCCGGAGCGGGTGGCGGCGAACTCCTGGATCGGCTCGGCGGGGTTCACCTCCGCGCGGCCCGAGACGGTCTCGGAGACCGAGAGCGCGCCGGGCTGGCCGTAGAGGCGCAGCGTCACCTGCGTGCCCTCGGGCACGGCCACGGTGCCGGGCGCGATCTCGTTGAGGTAGAGCGTGGGCAGGCCGGTGTGGCGGGGCGGCTGGAGCCAACCCTCCCAGGCGGGGCCTGCGGCCACGGCGCCGCCCGCGCCGCCGGGCAGCACGGGGGCGGCTGGAACGCGCAGGAGCGTGCCGAAGGTCACGGCCACGGCGGCGAGCAGGAGCGCCATGTAGCGCAGGGCGTAGGGATCGCGGCGGCTGACGCGCAGGTCGGGCGCGACCGCGCGGGCGGCGCCGAGGCGGCGGGCGAGGCGCTCGCGGTGCGCGGCCCAGACCGAGCGCGCGCCCGCGTCGGCGGCGCCGATGGCGAGGTCGTCCGAGAGCGTGGCGATGGGGCGGCCGGGCAGCGTGGCGTCGAGGCGGGCGGCGGCCTCGGCACGGGTGGGGGCGCGGAAGCCGCGCAGGCCGAGCACGGCGAGCACGAGGGCCAACACGCCCAGGGCGGCGATCAGCGAGGCCTCCCACAGCGGCGCGACCACGCCCGAGGCCCAGACCGCGACGCCGAGGAACAGCGCCGTCCAGGCCGGCCAGAGCGCGTGGGTGATCCGCTCGGCCCAGAGGCCGAGGCGGGTCAGCGCGAGCTGGCGGCGGATGCGGTCGAGCGCGTCGTGGGTCAAGGGCCCCTCCCGGTCGGACCCCCTTAACTTAGGGCGCGGCGAGCCAATCGGGAATGGCCTCGCGCCCGATCATCTCCTCGTAGGAGGGGCGTGGGCGGATCACGGCCCAGTCCGAGCCCTGCACCAGCACCTCCGGCACCAGCGGGCGGGCGTTGTATTCCGAGGCCATGGTGGCGCCGTAGGCCCCGGCCGAGCGGAACGCGAGCACGCCGCCCTCGGGAACGTGCGGCAATTCGCGCGCCTTGCAGAAGGTGTCGCCGGTCTCGCAGACGGGGCCGACCACGTCGTAGGGCGCGGTCTCGGCGCCGGGGGCCGGCTCGTGCAGGGGCACGATGTCGTGGTGCGCGCCGTACATGGCGGGGCGGACGAGGTCGTTCATGGCGGCATCGAGGATCAGGAAGTCGCGGCCCTCGCCGCCCTTGCGCCAGACCACCGAGGCCAGGAGGATGCCGG
Organism: Jannaschia sp. W003; assembly: GCF_025144335.1. Classification (NCBI taxonomy): domain Bacteria; kingdom Pseudomonadati; phylum Pseudomonadota; class Alphaproteobacteria; order Rhodobacterales; family Roseobacteraceae; genus Jannaschia; species Jannaschia sp. W003. The sequence goes on from NZ_CP083539.1 coordinate 1,269,310, forward strand.
CGTTGCCGGCGATCAGGCGCCCCGGCTCGATCTCGATCTCGCAGCCCAGGTGGCCCACGGTCTCCCGCACCAGGGCGCCGTAGTCCGAGGGCAGCGGCGGGGCGAGGTTGGAGCGGGCGTAGGGAATGCCGAGGCCGCCGCCGAGGTCGAGGCGCTCGATGCGGTGGCCGTCGGCGCGCAAGGCCATCGTGAGGTCCGCCACCTTCGCATAGGCCTCGCGGAACGGCTGGAGGTCGGTGAGCTGTGAGCCGATGTGCACGTCGATGCCCACGGCGCGCAGGCCGGGGAGGCGGGCGATCTCGGCGTAGACCGCGCGGGCGCGGGCGATAGGGATGCCGAACTTGTTCTCGGCGAGGCCGGTGGAGATCTTCTCGTGGGTCTTCGCGTCCACGTCGGGGTTCACGCGCACCGTCACGGGGACCTCGACGCCCATGGAGGCGGCGATCTCCGAGAGGGCGCGCATCTCGGGCTCGCTCTCGAGGTTGATCTGGCGGATGCCGTTCCGGAGGACGTGGGCCATCTCGGCGCGGGTCTTGCCGACGCCCGAGAACACGATGCGCTCGCCGGGGATGCCGGCGGCGCGGGCGCGGCGGTACTCGCCCTCCGACACCACGTCCATGCCGGCGCCGGCGTCGCCGAGCAGCTTGAGGATGGCGACGTTGCCGGCGGCCTTCACCGCGTAGCAGACGAGGTGGGGCAGGGGTGCGAGCGCCTCGTCGAAGAGGCGCAGGTGCCGCAGGAGCGTGGCGGCGGAGTAGACGTAGGCGGGCGTGCCGACGCTGGCCGCGATCTCGGGCAGGGGCACGTCCTCGGCGTGGAGCACGCCGTCGCGGTAGAGGAAGTGGTCCATGAGGCGCTCCGGTCGGGGACGGGGGGCGTGTAGCGGGGGTGGGGTGGGGCGTCTAGGGAGCGGGGCGAGGGGCGTCTCGGGATGGGCGAGGCGGATCGGGGCGGGGTCCAGTGGACCGCGCCCCCGCCGAGCGGGGACCGATCCAGCCCCGAGCGCGGAGGCGCAAGCCGACGCCGGTGGCCGCCGGCGCGCTTCGCTTTGGGCAACATCTCCCGTGGCGGGCCGAGGCCCCGGCGCAAGGCCGGGGCGGAAGCGGCGCGCCACGCCCCGGCCTTGAGCCGGGGCCTCCGGGCACAAGGAGCGATGGCCCATCCGGGGCTTCGCCCGTTCGCGGCTCGATCAGTCCACCGGACTGATCGCCGGCTTCGCCGGACCGCCGCTCAACCGCGGAACAACTCCAGCAACCGATCCACCTCCGCGTCGGTCTTGGTGAAGTCGCACACCAGCCGGCAGAGGGGCCGCTCCACGTCGTCCATCAAGTAGTACTCGGCTTCCGACCGCGCCCGCCCGTGTGCCGCGCGGTCCAGCCGGGCGAAGATCATGTTGGCCTCGGGCTCCCAGACCAGTTCAGCCCCAAGTGTGCGGAGCCCCGCCGCCAGCCGCTGCCCGGCGGCGTTGGCCGCGCGGGCGTTCGCCAGCCAAAGGTCGCCCTCGAGGTAGGCCGCCATCTGCACCGCGAGGTAGCGGTGCTTCGACCACAGCTGCGCCGCGCGCTTGCGGCGGAGCTGCATCTCCCAGTGCTTCGCCGGGTCGCGCAGCACGATGGCCTCGACGGCCATGCAGCCGTTCTTGGTGCCGCCGAAGCTGACCACGTCGAAGCCGTCCGCCAGCTCGGCCGCCCCGCACCCGAGGGCGGCGCAGGCATTGGCGAAGCGCGCGCCGTCGAGGTGGAGCGCCAGCCCCGCCTCGCGCGCGGTTTCCTGCAGCGCGCCGATCTCGGCGAGGGAATACACCGTGCCCGCCTCGGTGACGTTGGTGAGGCTGAGCGCCCCGCGCTGCACCCCGTGCACGCCCTTGGTGCCGGTGCGGGCGAGGGCGGCGCGCAACGTGTCGGGCGTCATCTTGCCGCCCTCTCCGTCCGCCAGCACCAGCTTGGCGCCGCCGGTGTAGAACTCAGGCGCGCCGCACTCGTCCTCCTCGACGTGGGCGATGCGGTGGCAGATCACCGACTCCCACGGCTCGATCAGCCCGGCGAGGGCCAGCGCGTTGGCCCCGGTCCCGGTGGCGACCAGCAGCACCTCGGCCTCGGGCCAGCGGAAGGCGGCGCGGATCGCGTCCCGCACGCCGGGCATCCACGGATCGTTGCCGTAGGGCATGGCGGCCCCCGCGTTGGCCGCATTGAGCGCGTCCATGATCGGGGCGGCCACGGGACCGGTGTTGTCGGAGGCGAAGTTGAGATTCATGGCTCTCCCAGGGGCTCCTCGACGATGTGCTCCTCCCAGTCGTCCTCGGCCACGTCCATCTCGGAATGGGTCCGGCCCCGGAGCGACGCCCCCGCGGCGTGGGGGCTCTCGGGGTCGCCGGTCAGGAGGGGGTGCCAGCGGGGCAGGTCCCGGCCCTCGTGGAGGCGGCGGTAGGCGCAGGTCTCGGGCATGAAGTAGGCCACGTCGGGCAGCGACTTCGGCGTCAGCACCACGCAGTCGGGCACGAAGGCCAGCCGCGTCTCGTAGTGGGCGCAGCGGCAGGTGGCGTCGTCCAGGAGGCGGCAGGCGACGTCGGTGAACACCACCTCGGCGGTCTCCTCGTCTTCCAGCTTGTTGAGGCAGCACTTGCCGCAGCCGTCGCAGAGCGCCTCCCACTCGCGGGGGTTCAGCGTGCCAAGGGGCCGCTCCCAGAAGCGCGGGCGGAGCGGGTCGCGCCGGGGCCTAGAGGGCATCGAGCACCGCCCGCGCCCCGGCCCCGTCGCGCTCCATCTGGGCGACGAGGGCGTCCAGCCCGTCGAACCGCGCCTCGGGGCGCAGGAACTCGACCAAGGCGACCGACATCGGCGCGCCGTAGAGGTCGCCGGCGAAGTCGAAGAGGAAGGTCTCCAGATTGGGGGCGTTCTCGCCGAACATCGGGCGGACCCCCAGCGAGGCCACGCCCCGGTGCGCGCCGCGGTGGGGGCCGTCGAGCACATCGGCCAGCACGGCGTAGACGCCGAGGCGGGGGAGGTGCAGGCCTTCCATGCTCATGTTGGCGGTCGGCCAGCCCAGCGTGCGCCCGCGCTTCTCGCCGTGGATCACGGGGCCTTCGACGCGGTGCCAGTGACCCAGCATGCGCGCGGCGTCGCGGGGGCGGCCCCCGGCCAGCGCCTCGCGGATCGCGGTGGAGGACACGTCGGTGCCGCCCTCGGCCAGCAGCGGCGCGGCGGTGACCTCGAAGCCGAGACGCTGGCCGCCCGCGCGCAGGGTGTCCACGTCGCCCGACCGCCCCTTGCCGAAGCGGAAGTCCTCGCCGACCACAACGTGGGAGAGCCCGAGCGCGCCTGCCAGCACGTCCTCCATGAAGGCGTCCGGGGTGAGGGGGGCGATGCGGCGGAAGTCCAGTTCGAACAGGGCGTCCACGCCGATCTTGTGCAGGCGCGAGGCCTTGGCGGCGCTGTTCATCAGGCGGAACGGGGGCGCGTCGGGCGCGAAGACCTCGCGGGGGTGCGGCTCGAAGGTGACCACGCCGAGGGGCGCGCCGGGGCGCCGGGCGAGGTCGATCACGTGGCGGTGGCCGAGGTGCACGCCGTCGAAGTTGCCGATCGCCGCCGAAGCGCCGCGCGCGTCCGCCGGGATGGAGCTGGGATCACGGAACACGCGCATGGCCCGCGGGGTAGCGGGGCGGACGGGGGCGCGCAAGCGGACCCCTTGCCAAGCGGGGCCGCGCGTCGCAAATGAAGGGGGACGCGCGGGCGTTGTGTAATGGTAAGACCTCAGCCTTCCAAGCTGATGATACGGGTTCGATTCCCGTCGCCCGCTCCACTCCCCCCTCCCATCTTCGGTGCGTAGCGGGACCGGCGCGGTCCGGTCGGGGGTGACCGACGGTCCCTGTCTTCGTTTCGAAAATACCTCGGGGGAGGCCTGAAAGGCCGGGGGCAGAGCCCCCTCCAGCATCAATCTCCGGCGACCCCGCCGGTGCGGGGCCGCGTTCGCCGGGGTCGAGGTCCACTGGACCTCGCCCTCGTCCGGCTCACCCCCGTCCCGATCCGGCTCTCCCGTTGCGCCCCCGCCCCCCCGCCTGTACCTCCCCACCCGAGGCACCGGAGGGACGATGGCGGAGATCGAGAAGGCGTCCGAGCGGCAGGGCTCGAAGCGCGTGGGCAACCTCCTGCGCCTCGCGCCGTTCCTGCGACCCTACCGCGGCCTGCTCGCCGCCGCGCTCCTCGCGCTGACGCTCACCGCCGCCGTGTCGCTGATCCTGCCGCTCGCGGTGCGCCGCGTGGTGGACGGGTTCGAGACCTCGGCGGAGGGGCTGCTCGACCAGTACTTCCTGGCCGCCCTCTTGATCGCCGGCGCGCTCGCGATCGGGACGGGGCTGCGCTACTACCTCGTGACGCGCCTCGGCGAGCGAGTGGTGGCCGACATCCGCAAGGCCGTGTTCGGGCGCATGATCCGCATGAGCCCCGACTTCTTCGACGGCATCCTCACCGGCGAGGTGCTCTCCCGCATCACCACCGACACGACGCTGCTCCTGTCGGTGATCGGGTCCTCGGTCTCTGTGGCCCTGCGCAACGTGCTGATCTTCGCGGGGGGCCTCGCGCTGATGCTCTGGACGTCGCCCAAGCTCGGCGGGCTGGTGCTGCTGATCGTGCCGCTCCTGATCCTGCCGATCGTGATCCTCGGCCGGCGCCTGCGCCAGCTGAGCCGCGAGAACCAGGACTGGATCGCCGAATCCTCGGGCCGCGCGTCGGAGTGGCTGCTGTCGGCCCAGACCGTGCAGGCCTACACCTTCGAGCGCCAGGCCGCGGGACGCTTCGACGACGTGACCGAGGACTCGTTCCGCTCGGCCTCGAAGCGCATCGCGACGCGCGCGACGATGACCGTGATCGTGATCGCGCTGATCTTCGCCGCCGTGATCGCCGTGCTCTGGGTCGGCGCGCGCGACGTCCGGGCGGACGCGATGTCGATCGGCGAGCTGATCCAGTTCCTGATCTACGCGATCATGGTCGCGGGCAGCGTCGGCGCCCTGTCCGAGATCTGGGGCGAGCTGCAGCGCGCCGCCGGCGCCACCGAGCGGCTGGTGGAGCTGCTGGAGGTGGAGGACGCCGTGCGCGACCCCGCCACGGCGCATCCCCCCGCGCTGGGCGACGGGCTGCGCTTCGAGGGCGTGCGCTTCCACTACCCCTCGCGCCCCTCGGTGGCCGCCCTCGAGGGCGTGGACCTCCACGTCCGCCCCGGCGAGACCGTGGCGCTGGTCGGTCCCTCGGGCGCGGGCAAGTCCACGGTGATCCAGCTGATCCAGCGCTTCTACGATCCCGACGAGGGGCGCATCACCCTGGGCGGCACCGACCTGCGGGACATGGACCGGGCCGCGTTCCGGCGGCTGCTCGCGCTCGTGCCGCAGGATCCGGTGATCTTCGCGGCCTCGGCGCGCGACAACATCGCCTTCGGCACGGAAGGCGCCACGGCGGCGCAGGTCGAGGCCGCCGCCCGCGCCGCCGCGGCGCACGACTTCATCGCCGCGCTGCCCGAGGGCTACGACACCTACGTGGGCGAGCGCGGCGTGATGCTGTCGGGCGGGCAGAAGCAGCGCATCGCCATCGCCCGCGCGATCCTGCGCGACGCGCCGCTCCTCCTGCTCGACGAGGCGACGAGCGCCCTCGACGCCGAGTCCGAGCGCGCCGTGCAGGACGCCGTGGAGCGGCTTGCCGAGGGGCGCACCACGATCATCGTCGCCCACCGGCTGGCCACCGTGAAGGCCGCCGACCGGATCGTGGTGATGGAGGGGGGGCGCATCGCCGCCACCGGCACCCACGACGAGCTGGTGGGGCAGGGCGGTCTCTACGCCCGCCTCGCGCGGCTCCAGTTCACGGAAGGCCTCGCGGCGGAGTGATCGCGCCGCGCTCGCGCGCGGGGCGCGGGCGTGACAGGCTGCCCGGATGACCAACCCGCTCCTCGCCGTCGGCCTAGGAGGCTCCGCGCTCGCCGCCCTCTGCTGCGCGACGCCGCTGCTGCCGGCCGTGCTGGCCGCCGTGGGGGCGGGCGGGTTGACCGGCGTGCTCTACCGCGACGCGGTGCTCCTGCCCGTGCTCGCCTTCTTCCTCGCCCTCGCCGGAGTGGCCCTGTGGCTGAAGCACCGACGCTCCGCTCGCAGCTGACCTGCCCCGAATGCGGCCATTCGGGCGAGGAGCGCATGCCCACCGACGCCTGCGCGTTCTTCCACGAATGCCGCGGCTGCGGCGCGGTGCTGCGCCCGCTGCCGGGCGACTGCTGCGTGTTCTGCTCCTACGGCTCGGTTCCCTGCCCGCCGGTGCAGGCGGGCAGCGGCTGCCGCGGCTGAGACACGACGCCGCAGCGTCGCGCTTGAACGCGTGGCGCCGTTTCGACAGTCTCGCCCGAAACCGGGGAGGGAGCCCCGGACCGCACGGGAGGACGGGACCATGGCGAGCTTCGCCAACAAGCAGGACATTCTCGACATCGAGGCCGCCGAGCCGTGGGAGACGGTGCAGCCCGCCCGGACGCTCTGGCAGCTCCTGTCGCAGACCGCCGACGCCCACGGGGACCGCCCCGCGCTGAGCTACCAGCTGTTCTCGGGGCCCGCCGACCCGGCCGAGACGCTGACTTGGAACGAGTTGCGCGGCCGCGTGGCGCAGACCGCCAACCTCCTGCGCAAGCTCGGCGTGGGCGAGCGCGACGTGGTGGCCTACGTGCTGCCCAACTGCACCGAGACCGCCACCGTGCTGCTGGGCGGGACGGTCGCGGGCATCGCAGCCCCCATCAACCCGCTCTTGGAGCCCGAGCAGATCGGCTCGATCCTGCGCGAGACGGGGGCCAAGGTCGTCGTCACCCTGCGGGCCTTTCCCAAGACCGACGTGGCCCAGAAGGTCGCCGCCGCGGTGCGCCTGGCCCCGAACGTCGAGCACGTGCTGGAGGTGGACCTCCACCGCTACCTGACGGGCCTCAAGAAGCTCGTGGTGCCCCTGATCCGGCCCAAGAACCCCGTGACGCACCGCGCCACGGTGCACGACTTCGCCAAGGAGGTGGCCAAGCAGCCCACCCAGCTCGCCTTCGAGGACGGCGGGGCCGACCGCGTCGCGGCCTACTTCCACACCGGCGGCACCACGGGCATGCCCAAGGTGGCGCAGCACACCTACGAGGGCATGATCTACAACGGCTGGATCGGCCACCGCCTCCTGTTCTCCGAGCAGGACGTGGTGATGTGCCCGCTGCCCCTGTTCCACGTCTTCGCCTGCCACGTGATCCTGATGGCGATGGTCGCCTCGGGCGCGCACGTCGTCTTCCCGACGCCGCAGGGCTACCGGGGCGAGGGCGTGTTCGACAACATGTGGAAGCTGATCGAGCGCTACCGCGTCACCTTCCTGATCACCGTGCCCACGGCCATGGCCGCCATGATGCAGCGCCCCGTGGACGCCGACGTCTCGTCGATCAAGACGGCGTTCTGCGGCTCCTCGCCCCTGCCGGTGGAGCTGTTCAAGCGCTTCGAGAAGGACACCGGCGTCACTGTGGTCGAGGGCTACGGCCTGACCGAGGCCACCTGCCTCGTGTCGTGCAACCCCGTGGACGGCGAGAAGAAGATCGGCTCGGTCGGCATCCCCTTCATGCACTGCGACGTGAAGATCCTGATGGACAAGGGCGACGGCCCCGTGGAGTGCAAGGTGGACGAGGTGGGCGAGATCTGCGTCTCGAACCCCGGCGTCAACGCGCCCGACACCTACACCGAGGCGGCCAAGAACGCGAAGCTCTACCACTTCGAGAAGTACCTGCGGACCGGCGACCTCGGCCGCAAGGACGAGGACGGCTACCTGTGGATCACGGGCCGCGCCAAGGACCTGATCATCCGCGGCGGCCACAACATCGACCCCGCCGAGATCGAGGAGGCCCTGGCCGGGCACCCCGCCGTCGCCATGGCCGGCGCGATCGGGCAACCGGACGCCTTCGCGGGCGAGCTGCCCTGCGCCTACGTGGAGCTGGTGGCCGGCGCCGAGGTCACGCCCGAGGAGCTGGTCAGGCACTGCGAGACCCACGTCCACGAGAGGGCGGCGCGGCCCAAGCACATCGAGATCCTCGATGAGCTGCCCAAGACGGCCGTGGGCAAGGTGTTCAAGCCCGACCTGCGCCGCCGCGCCATCACGCGCGTCTACGACGCCGCATTGCGGGACGCGGGCATCAACGCGCGCGTCTCGGAGGTGGTCGAGGACAAGAAGCGCGGGCTCGTGGCCCGGCTGGAGCGCACCGGCGACGTCGAGGAGCGCGAGGTCACCGCCGTCATGGGCAACTACACGCGACCCTGGGAATGGGCGGCCTGAGGGCCTGATCCTAACCGGGCGCGCCCTCGCGTACGCGCGCCGCGAAGCGGCGGGCGTGGGCGGGGGCCTCGCCCCACTGCCGCTCGGGGCGGAAGCGGGCGGGGTCGAGCCCGGCCCGCTCCACCAGCGAGCCGCCGTGCTCCGCCACCTCGCGGGCCAGCGCCTTGGTGCGGGCCTGCGCCTCGGGGCGGGGCAGGGTCTCGGCCAGCGCGAAGCTGACGGCCTCGGCGTGGACGAGGCCCGAGGGGTCGTCCAGCGCGGCGCGCAGGCGCTCGGCGTCGGGCACGATCTCGAGCGCCGCCAGGATGTCCACGGCGCGGCCCGCCGCGACGGTCAGTTGCGGCAGCGCCAGCCACTCCCCGAACCATGCCGCGCCGTCGCGCTGGTCCCATGTCATGGCGCCGGCCTGCAGCGCGCCGTTCAGCCCCGCCGCGTGGGCGGCGAGCGCGCGCACGGCGCTGGGGCCGACCGGGTTGCGCTTCTGCGGCATGGTGGAACTGGAGCCGGCGCCCGCCGCCACCGCCCCGTCGCGCGCGAGCAGGAGGAGGTCGGTCGCCGCCTTGCCGCAGGCCCCCGCGAGCCGCGTGAGCCACGCCGCCAGCGCGGCCACGTGGGCGCGGTCGGCATGGGGCGCGCGCTCAGGGTCGCGCAGGTTCAGCGCGCGGGCGAGGGCGGCGCGCACCTCCGGCCCCCGCTCGCCCATCGCCGAGAGCGTGCCCGCCGCGCCGTGGAGCGAGACGATCTCGACCCGCGTCCGCAGGGGCTCCAGGTCCTCGCGCACCGCCAGCAGCCCCTCGCCCCATGTGGCCACCACCGCGCCGAAGGTGGTGGGGGTGGCGGGCTGGCCCCAGGTGCGCGCCGCCATGGGCGTCTCGGCATGGGCCTCGGCCAGCGCCGCCAGCCGATCCAGCGCCGTGTCGATGCGCCCCGCGACGAGGGCCAGCGCCTGGCGCAGACGCAGCGCCAGCCCGGTGTCGATGATGTCCTGCGAGGTCGCGCCCCAGTGGAGGAACTGCGCGTGCTCGGGCGCCTCCAGCGCCTTGCGGGTGGCGGCCACCAGCCCCGGCACCGAGATGCCGTCGCGCGCCACGTCCGCGGCCAGCCCCGCGGGGTCGACCTGCACCTCCATCGTGGCGCGGTGGAGGAAGGCCCCGGCGGTCTCGGGGATCACGCCCGCCGCGCCCTGCGCCTTCGCCAGCGCGCCCCACACGAGCAGCATGGCCCGCACCTCGGCGGCGTCCGAGAACAGGCGCCCCAGCTCGGCGTCGCCGAAGAGGTCGCGGTGGAGGGCGGAGTCGAAGGGCGTGACGGCCATGGGGCGCTCCTCGGGGGGGGATCGGCCCGCGTCTAGCGGGCGCCGCGCGGCGCGGCCAGCGGGGCCGCGTCGGGCGCCGGTGCGCGCGAAGGCTTCCCCCCGTGGATTTTTCCTGACACTGGTTTAGTTTAGCAGCCCACCGCCCCCTGGACCCGATCAGACCCGCTTCGCCGAATGCCCGACTCGCACAAGACGTTCGACGCGCAGACCATGTTCGACGCGATGACGCGCCTCACCGGCGAGGCCATGTGCGTATGCGAGATGATCGTGGACGAGGCGGGCGAGCCCGCCGACTACCGGTTCCTCTGGATCAACGAGCACTTCGAGGAGATGAGCGGCCTCCACGCCCCCGTGGGCCTGACCGCGCTGGAGCTGGTGCCGGGGCTGGAGCGGCGCTGGATCGACTTCTACGCCCGCGTAGGGCTCGGCGGCGAGACGCTGCGGATCCACGCCGACTCGGTGCCCATGGGCCGGGCCTTCGACGTCTGCGCCATGCCGGGCGAGGAGGCGGGGCAGTTCGTGGTGCTGTTCCGCGACGTGACCGCGCGCGTCGAGGCCGAGCACGCCCGCGAGGCGGCGCTGGAGGCCTCGCGCCGGCTCTTGCACGAGCTGAGCCACCGGGTGAAGAACAACCTCGCGCTGATCTCCTCGATGCTGCGGATGGAGACGCGCAAGGCCGACGATGGCGCCCGCGAGGTGCTGCGCGCGGTGGACGGGCGCATCCAGGCCGTCGCGCGGCTCTACGACCTGATGAACGCCTCGGACGCGGTGGAGACCGTGGACGCGGCGCAGTTCGTGCGCGACTTCGCGGCGATGCTGGAGGCCTCGGTCGCCGGCGACGGCCGGGTCGCCATCCGCGGCGAGGCCGACGGCTTCGCCCTGGGCAGCCACAAGGCGATCCACCTCGGGCTGATCGTCAACGAGCTGGTCACCAACGCCGTGAAGCACGCGTTCCGGGACGGGCCGGGGCGCATCCGCATCCGCCTGCGCCGCGAGGCGGACGGCGCGGCCCTCCTCGAGGTCGAGGACGACGGCACGGGCGGCGCGGCGGCGCACGACCCCTCCGGCTCGGGCGGGCTGCTGGTCGAGGCCTTCGTGCGCGACCTCGGCGGCACGAAGTCGGTGCGCAGCGGACCGGGTGGCACGTGCATCGCTGTGCGGTTTCAGCCCGAGGACGACGCGGTGTGACCGATCGCCCCGAGGAACTCCGACAGCACCGCCGCGAAGCGCTCGGGCGCGTCCACGGGAGGCAGGTGGCCCGCGCCGCGGATTAGCGCGAAGCGGCTGCCGGGGATCAGCGCCGCGGTCTCGCGCACGAGGTCGGGCGGCGCGGCCCCGTCCTCTGACCCCGCGATGGCCAGCGTCGGCAGGCGCAGTCCGCTGGTGGGGGCGAGAAGGTCGGTGCCCGCGATGGCGGCGCAGACGCCGCAGTAGCCCTCGGGATCGGTCTCCAGGAGGCGCGCGCGCCACGCGGCGCGGTGCGGGAAGTCCCGCGCGAACCAGCGGTCCATCGTCGCGTCCGCGATCGCCTCCAGCCCGCCGCGCCGCACCGCCTCGATGCGCGCGGCCCAGGCGTCCGGCGTGCCGCTCTTGACGCCCGCGCCCGAGATCGCGATCGCGCGCACCACGTCGGCGCGCTTCACCGCCATCGCCTGCGCCACCATGCCGCCCACCGACAGGCCGACGACCACCGCGTCCCGCAAGCCCAGCGCGTCGGCCACCGCCTCGGCGTCGCGCACGAGCGCGCCCATGGGGTAGGGCGCGGGCGGCACCTCCGACTGCCCGTGCCCGCGCATGTCGTAGCGCACCAGCCGCAGGCCGGGGGGCAGGAGCGGCAGCACCGCGTCCCAGACCCGCAGGTCGGTGCCGAGGGAATTGGCGAAGAGCACGGGCGCGCCGGCGCCCTCCTCGCGGACGTGGATCGCGGTGCCGTCGGCGCTTTCGACTTCGTGCTCCACCCTGGCCTCCCTCGGTGCGTTCCCGGGCATCGCCCGCCGGGGCGGCATTGTGCAAGGGCGCCGGCCCGCTAGGGTGCGGGGAAACGGGAGGGGCTCATGCGACAGGTTCGGGCGGCGGTGTGCCGCGAGTTCGGCGCGCCGATGGGGATCGAGACGGTCGGCCTGCCGGCCCCCCGCGCGTTTGAGGCCACGGTCGAGATCGAGGCCTGCGCGGTCTGCCACTCCGACCTCACCTTCTGGCGCGGCGGCTGGGGCGGGCAGCTGCCGGCCGTCTATGGCCACGAGGCCGTGGGACGGGTCTCGGCGGTGGGGCCGGGGACGGAAGGGGTCTCGGAGGGCCAGCGTGTGCTCGTCACCCTGATCCGCGCCTGCGGCGGCTGCGCCTCCTGCGCCGGGGGGCGGCCGACCCAATGTGCTGCGCCGGGCGACCACCCCGGCCTCTCGGACGGCACGGTGGTCGCGGCCATGAGCTGCGGTGCCTTCGCCGAGGCGGTGACGGTCCACGCAAGCCAGCTCGCCCCCGTGCCCGAGACGATCCCCGCCGCCGCCGCTGCGATCCTGAGCTGCGGGGTGGTGACGGGCCTCGGCGCGGTGGTGAACACGGCGCGCGTGCGCCCCGGCGACTGGTGCGTGGTGATCGGCGCGGGGGGCGTGGGGCTCAACAGCATCCAGGCGGCGCGGCTGTCCGGCGCGGCCCGCGTGGTGGCGGTGGACGTGAGCGAGGAGAAGCTCGAGGCGGCCCGCGCCTTCGGTGCCACCGACGGGATCCTCGCTTCCGACGGCCCCGCGGCGATGCTGCGCCTCGGGCGGCTGGCCGACCACGCCTTCGTCACCGTGGGGGCACCTTCGGTGATCGACGGGGCGGTGGACTGGCTGGCCCCCCACGGCACGGCCTACCTCGTGGGGATGCCGCATTCGGGCACGGTGGGGCACTACGACCCGGTCTCGGCCAGCTACTACGGGCAAGGATTGCGCGGCACGCGCATGGGCGACGTGGTGCTGCGGCGGGACATGCCGTGGATCCTCGATCTGCACGCGCAAGGACGGCTGATGCTGGAGGAGCTGGTTTCGGGAACGTGGCCCCTGGAGGGGATCAACGAGGCCTTCGCGGCGACGGCGCGGGGCGAGGGGCGGCGGAACGTCGTGGTGTTCGGGTGATGGCGCCCGTGGAGGGGGCGGGAGCCTCCGGCGGGAGTATTTCCGCCAGAGTGAAGGGGGGCGTGCGATGAGGCTGGCCGAGCTGGACGTGTTCGTCGTCGCGCCGCCGGCGCCGGGGTGGGGCGGGCGGTACTGGATCGTGCCGAAGCTGACGACCTCCTGCGGGGTCACGGGCTACGGCGAGGTCTATGCCTCCGCCGTGGGGCCGGAGGCGATGCGGACTGTGATCGGGGACGTGTTCGCGCGGCACTGCGAGGGGAGCGATCCGGCCGACACGGCGCTGATGGCGCGGCGGGTCTGGGGCTCGGGCTTCACGGGGCGGGCCGATCCCACGGTCTGGGGCGCGTGGTCGGGCCTGGAAATCGCCTGCTGGGACATCCTCGGCAAGGCGCTGGACCGGCCGGTGCACGCGTTGGTCGGCGGGCGGCTGAACGAACGCCTGCGCGCCTACACCTACCTCTACCCCGAGCCGTCGATGGACGCCGCTGCCTTCTGGACCTCCGCCGAGATGGCCGCCGAGGTCGCCGCGCTGCGCGTCGCCGAGGGGTGGACGGCCGTCAAGTTCGACCCCGCCGGCCCCTACACCATCCGCGGCGGGCACGAGCCGGGGGGCCGCGACGTCTCGCTGTCGGTCGCCTTCGTCCGCGCGATCCGCGCCGCGGTGGGCGACCGCGCGGACCTCCTGTTCGGCACCCACGGGCAGTTCACCCCCTCGGGCGCGATCCGGCTGGGGCGGGCCATCGCGGAAGCCGACCCCCTGTGGTTCGAGGAGCCGGTGCCGCCCGACGACCCCTCGGGGCAGGCCGAGGTGGCGCGGGGTCAGCCCGTCCCTGTGGCCTCCGGCGAGCGACTCTGCGGCCTGGGCGAGTTCGCCACGCTCCTGCGCCTCGGGGCGGCGCGCATCCTGCAGCCGGCGCTGGGCCGCGCGGGCGGCATCGGCGAGGGGCTGCGGATCGCGGCGCTGGCGCAGGGCTTCGGCGCGCAGGTGGCGCCGCACCTCTACGCGGGGCCGGTGGAGTTCGCGGCCTCCGTCCAGCTCGGCGCCGCGATCCCGAACCTCCTGATGGTGGAGGCCATCGAGACCCCGTTCCACCACGCGCTGGGCGGCGGGCCCAGGGCCGAGGGCGGCTTCGTGGAGGTGCCCACCGCGCCCGGGCTGGGCCTCTCGTTCGACGAGGACCTCGCCCGCGCGCACCCCTATCGGGGCACGGGGCTGCACCTCGAGATGCAGGAGGCGTCGCCGGACTACGCGCGGGGGAACGCGTTCCTCGGCGGGGCGGCGGACTGAGGGGCGGCGCGCAGGGCGTGGACGAACGCCCTTTATTGTTGCGGTGTTACGCGTTGCGGGAATCCCCTTGGGACGGCATGGTGGAATTGCGCATGGCCATGCGGATCGGTCTTAGCTCGTAGCCTTGTTCGTTTCGGTGGCGTTTGAGGGTATCGCCTGAACAACCCTCGCCTTCGCCCCCGACGCGGTCGCCGGGGCGCTACCTTCCCTCCGGCACCTCGACCGGAGCGCCCACCGCCTTCCACGCCTCGAACCCGCCCCACATGTGCGCCACGTCGTGGCCCATCGCGCGCAGCGCGTCGGCGGCCAGCGCCGAGCGCCAGCCCACGGCGCAGTGCAGGACGTAGGTCACGCCCTCCTGCGCGAACACCTCGCGGTGGTAGGGCGAGGCCGGGTCCCACCAGAACTCCAGCATGCCGCGCGGCGCGTGGACCGAGCCGGGGATGCGCCCCGCCGCCCGCTCGCGCACGTCGCGCACGTCCACGATCACGGTGCGCTCCGGGTCGAGGGCCCGCACCTCCTCGACCGACAGCTCGCGCACCCGCGCGCGCGCCTCGGCCACCAACTGCTCCGCGCTCTTCATGGCGCCGACGTTGACGCCTCGGGCGGCGAGGTTCAAGCAGGCCGCGACATCAGGGGAGGACACGTCATGGATCGCATCGCACTCGTCACCGGCGGCGCGCAGGGCATCGGGTACGCCTGCGCCGAGGCCCTGGCCGAGGATGGCTGCCGCGTCGTGCTCGCCGACGTGCAGGAGAGCGTCTCGGAGGCGGCCGCGAAGCTCGGCGGCACCGGCTACCAGATCGACATGAGCGATTCCGCCGCCATCGCGGAGCTGTTCGACCGCACCGAGGCGGACGTCGGCCCGGTCTCGGTTCTGGTCAACAACGCCGGCATCGCCGTGGGCGCCGACTTCCTCGACATGACCGAGAAGCAGTTCCGGCAGGTCATCGACATCAACCTCGTGGGCGTGTTCCTGGCCACGCAGCGGGCCGCGAAGGCGATGGTGAAGCACGAGCTGAAGGGCGCGATCGTCAACATGTCGTCGATCAACGCCCAGGTCGCGATCCCGCAGATCGCCGGCTACTGCGCCTCGAAGGGCGGCGTGATGCAGCTGACGAAGGTGGCCGCCCTCGCGCTCGCCCCCCACGGCATCCGCGTGAACGCGGTCGGGCCGGGCTCGATCGACACGGCGATGATGGCGGCCGTCAATGCGGACCCCGAGGCCTTCGCCCGCGCCATGTCGCGCACGCCCCTCAAGCGTCCCGGCACGCCCCGCGAGATCGGCGACGTTGTGGCGTTCCTCGCCTCCGAGAAGGCGAGCTACGTGACCGGCGAGACGATCTACGTGGACGGCGGACGGCTGGCGCTGAACTACACGGTCTGACGACGGGACGCCCCGGCCCTGCGCCGGGGCCTTCGGGTGCAGTCGGGATGCCGCTCTCCGCTCCGGCGCCGACACCGACGGCACGCCGAGGCCCCGGCGCAGGGCCGGGACGGCGCGGAGCGTGCGGGAGCGCCCCCCGGAGCCGGTGGCCCGGGGCGTTCCGGTGTCTCGCGATGCGTCCGAATGGTCGTCGATGGGGGGATGTCCGCCAACGTGGGATCGGGCCCGACCCCGGCCCCCGGATGGGGGCGGGCCGTGGTGTGCGGGGATGCCATCCCCCGCGATGCGCGCGCCGGGAGTGTGTCTCGGTGAGCGGACCCGCGGGTCAACCCCTCACGCGCCGTGGCGGTGCGCCCGGGCATAGGTCTCCATCAGGTGCACCGCGTCCACGGCGGTGTAGGCCTGCGTGGTCGAGAGCGAAGCGTGGCCGAGCAGCTCCTGGATCGCCCGCAGGTCGCCGCCGGCCTCCAGGAGGTGCGTGGCGAAGCTGTGGCGCAGGGCGTGGGGCGTGGCCGTCGCGGGCAGCCCGAGCTGCATGCGCGCGCGCGCCATCGCGCCCGACACCAGCCGCGCGTGGAGCGCGCCGCCCCGGGCGCCGCGGAACAGGGGCGCGTCGGCGATCAGCTCGAAGGGGCAGAGCGCGCGGTAGCGCTCCACCGCCGCGCGGGCGGCGGGGATCACGGGCACCAGCCGCTCCTTGCCGCCCTTGCCGCGGATGCGCAGCACGTCCGCCAGCGGCGCGTCGCCGCCGCGCAGGCCCAGCCCTTCCGAGATGCGCAGGCCGCAGCCGTAGAGCACGGTGACGACGGCCACGTCGCGCGCGGCGATCCAAGGGGTCTCGTGCTGCAGCCCCACGGTGTCGATCACCTCGCGCGCCGCATCCGGGGCGAGGGGGCGGGGCAGGGGCTTGCGGAACCGCGGCGCGCGCATGGCGAGCACGGCGGTGGGGTCGAAACCCTCGCGCTCCGAGAGCCAGCGCACGAAGCCCTTCACCGCCGAGAGCCGCCGTGCCACGGAGCGTGCGCCCGCGCCGCGCCGCCTCTCGGCGGCCATCCACGCGCGCATCTCCGCGGTGCCGACCTCGCCCATCGCGCCTACGCCCATCGGCCCGCCGCGGTGCCCGGCCTGGAAGGCCAGGAAGTGGCGCAGGTCGGCGGCGTAGGCCTCGACGGTGCTCGCCGTGCGGCCGTCGAGGGCGCGCATGTGGTCGCCCCAGGCGCCGAGCGCGTCGCGCAGCCCCTCGCTGATCTCCAGCGTCACGCGCCGAGGTGCCGGCGCAGCGTGCGCTCGAGGCAGCCGGCGAGGAACTGCAGGAGGTCGGTGCCCTGTCCTGCGCGGAACTGGTGCGGGTCCTCGCCGCCCAGCGCCAGCATGGCGGCGGCGCGCCCCGGTCCGAGGTCGAGCTGCAGCAGCGCCTCGGAGCGCAGGTCGGCGGCCCGGTCCCCGAACACCGCGTCGCCCGCGGGCGCGCACTGGCGCAAGGTCACGGGGCGCGGCGGGGCCACCCGGCCGCCCGCGACGTAGGCCTCCACGGCGCCGATCGCGACCGGCACCACGGCGGGGTGGGGCGCCTCGCCGGGCTCGGTGCTCTCGAGCACGAGGCGCACGGCGTCCACGCGCAGGATCTCGGACAACTCGCCGGCGAGGAAGTCGAGCAGCGCGGGGAACGTGGCGCAGTCGAGGATCCGCAGCACCGAGCGGTGGATCTGGTTGGTGCCCGCGAGGTTCTCGTAGGCGGCGGCGATCACCGAGCGGTGGGTGTCCTCGAGCCGGTCGAGCCGGGCCTCCAGCCGCTCCATGGCGATGCCGCGCAGGTCCACGATGTTCTTGCCCATCTGCCGCTCGTTGGCGGCGATCAGGGCGCGCATCACGTCGCGGTCCTCGAGGATCATGTCGGGATCGACGAGCACGCGGCCGCGCCAGTCCCCGTCCGCCGGAGCGGATACTGCCTTCATCTGCCTCTCTCCGGTCTCGTGCCGATTGGGGGGGAGGCTAGCATGGCGGAATGGGCCGGGATACCGGGCGCGGGACGCGGGCCGGCCCGGGTGGCATCGCGGCATCGGTGCCGGGCCCCCGCGTCGCCGCGGGGGCCTTCGGGGCGTCAGACGATCTTGATGCCGGCCTTCTCGGCGTCCGCGAGGAAGGCCTTCAGCCCTGCGTCCGTGAGCGGGTGCGCGGCCATCTTGCGGATCACGTCGGGCGGCGCGGTGGCGACGTCGGCGCCGATGAGGGCCGCCTCCTTCATGTGGTTCGCGGAGCGGATCGAGGCGGCCAGGATCTGCGTCTCGAAGCCGTAGTTGTCGTAGATCTCGCGGATGTCGCGGATCACGTCCATGCCGTCGAGCACGATGTCGTCGAGGCGTCCGATGAACGGCGAGATGTAGGTGGCGCCCGCCTTGGCCGCGAGCAGCGCCTGGTTGGGGCTGAAGCACAGGGTGACGTTCACCTTGGTGCCCTCGTCGGTCAGCACCTTGCAGGCGCGCAGGCCGTCCCAGGTGAGGGGGAGCTTGACGCAGATGTTGGGCGCGATCTTCGCGAGGTGGCGGCCCTCGGCGAGCATGGCGTCGGTCTCGGTGGCGACCACCTCGGCCGAGACGGGGCCGTCGACCAGCTCGCAGATCTCCTTCGTGACCTCGAGGATGTCGCGGCCCGACTTGGCGATCAGCGAGGGATTGGTGGTTACGCCGTCCACCATGCCGAGGTCGTGCAGCTCGCGGATGGCGTCGATGTCGGCGGTGTCGACGAAGAACTTCATGGCGGTCTCCCGGTCCGGTGTGTTCCCTTGGGCAGATAGCGCCCGCAGCTGACAGGAGCCACCCCGCATGGACCCCACCCTCTGGATCGCCTTCGCCCTCGCCTCCGCGGCGCTCGTCGCCGTGCCCGGCCCGACCGTGCTCCTGGTGGCTGGCTATGCCCTGAGCCAGGGGCGGCGCGTGGCGGCGGCCTCGGCGCTGGGCGTGGCGCTGGGGGACTTCGCGGCCATGAGCGCGTCGCTCGCGGGGCTGGGGGCGCTGGTGATGGCGTCGGCGGCGGCCTTCACGGTGCTGAAATGGCTGGGCGCGGCCTACCTGCTGTGGATGGGCGTGCGGATGTGGCGCTCGGCGGACGGGGTGGAGGCCGAGGCGCCGGGCGCGGGGCGGCACGTGTCGCCGCGCGCGGTGTTCGGGCACGCCGCCGCCGTCACGGCGCTGAACCCCAAGGGCATCGTGTTCTTCGTGGCCTTCGTGCCGCAGTTCGTGGACCCCTCGGCTCCGCTCGCGCGGCAGTTCGCGGTGCTGGTGGCGACCTTCGTGGGCATCGCGGCGCTCAACGCGCTGCTCTGGGCGCTGCTGGCAGACCGCCTGCGGGCGGGCGTGCGTCGGCCCGGTGCGCTGCGATGGATGACGCGCGGGGGCGGCGCGGCGCTCGTGGCGATGGCCGCGGCGACGGCGCTGGCGCGGCGGGCGTAGGTCGGGGGGGGGCACAAGCCGGGGGCTCTGCCCCCGGACCCCCGAGGTATTTTCCGCCAGAGGAAGGTAGGAAAACGCCTTCTTAATCAAATCGTGAAACCGTCGCGGCGCAGCACAGGCTGAGGAGCCGATGGCCGTGCCAGGGGAAGGCGTCCCGTTGTCCGTCCGCGATGCGAACGGCGGATGCGGGATGCCGGACCCCTCCTTCTCTGGCCGAAAATGCCTCGGGGGTCCGCAGGCATCTTGGGATCGGTCCAGTGGACCGATCCGCCTGCGGACGGGCGGAGCCCCGGCATGGGGAACGTGCGGTTTCCATTTCCGGCGACGGCCTGCACCTCGCCGCCCGGATCGCCCCACCGGCCCGATCCTTGGCCCGCACGGGGTGCGCCGAGCCCTTCCATTCCCCCGCCGCCGCCTCGATATGATCCCCATGCGTTCCGACCCCCGACACTTCGCCCACGGCGAGCCGCTGGCCGTGCTGACCACGCAGCCGCTCGACGGGCCGCTCGACTACCGCGCGCCCGAGGGCGGCGCGGCCGTGGGCGCCTTCGTGGAGGTGCCCCTCGGCCCCCGCCGCGTGCTCGGCGTGGTCTGGGGCGAGGCCGAGGGCGACTGGCCCGTCGAGAAGCTGCGCCCCGTGGCCTCCGTGCTCGACGTGCCGCCCATGCGCCCCGGCATGCGCGACTTCCTGGAAAGGGCGGCGGCCTACACCCTCACCCCCCTCGTCTCCATGCTGCGCCTCGCGATGCGCGCGCCGGGCCTCGGCGAGGCTCCGGGCAAGCGCACGGTGTATGCCCGAGGCTCCGGCGATCCGGGCCGCGCCACGGCGGCGCGCGCGAAGGTGCTGGCCGTGTTCGAGGCACGTCCCGACGACACCTTCGCCCCCTCGGAGCTGGCCGAGCTGGCGGGCGTCTCGGCGAGCGTGCTCAAGGGGTTGGCCGCCACCGGCGCGATCCGCGAGATCGACCGCCCCCGCGACGCGCCCTATCCCCCGCTCGACCCCGCGCGCCCCGGCAAGGCGCTGGCCCCCGATCAGGGCGAGGCCGCGGACGCCCTGCGCGCTTCCGTGGCGGCGGGGGGCTACGGCACGACGCTGCTGAAGGGCGTGACCGGCTCGGGCAAGACCGAGGTGTACCTGGAGGCCGTGGCCGAGGCGCTGGCACAAGGCCGCCAGGCCCTCGTGCTGCTCCCCGAGATCGCGCTGACGTCCGAGTTCCTCACCCGCGTCGAGGCGCGGTTCGGCGCCGTTCCGGCCGAGTGGCACTCGGGCGTCACCCAAGCCGAGCGCCGGCGTTGCTGGCGGATGGTGGCCGAGGGGCAGGCGCGGCTGGTGGTGGGCGCGCGCTCGGCGCTCTACCTGCCGTTCCCGGACCTCGCCTTGGTCGTCGTCGACGAAGAGCACGACACCGCCTACAAGCAGGAGGACGGGGTGCTCTATTCCGCCCGCGACATGGCGGTGTTGCGCGCCTCCTGCGAGGGCGCTCAAGTGGTGCTGGCCTCGGCCACGCCCTCGCTGGAGTCCTGGGCCAACGTCGAGGCGGGCAAGTACGCGCGGCTCGACCTCACCTCGCGCTTCGGCCCTGCTGCGCTCCCGAAGCTCTCGGCGATCGACATGCGCGCCGAGGACGTGAAGGGCGGGCGCTGGGTCTCGCCCACCCTGGAGCGCGCGATCCGCGTGCGGCTGTCCTCGGGCGAGCAGTCGCTCGTGTTCCTGAACCGCCGGGGCTACGCGCCCGTGACCTTGTGCCGGGCCTGCGGCCAGCAGGTGGCCTGCCACCAGTGCGACGCGCGCATGGTCGAGCACCGCTTCCTCAAGCGCCTCATGTGCCACCAGTGCGGCGAGACCGCGCCGATGCCGAATGCGTGCCCGAGCTGCGGCGTGGAGGGCAAGCTCGCCCCCGTGGGACCGGGGGTGGAGCGCATGGCCGAGGAGATCGGCGCCCTCTTCCCCGAGGCGCGGGTGGCGGTGCTGTCGTCCGACCTCTTCGGCTCGGCCCGCAGCCTGAAGGCCGCCGTCGAGGAGATCGCCGCCGGGGGCGCCGACATCGTGATCGGCACGCAGCTGGTCGCCAAGGGGCACAACTTCCCGCTCCTCACCCTCGTGGGCGTGATCGACGCCGACCTCGGGCTGCAGGGCGGCGACCTGCGCGCCGCCGAGCGCACGTTCCAGCTGATGCGCCAGGTCTCGGGCCGGGCTGGGCGCGCGGAGCGGCCGGGCGAGGCGCTCCTGCAGACGTTCCAGCCCGAGCACCCCGTGATCCGCGCGATCCTCGCCGGCGACGAGGAGGGGTTCTGGGCCGAGGAGGCCGCCGCCCGCCGCGCCGCGGGGGTTCCTCCCTATGGGCGCATGGCCGGCGTGGTGATCTCGGACCCCGAGGCGGCGGTGGCCTTCGACATCGGCAACCACCTCGCCCGGCGGGCCGGCGCGCTGGAGGCGATCGGCGCCGAGGTCTGGGGACCCGCGCCCGCGCCCATCGCCCGCATCCGGGGGCGGCACCGGGTGCGCCTGCTGGTGAAGGCGCCCCGGCAGGCGCCGATCCAGTCCGCGCTGGCGGAATGGGCCGGGCAGGTGGAGCTGCCCCGCACGACCCGGCTGAGCATCGACATCGATCCGCAGAGTTTTTTGTAGCGCGAGGTGGCGCCCGTGCGCCGCAGCGACGCGCCTGTGAACGAGGCGGAATCTCGGGTATGCTCCGTGGGGGAACGGCCCGCACCGGAACGGATGGACGACATGGACGGACTTGGACGATCGCGCCGCCGCTTCGTCGGCGGCACCCTCGGCACGCTCGGCGTCTCCGCCTTGGCAAGGCCCGCGCGCGCCGCGGGCCCGACGCCGCCCGCCACCGAAGGGCCCTTCTATCCGGCCCCTGCCATGCGTGGGGCCGACGTCGACAACGATCTGGTCAGGGTCTTGGGTGCCGTCCGCGAGGCCGGCGGCGAGGTCTTCGTCCTGCGGGGCCGCGTGCTCGACGGCTCCGGCGCGCCGCTCGCGGGCCGGCGGATCGAGATCTGGCAGTGCGATACCAACGGCAAGTACCTTCACGCCGGGGACCGCCAGGCGATCGCCTTCGACGCGGCCTTCCAAGGCTTCGGCCACGACGTCACCGGCCCCGACGGCGGCTACGCGTTCCGCACCATCAAGCCCGTGACCTACCCCGGCCGCGCGCCGCACATCCACGTCAAGCTGTTCGACGGCGAACGGGAGGTGCTGACCACCCAGTTCTACATCGAGGGGCATCCCGCCAACGGCCGGGACAGGATCTTCCGCCGCCTGTCGCGCAAAGAGGCGCAGGCCGTCTCGATGTCCTTCGCGGCGACGGATGCGGGAGAGGAGGCGGTCGTCGACGTCGTGGTCTGACAGGCCCGCGCCCGCGGCCCTCCGTCCCGGCGCCCGCAGGTTCCGCCCGCCGCCACAAGCGCCCCGCCGCCCGCCGTCGTGCCGCGCGCTTCCCTCGCCCCCCGGCCGCCGCTAGAAGGCCCCGGACCACGAGGAGCCGCCCATGCCGTCCGCCCCCCCGCCGCAGCCCGGCATCCTAGAGATCGCGCTCTATCAGGGGGGCGCGTCCAAGGTCGCGGGCGTGCGGGACGTGCTCAAGCTGTCGTCCAACGAGAACCCCGCCGGCCCGCCGCCCTCGGCCGTGGAGGCCGCCGCCGGGGCGCTGCGCACGATGCATCTCTACCCGCCCACCGATCATGCGAGCCTCCGCGCGGCCATCGCCGAGGCCCACGGCCTCGACCCCGAGCGCGTCATCTGCGGCGTCGGCTCGGACGAGGTCATCACGTTCCTCTGCCAAGCCTTCGCGGGCCCCGGCGACGAGGTGCTCCACACCGAGCACGGCTTCCTGATGTACCCCATCAGCGCCCGCGCCGCCGGCGCCACCCCCGTGGCCGCGCCCGAGCGGGCGCGCCGCGCCGACGTGGACGCCCTGCTGGACGCCTGCACCGAGCGCACCCGCCTCGTGTTCCTCGCCAACCCCAACAACCCGACGGGGACGATGCTGGGCGGGCAGGACGTGGTGCGGCTGGCGGACGGGCTGCCCGAAGGGTGCCTGCTGGTGCTTGACGGGGCCTATGCGGAGTACGTCGAGGACTTCGACGGCGGGCTGAAGCTGGCCGAGACGCGCGAGAACGTCGTCGTCACGCGGACCTTCTCCAAGATCTACGGGCTGGGCGGCATGCGGGTCGGCTGGGGCTACGGGCCGCGTGCGGTGATCGACGTGCTCAACCGCGTGCGGGGGCCGTTCAACCTGTCGACCCCCGCGCTCGCCGCCGCCGAGGCCGCCGTGCGGGACGAGGCCTTCCTGCGCCGCACCCGCGCCGACAACGCGGCGAACCGCACAGCCCTGCAGGCCGGGCTGGACGCGCTGGGGATCGCCTTTGATCCCTCGGAGGCGAACTTCGTGCTGGCCCGGCTGGAGAGCGCCGAGGCCGCCGAGGCCGCCGATAGCTTCCTCCAGTCCCGCGGCGTGATCGTGCGCCGCGTGGCCGCCTACGGGCTGCCGGAAGGCTTGCGGATCACCGTGGGGGATGCCGAGGGCGTGGCGCGCGTCCTCGACGCGCTCGCGGCCTTCCGCGCGGAGCGGGCGGCGTGATCTACCGCCGCGTCGCCCTCATCGGCCTCGGGCTGATCGCCGGCTCCATGGGCCTTCGGATGCGTGAGAGCGGGCTCGCCGGCGAGGTCGTGGGCCATGCCCGCTCGGCGGCCACCCGCGAGACCGCCCTTCGACGCGGGCTGGTGCACCGGGTCTGCGACACGGCCGCCGAGGCGGTGCAGGGCGCCGACCTCGTCGTCCTCTGCGTGCCGGTGGGCGCGATGGGGGCCGTGGCCGAGGCGATCGCGCCGCATCTGGAGCCAGGCGCGACGGTCAGCGATGTCGGGAGCGTGAAGCGCGACGTGATAGCCGCCGTGGCGCCGCACGTGCCGGACGGCGTCCATTTCGTGCCGGCCCACCCCATCGCGGGCACCGAGCATTCCGGCCCCGAGGCGGGCTTCGCGGAGCTGTTCGAGAACCGCTGGTGCCTGCTGACCCCGCCCGAGGGCACCGACCCGGAGGCCGCCGAGCGCCTCGCGCGGCTCTGGCGGGCGATGGGATCGAACGTCGAGGAGATGGACCCCGAGCACCACGACCTCGTGCTCGCGGTCACCTCGCACGCGCCGCACCTGATCGCCTACACGATGGTGGGCGTGGCCGACGACCTCAGGCGGGTCACGGACTCGGAGGTCATCAAGTACTCGGCGGCGGGCTTCCGGGACTTCACCCGGATCGCCGCCTCGGACCCGGTGATGTGGCGCGACGTGTTCCTCAACAACAAGGACGCGACGCTCGAGATCCTGGGCCGCTTCACCGAGGAGCTGTTCGCGTTGCAGCGGGCGATCCGCACGGGAGACGGGGCGATGCTGGAAGACTACTTCACGCGCACGCGGGCGATCCGCCGCGGCATCATCGAGGCCGGCCAGGACGTGGCCGACCCGGACTTCGGGCGCGCCGCGCGCCGGGGGGTGGCGGAATGAGGGGGCTGGCGCTCGCGCTCATGGCCTTGGCCTGGCCCGCCGCGGCGCAGGAGCTGGGCGACGCCGACCTGCGGCCCGTGGCCCGGCCCGCCCCCTACCAGCTCGCCGCCGCCGTGCCGGCGCCGGGCGCGGTGGAGGGCTTGATCCTGGACGAGGTGGTCTCGTCGCGGGGCGGGGCCTCGGCGCCGATCGACGCGCGCGACGGCCGGCCCCGGGCGCGGCCCGCCCCGGCGGTCGAGGTGATGACGCGCACGCCCAGGGCTCCCGCGACCGTCGCCGCCGTGCCCCGCTCGCCGCGCCCGGTGGCGCGCCTGGGGGAGGCGCGGCGCACGGAGCGCCGCGCCGCGTTCCTGCGCACCGCCGCGAAGCCGGTGGTGGCCGTGGACGGCACGCTTCTGCGCTCGGGCCGCCCCGGCACGCGCCCCGCGGTGACGCTGGCCGCGGCGCGCGGGGTGCAGGCGGAGCAGCGCGGCGGGGGCCTGTGCGGCCGCGCCTCGATCGCGGGCCGGCGCATCCCGCCCGTCGCGGGACGCGGTGCCTGCGGCATTCCCGACGCGGTCCGCGTGAGCCGCGTGGCGGGGGTGACGCTCTCGCGGCCCCTGCGCATGGACTGCGGCACCGCGCAGGCGCTCGACGACTGGGTGCGCGGCGGCGTGATCCCCGCCGTGGGCACCCATGGCGGCGGGCCGGTGCAGCTCGAGGTCATGGCGGGCTACGCCTGCCGCACCCGCAACTCGCAGGCGGGCGCGAAGATCTCCGAGCACGGCAAGGGGCGCGCGGTGGACGTGGGCGGCATCCGCCTCGCCAACGGGCGCACGATCAGCGTGCTGGGCGACTGGGGCAAGGGCACCGGCGGGCGCATCCTTCGCGCGGTGCACGCCGCCGCCTGCGGCACCTTCGGCACGGTGCTGGGGCCGGAGTCGGACCGCTTCCACCGCGACCACTTCCACCTCGACACGGCGCGGTACCGGTCGGGCAGCTACTGCCGTTAGGCGTCAGAGGCGCAGCACGCCGGCGGGGGGCAGGGTGCGGCCCGCCCACTCCCGCGGCTCGGCGGCGTAGTTGAACGCGTACTCCGCCGCGCCCGCCCGGCGCAGGCGCAGGCCCTCGGGCAGGGGGCGCGGCTCCACCCCGGCCTCGCGCAGGAGATCGCCGAGGATGCGCTCCGCCGCCACCGCATCCGGCCAGCCGGCGAGGTGCAGGCGGCGGCCCGACCGCACCAGCGCGGGGGTGCCGTCGGCGCAGCGCTCCACCACCGTGGCCGTGCCCTCCAGATGCTCCAGCCAGAGGCGGATCGCGCCGCCCCGCTCCAGGGGGCGCTCGGCGCCGGGGGGCAGGGTCTCCACCAGCACCGCCTGCGCCTCCAGCCCCGGCACCTCGGGCCCGAGGGTCTCGGGCGTCGCCATTTCGGGGGTGGTGACGGCGGTGCGGGGGCCGGTGAGGACCAGCCCTTCGGCGGCCTCGATGGCGGCACGGAGGGGATCGCTCAGGGCGAGGACGCCCGGCACCAGCGTCAGCGCGTAGCCGTCGAGCGAGGCCGCGTCGGGCGGCAGCACGTCGACGCTGACGCCGAGGTGGCGCAGGGCGCGGTAGAGGGCGAACGTCAGCGCGAAGTGGTCAAAGCCCGCGCCCTGCGGCTGCACCTCCCAGGCCCACTGCGAGGCGTAGTCGAAGACGAGCGCCACGGGGGCCTGCGCCTGCTCTACCTCGGGGGCCTCGCTCAGCTCCGCGGCCACGGCGCGGGCCTCGGCCAGGCCGGGCGCGGGGGCCGCGTCCGCGCGCAGGAGGCCGGCGTGGAACCGCTCCTGCGCGTGCGCGGCCTGGCGCCAGCGGAAGAAGCACACGGCTTCCGCGCCGTGGGCGAAGGCCTCCCACGCCCAGAGCCGCACAATGCCGGGCAGCGGCGCGGGGTTGTGGGGCGCCCAGTTCACGGGACCGGGCTGCTGCTCCATGACCCACCAGCGCCCCATGCCCACGGCGCGGTAGAGGTCGTGATGGAAGGCCTGGAAGTCGGGGTCGCCCTGGCGGAGGTAGGCCAGCGTGTCCCCCTCGGGCACCCGGTCCAAGAGGAAGCCCATGGGGTAGCTGTCCCAGGTGGCGATCTCCATCTGGCGGCCCGTGGCGAAGTGGTCGAACTCCGTCACCCGGCCCATGTAGTTGTGCGAGATGGGCGCGTCCGAATGCGTCCGGATCGCCGCCACCTGCGCCGCGTTCCAGCGCGCCACCTGATCCGACGAGAAGCGGCGGAAGGCCATGGCGTGGGCGGGGTTCGGCTCGGTGACGGTGAGGTTCGGCAGGTCGATCTGGTCGAAGCTGTCGTAGTCCATCGACCAGAACACGTTGCCCCAGGCTTCGTTGAGGGCCTCCACGGTGCCGTAGCGCTCGGCGAGCCAGAGGCGGAAGGCGCGCAGGGCGGTATCCGAGTAGGAGACCGTCGTGTCGTGGCAGCCGTACTCGTTGTCGGTCTGCCAGGCGTCCACCACGTCCGCGAACCGCTCGGCCAGGACCCCGGCCATGCGGGCCGCCTCGGCGCGGTAGCCCTCGTGGCTGAAGCAGTAATGGCGGCGCGAGCCGAAGCGGCGGGGGCGGCCTTCGGCGTCCACGGCGAGCATGTCCGGGTGGCGGTCCAGCATCCAGCGCGGCGGCGTGGCGGAGGGGGTGCCGAGGACGACCCGGAGGCCCGCGCCGCGCAGCACGTCGATCGCGCGGGCGAGCCAGTCGAGGCGCAGCTCGCCGGGGGCCGGCTCCAGCCGCGACCAGGCGAACTCGCCGATCCGGACCCAGGTGAGGCCCGCGTCGCGCATCATCGCCGCATCCGTGGCCCAGCGGCTCTCGGGCCAGTGCTCGGGGTAGTAGCAGACGCCGAGGGTGCGCTTCATGGTCGGGGGTCCGTCGGGAGGGATGGGGAGAGGGATTTCGGGAGGTCCGCGCCCGCCGGGGCGCGCGCGGCGCTACCCGCCGCGCCGCGGGCCTTCGCTCACAGCACGACCCGGTGCTCGCGCTGCCCCGCCACGGGCATGTCCGCCACCCAGGTCTTGCCGCCACCCGGCTGGAAGTCGAGCGCGCCGTCGTCCAGTCCTTGCGTCGCCGAGGTCACGAACATCTGCCGCAGCCCCGGCCCGCCGAAGGCCGGGCAAGTGGTGTGCGCGGAGCCCACCGCGAGGCTGCGCTTGTAGCGCCCGTCGGGGCCGTGGCAGGCCACGCGCCACGCGCCCCACTGGGCGATCCAGACGTCGCCGTCCGCGTCCACAACCGCGCCGTCCGGGGCCAGCCCCACGGGGCCGAAGTCGCAGAACACCTCGCGCCGCCCCGAGGGCCAGCCCGCCCGGTCGATCCGCTGGCGCCACAGCACGCCCTCGCGGGTGTCGGTGAAGTAGGCGGTGGTGCCGTCGGGCGAGAAGCAGATGGCGTTGGGAATGGTGATGGCGAGGTCCGCGAACATCCGGCGCACCTCGCCGCGGAAGTAGCGGTAGATGGCGCCGGCCCCCTTCTCCTGCTCGCGCCCCATGGTGCCGACCCAGAAGCCGCCCACCGGGTCGGCGCGCCCGTCGTTGGAGCGGGTCGAGGGGTCGTCCGCCTCCAGCCCCACCAGCCGCTGGCGCGCGCCGGAGGGGATGTCGAAGCGCCAGAAGGCCGAGGCGGAGACCACCATCAGCGTGTCGCGGTCCACCCAGCCGGCGCAGGTGACCGGCTCGTCCCACTGCCATTCCAGCGGCTCGTCCCCCGCGCGGGAGAGCATCCGGTGGCCTTCGATGTCGAACCAGAACAGCTGCTCGCGCTCGGGGTGCCAGAGCGGGCCCTCGCCCAGCACGCAGGCGCGGTCGTCGAAGAGGGTGGGGGTCATTTCGCGGCGTCCCAGGCGGCGACGATGCGCTGGGCGCGGCGGCCGATCTCCTCGGTCGAGAAGCCCGGCCGGTAGAGGGCCGAGCCGAGGCCGAAGCCCGAGGCGCCGGCCGCGACCCATGCCGCGAAGTTCTCGGGGCCGGCGCCGCCCACGGCGAAGACCGGCATGTCCTCGGGGATCACGGCGCGCATGGCCTTCAGCCCCACGGGGCCGGCCATCGCGCCGGGAAAGAGCTTCAGCCCCGTGGCCCCCCAGCGGATCGCGGCGAAGGCCTCGGTGGGGGTGAACACGCCGGGCCAGCTCTGGAGGTGGCGCTCGCGGGTGCGGCGGATCACGGCCTCGTTGCAGTCGGGCGAGACGATGATGCGCCCGCCCGCCCGGACCACGCGGTCCACGTCGTCGGGGTCCAGCACGGTGCCGGCGCCCACGGTCGCGTGGTGGCCCACGGTGCGCACCATCGCCTCGATCGAGCGGAAGGGCTCGGGCGAGTTCAGCGGCACTTCGATGGTGACGATGCCCTCGTCCACGAGGGCCTCGGCCGCCTCGGCGGCCTGCTCGGGCTCGATGCCCCTCAGGATGGCGATCAGGGGACGGGTCATGGCGCCTCCAGGCTGGCCAGGCCCGCGAGCGTCATGGCGCCGGCGGGCAAGATGCGGGTGGTGATTCCTTCGGCGGCGAGGGCGGCCTCGTAGATCGGAGCCGTGCGGTCCGATCCCGTTATGACCACGTCGCGGCCCAGCCACCAAGGGCGGGCGGCGGCCATCTCGGCGCCGACCAGGAGGCCCGAGAGCGTGGCGCGGGCGGTTCCGGCGTCCTGGCCGTGCAGCAGGTCGGCGGCGCGCAGGCCGAAGGCGCGGGCGGCGAGGCGCTCGGGGCGCGACAGGGCCTCGGCAGCGGCCTCCGCGAAGGCGGCGTCGTCCCAGCCGTCGCCCGCGAGCGAGTGGCGCAGCACCGACCGCTCGGAGAGGAGCGCGAACAGCTCGCCCGTCATGCAGGTGAGGAAGCTGATCACCTCGCCCGCGCTCACGTGGACCCACTTGGTGTGGGTGCCGGGCAGGCAGAGGCAGCCGTCGAAGTCGGGGAGGGTGGCAAGGACGCCGGCGATCTGGGTCTCCTCGCCGCGCATCACGTCCGGGTGGGGCGCGCGCTGGCTCAGGCCGGGCACGATGGTGGCATGGAGGCGCGGGTCGCTGGCGGGCACGCGGACGGGATCGCCGAGGGGCGTGCAGGGAACGCTCCGGTAGGGCGCCTCGTGCCAGCCCTGCCGCGCGCCGGCCATGCCGCAGACGCGGACCGGGGCGGGAAGCCAGTCCTCCACCAGCGCCAGCAGCGCCGGCTCGAAGCCCTCGCGCCCGAGGCTGTTCATGCCGGCGCCGCTCTCGCGCGTCTGCGTGGCTTCGCCCTCGACGAGCGTGGCGCGCAGGGCGGTGGTGCCCCAGTCGACGGCGATCCATCTCTTCATCCGGTGGTGACCACGCCTCCGTCCACGACCATCGCCTGCCCGGTCATCATGGCAGAGGCGTCGGATGCGAGGAACAGGGTGGGGGCCACGATGTGCTCGGGGGCGAGGTGTTCCTTGAGGCACTGGCGGCCCAGGTGGGCCGCGAGTCCCTCCGGGTCGGCCCAGAGGTCGAGCTGCTTCTGCGTCAGCACCCACCCCGGCGCGAGGGCGTTCACGCGGATGCCGTCGGGGCCGAACTCGCGGGCGAGGCTGCGGGTCAGGCCGGTGATGCCCGCGTTGGCGGCGGTGTAGACGGCGTAGCCGGCGTTGCCCATTATGTAGGAGATGGAGCTGAAGTTGACGATGCGCCCCGGCAGGCCCGCGTCGCGCAGGCCCCGGATCACGTGCTGCGAGGCGAAGAGGTAGGCGCCGAGGTTCACGTCGATCATCCGCCGCCAGTAGTCCTCGGTCACGTCCAGCGTGCCGTGGCGGTCGTCGTTGGCGGCGTTGTTCACGAGGCGGGTCACGGGGCCGTGGGCCTCGGCGGCGCGGTCGATGGCGGCGAAGAGGCTCGCGTTGTCGGAGATGTCGCCCTGGATGAACAGGGGCTTGGTGCCCGTCGCGGCCTCCATGCTCTCCGCGAAGGCGGTGGCGTCGGAGCGGCCGATGAAGGCGACCTTCGCGCCCTGCCTGAGGAACCCTTCGGTCAGGGCGGCGCCGATGCCGGAGCCGCCGCCGGTGACGAAGACCGAGGCGCCGGCGAGGTCGGGGAAGGTGGGGGTCATGGGCGGGGCTCCGTGCGTGGGTGGCGCCGGGGGCTCTGCCCCCGGACCCCCGAGGTATTTTCGGCAAGATGAGGGAGGGCGGGGATCACAGGCGGTGTCCTTCGATCACCCACATCGTCTCCGGGAAGTGCCAGGGCAGGACGAGGCCGTGGTGCATGAGCCAGGCGCCGGGGAGGTCGATGGGGCCGTCCTTGAGGAGCGGCGCGCCGCGCGAGAGGGCGGGGGCGTCGGCGCGGTTGATCAGCTCCACGCGGTAGGTGGCGGCGGGGTCGAGGTTTGCCAGGCGCAGGGGGCGCGGGGCGATCTGGGCCGAGGTGGCGGCCTTGCCGGCGAACACGGCGAAGCGCGCGCCGTCGGGGGCCATCTGCTGCTCGGCCAGAACGGCGGGGTCGGCGCTGTCGAGGCGCAGGATGTCGGCCTCCGTCATCCACGCGCGGTTCGCCTTCCACCATGCCGTGACCTCCGAGAGGACGCGGGCCTCGCGTTCGTCCAGCTCGCGCGGGTCCATCTCGAAGCCCATGTGGCGCTGGGCGGCGACCCAGGCGCGGAAGGTGATGTCGTGGCTGCGGCCCGAGGTGTGGCAGCGGCGCGGGCCGACGTGGGAGCCGGTGACGGCGAGGGGCAGGAACAGGGCCGCGTCGTGCTGGATGCGCAAGCGCTCCAGCGCGTCGTTGGAATCGGACAGCCAGACGCGCTGGGTGCGCCCGAGGATGCCGAAGTCGATGCGCCCCCCTCCGCTCGCGCAGCTCTCGATCTCCACCTGGGGGAAGTCGGCGCGCAGGCGGTCGAGGAGGGCGTAGGAGCCGCGGGTCTGCGCCGCATCGGGCATGGGCAGCACGCGGTTGTGGTCCCACTTCACGTAGTCGATCGCGTGGCGCGCGAGGATCGCAGCCATGCGATCGTAGATGAAGTCGCGGACCTCGGGCAGCGCCATGTTGAGGGCCTTCTGCGCGCGGCCCAGGGTCTGGTCCTCGCCGCCGAGCGCCCAGTCCGGGTGGGCGCGGTGGAGGTCGGAGTCCGGGTTGATCATCTCGGGCTCGAACCACAGACCGAAGGTCATGCCCAAGCCGTGCACGTGGTCGATCAGGGGGCCGAGGCCGTCGGGGTACTTGCGCGGGTCCACCTCCCAGTCCGAGAGCGAGCGGGTGTCGTCGTCGCGCTGGCCGAACCAGCCGTCGTCGAGCACGAAGCGCTCGGCGCCGAGGGCGGCGGCCCGCTCCGCGATGTCGCGCAGCACGGGAAGCTCGTGGCGGAAGTACACCGCCTCCCAGCAGTTGTAGTGGACGGGGCGGGGGTGGGCGCGGCCCCGGGGCCAGGTGACCACGCGGTCGCGCACGTGGCGCTGGAAGGCCACCGCGCAGCCGTTGAGACCTTCGGCCGAGTAGGCCGCGTACAGCGTGGCGGTCTCGAAGCGGCGGCTCGCCTCGGGCTCCATGCGCGCGGCATGGCCCCACTGGACCTGTCGCCGGCCGTCGGGCAGCTCCTCGGCGATCATGCGGTGGCCGCCCGACCAACCGTAGTGGAAGGCCCAGGCTTCGCCGCGGGTGTTGGTGGCGCCCGCGCCGGGGATCACGAGGCCGGGGAAGTGCTCGTGCCCCGTGCGGCCCGTGCGGTTCTCGCGGTAGCGCATGCCGGGCGACCAGGCGGTGCGGTTGAGCTGGAACTCGCCGCACCAGCGGCCCGACACGTCGATCATTTCGGCCGCGTGCTGCGGCGCGGGCAGCACGGGGGCGGCGAGCCAGTGGAGGTGCACGGGCGCGTCCGACTCGAGCGCGGTGGAGCAGGCGATCACGCCGGTGCCTTCGTCGGCGCGGAAGCGGAACGTGGCGGCGAGGCCGAGGGCGGCGTCCTCGTAGCGCAACGACAGCGCGCCGTCGCCCGCCTCCTCGGCGGCGAAGCAGAGCTTCGGCAGGAGCGGCGTGCCGTCCTCGGCCCGCAGCACGAGGCCGGGCTGGCCGGGGAACGAGCGCACCGCCTCGGGCAGCAGCGAGAGGTCGGGGTTCTCGTCGAGCATGCCGCCCGTCACGTCGATGGCGTGGGCGGCGTGGAGCGTCGCGAGGTCGGCGTCCGCGGGAAGGGGCGCGCCCCAGTGGATGCACTGGGGCAGGCGGTCGCGCGTCGCGGCGAGCGCGAGGCACTGGGGCCCCGCGTCGAGGCGCCAGGTGCGGGTGGCGGGGATGGCAGCGGTCATCGGGGCTGCGGGGCGCTCGGGGTCACTTCACGGCTCCGAGGGTCAGGCCGGCGATGAAGTGGCGCTGCATCAGGAAGAACATCAGCACGGGCGGCAGGGCGGCGACGATGCTGCCGGCGCTCATCAGGTGGTAGGCGGCGCGGTACTGGGAGTTGAAGGCGGTGATGCCGGCCGTGACGGGCTGGGCGTCGGGGCCTTGCGTCAGGACGACGGCCCAGAAGTAGTCGTTCCAGATGAACGTGAAGATGAGCACGGCCAGGGCGGCCAGCGCGGGCTTCATCAGGGGCAGGACTACGTACCAGAAGATGCGCCACTCGGCGACGCCCTCGACGCGGGCGGCCTCGATCAGGGGGTAGGGCAGGGCGCGGATGAAGTTGCGCATGAAGAGCGTGCAGAAGCCGGTCTGGAAGGCGATGTGGAAGAGCACCAGCCCGGTCTTGGTATCATAGAGGCCGAGGTCCACGGTCAGGTCGCGCACGGGGACCATGAGGATCTGGAAGGGCACGAAGTTGCCGGCGATGAACATGAAGAACAGCAGCAGGTTGCCGCGGAAGCGGTAGATGCCCAGCGCGAAGCCCGTCAGCGCCGAGAGCGCGATGGCGCCCAGCACCGTGGGCACGGTGATGAACACCGAGTTGAGGAGGTAGCGCGGCATGTCGCTCTCGAGGAAGACCTTGCCGTAGTTCTCCAGGAGGTCGAACGAGGAGGGCCAGCCCCAGTAGTTGCCGCGCGCGAAGTCGGCTTCGGGGCGGACCGAGAACATGGCGACCGCGATGAGGGGCAGGAGCCAGAGGATCAGGGCGAGCGGAAGCATCGCCTTGTAGGTGGCCTGCGCGGCGTCGGAGCGCTTCTGGATTGGGGTGGGGAACATCTCAGGC
Organism: Jannaschia sp. W003; assembly: GCF_025144335.1. Taxonomy (NCBI): domain Bacteria; kingdom Pseudomonadati; phylum Pseudomonadota; class Alphaproteobacteria; order Rhodobacterales; family Roseobacteraceae; genus Jannaschia; species Jannaschia sp. W003. The sequence continues at coordinate 1,302,819 of NZ_CP083539.1, forward strand.
GTCCTCGCGGGGCAGGGCGGCCTGCGCCTTCTTCGTGAGCGTGGCGCGGATCAGGGCGTAGGAGGACCGGACGCGGTGGGCGATCTCGCCGTCGTCGCTGCCGGGGGGCAGGCGGACCCATGAGGCGTGGAGGTAGGGGGCCCGCTCGCCCACGCCGGCGTCGATCAGCATGGCCGCCGTGTCGGGGCCGCCCGTCTTGAGCGAGATGCCGTCGTCCGCGGCGCCCATCACCGCGAACATCTTGTCGCCCACCTTCCAGACGTCGTGGCCGGGGCCGAAGCTGTGGTGGAGCGTGGCCCCCGGCCGGGCGGCGCAGAGCGCGTTGATCTCTGCCCGTGTCATCGCCGCGCCGCCCGCTCGTCGCTCCACATCTGCCAGAGGAAGTAGGTGATGAAGACGAGCATCAGCATGAAGAGGACGACCGCGATGGCCGAGCCGTAGCCCATGCGGAAGCCGAACTCGGAGAGGGCCTCCTCGAACATGTAGAAGCTGAGGACCCTCGTGGAGCCGAAGGGGCCGCCGTTGGTCATCACGGCGATGAAGTCGAAGGACCGCAGCGCGCCGATGATGGTGACCACGAAGGCGATGAAGGTGGCGGGGCGCAGCTGCGGCAGGATCACGTACCAGAGCATCTTCCAGCCTTTGGCCCCATCTAGGCGCGCGGCCTCGACCTGCTCGGGGTCCACGGCGTTCAGGCCCGTGAGGTAGAGGATCATGCAGTAGGCGGTCTGGGGCCACAGGCCCGCGGCGATGATGCCGTAGGTGGCGAGATCGGGATCGCCCAGGATGTTGACGGGGCCGGCGCCGAATACTGCGAGGATCGCGTTCAGGAGGCCCTCGCGCGGCAGGTAGAACCACGAGAACACGAGGCCCACCACGACCTGGGAGAGCACGAAGGGGAAGAAGAACAGCGACTTGTAGACCCGGATGCCCGCCACGGTCTGGTTGAGGAAGAGCGCGATGAAGAGGCCTGCGGGGATGGCGAGGAGGTAGAGCACCAGCCAGCGGACGTTGTTCCAGAACGAGGTCTCGAACTTGCGGTCGCCGCCCAGCAGGCGCTCGTAGTTGGCCAGCCCGACGTACTCGCCGGTCTCCGACAGGTCGCCGAGGCCGTTCCACTCGTAAAGCGAGATCTGGAACGACTGGAAGATCGGGATAATGACGTAGACCGCGAAGAACAGGAGGCCCGGCAAGAGGAACAGCCACGGCGTCACCGCGATCTCGTTGCGCCGGTACCAGCCGCGGCGGGGGCCGCCGCCGAGGGGCGGGTGGCGGTCGGGGACGGCGGGGGCGACGTTGGTCATGGGGGGGCCTCCGGGCCGGCGGGTGCGGCGCACGGGGAAGGCGGGGGCCTTGCCGGTGGGCCGGGGGTGGCGGACCCCGCCGCGCGGGGCGGCGGGGTCCGGGTCGTCAGACGGTCTTCATTCGTAGATGCGCTGGCGGGCCTCCTCGAGGCGCGCGATGATGTCCTCGAGGTTGTCGGGGAACACCATGAACTCCTGCAGGCCTTCCATGCCCACGGAGGCCATCTCGGCCGGGAAGTCGCGGTCGAAGAACTGCGCGACGCCGCCGGTGGCGTTGTTCTGCAGCATCTCGAAGCCCTGCTCCAGGAACTCGTCGGCATCCACCGAGGACTTGGCGTTGACGGGAAGCTGCCCGAGCTTCTCGCCCGAGTTAATGTCGGTCTGGACATCGGGCGAGACCACGTACTTCAGGAAGGCCTTGGCCGCGTCCATGTTCTGGGCGCCCGCCGCGATGTGGAACGTGTCGGTGGGGGCGTCCTCGCCCATCTCGACGTCCGGGTTGATGGCCGGGAACTGGTAGAAGTCGATCTGCTCGTCCGTGAGGCCTGCGTCACGCATCGGCGCCACCGCGAAGTTGCCGATCAGGTAGGCCGTGGCCTCGCCGTCGGTGAAGAACTTCAGCGCCTCCTGCCAGCTGTAGGACTGATGGTCGTCGATGAAGGCGCCCATGTCGATCAGCTCGCGCCAGTTGGCGAAGGTCTGGGCCACGCCCTCGTCGGTCCACGGGATCTCGCCGTTGGCGAGCCGCATGTGGTAGTCGAAGCCGTTGGTGCGCATGTTGAGGTAGTCGAACCAGCCACCGGCGGTCCAAAGGAACTTGGTGCCAATGGCGTAGCACTTCTTGCCGGCGTCGAGGATCTTCTGGCAGTTGGCCTTCTCCTCCTCGAAGGTCGCCGGCTCCTCGAGGCCCAGCTCGTCGAAGATGTCCTCGCGGTAGTAGATGCCCCACTGGTAGTAGGTGTAGGGCACGCCCCACTGCTTGTCGTCGATGGTCATCGCGCCCTTCACGGCCTGCAGGTCCTGCAGCTCCTCCTCCTGCCAGAGGTCGGAGACGTCGGCGAAGAGGCCGGCCTCGACGTAAGGCCCCATGCGGTTGGCGGCGTACCAGTTCACCACGTCGGGCGGGTTGGCGCTGAGCGTGTTGCGGATCTGGGTCTTCCACGCCTCGCGGTCGACCACCTCCAGCTCGACCGTGAGGTCGGGATGCATCTCGTCGAAGCCGGAGGCCAGCTCCTCCATCACCGCGCGGGGCGCGGGGTTCGACATGTCCGAGACAATGCGCAGCGTGCCCGACAGCGCGGGCGCGTGGGCGTCGGCATGGGCGGCGCCGGCCAGCGCGGTGGTGGCGGCGAGCGCCGTGAGAATGGAACGCATGGAGTCCTCCCTGGAATCCCTGAGGGCGGTCCCGCCGTGGCCCGCTCCACTCCCGAGCAGTACGTTCCACATTGTGAGACCTAGTTTCTTATGTTGAAATCATGCCTTGTCTCGGCCTAACCTGTCAACAGCCGCGGCGCCCTCGGGGACCGCGATCTCAGCGGGGAGGCGCGCGTGAACGTGCAGAGGGGCGAGGGCAGCGCGGAGGGCACGGTGGGCAAGGCGCTCGACGTGCTCGAGCGCGTGGCGGCCTTCGGGCGGCCCGTGCGCTTCGCCGAGCTCCTGGACGGCAGCCCCTACCCCAAGGCCACGCTCTACCGGCTGGTGCAGACGCTCGCGCGCCAGCGGATGCTGCGCCACGACCCCGAGACCAACGCCTACGCGCCGGGCCTGCGGCTGGTCCGCATGGCCCACGCGGCCTGGGACCAGTCGAGCCTCGCGCCCGTGGCGCGGCCTCATCTGGATTCCCTGAGCGAGGCGGTGGGCGAGACGGTGCACCTCGCGCAGCTCGACGGCGGCTCGGTGCTCTACGTCGACAAGCGGAACGCCGCGCGCCCCGTGGAGATGTTCTCGGCCGCCGGCAAGGTGGGGCCGGCGCACTGCACGGGCGTGGGCAAGGCGATGATGGCCTGGCTGGCGGAGGAGCGGCTCGAGGCGGTGCTGGGGCAGCAGTCCTGGTACGCCCACACCCCCGCCACGATCACGTCCGAGGGGGCCATGCGCGCCGAGCTGGAGGCGATCCGCCGCGCGGGCCACGCCGAGGACCGCGAGGAGCACGAGCCCGGCATCGTCTGCGTGGCGCTGCCGGTGCTCTCGCCCGAGGGGCGGGTGCGCGGAGCGGTGTCGGTGACTGCGCACGGGGGACGGGCGGCGCTGGTGGGGCTGCGGGCGCACCTGCCCGCCCTGCGCCGGGCGGTGGACAGCATAGCCGGGGAGCTGCGCGCATGGCGCTTTCCCGACCAACGGGAGGATCGGGAATGACGGGCGTCACACTGGAGCGGGTGGTCAAGCGCTACGGCGAGGTGCAGGTGATCCACGGCGTGGACTTGGCGATCCAGGACGGCGAGTTCTGCGTCTTCGTTGGCCCCTCGGGCTGCGGCAAGTCCACGCTCCTGCGCATGATCGCAGGGCTCGAGGAGACCTCGGACGGCGCCATCCACATCGGCGCCCGCGACGTGACCCGCATGGATCCGGCCGAGCGGGGCGTGGCGATGGTGTTCCAGACCTACGCGCTCTACCCGCACATGACGGTGGGCGAGAACATGGGGTTCGGGCTGAAGATGAACGGCCACCCCAAGGCCGAGATCCAGTCCAAGGTCGCCGAGGCCAGCCGCATCCTGAAGCTGGACGACTACCTGAAGCGCAAGCCCGCGGCCCTGTCGGGCGGCCAGCGCCAGCGCGTCGCTATCGGGCGCGCCATCGTGCGCGGGCCCGAGGTGTTCCTGTTCGACGAGCCGCTCTCGAACCTCGACGCCGAGCTGCGGGTGGAGATGCGGGTCGAGATCGCGCGCCTGCACAAGGAGATCGGCGCGACGATGATCTACGTCACCCACGACCAGGTCGAGGCGATGACGCTGGCCGACAAGATCGTGGTGCTGCGGGCGGGGCGGATCGAGCAGGTGGGCGCGCCGCTCGACCTCTACCGCGACCCCGACAACCGCTTCGTGGCGGGCTTCATCGGCTCGCCGGCCATGAACTTCCTCGCGGGGCGGGTCGCGGGTGGCGCGATCGAGGTGCCCAGCCTGCGGGGCACCGTGGCGCCGCCCGTGACGATGCCCCCCGACGGCACCGAGGTGCTGCTGGGGCTGCGGCCCGAGCACCTCGGGATCGACCCCGCGGGCGACACCCACACCGTGGATCTGACCGAGGCGCTGGGCGGGGTCAGCTACGCCTACCTCACGGCGGACACCGGCGAGAAGCTGGTGGTCGAGGAGCGCGGCGACATCCGCTCCGAGGAGGGCGCGCGCGTCGGCATCAACGTGGACGCGGCGCGGGCCATGGCGTTCGACGCTGGCACGGAGGCGCGCATCCGCTAGGGGGCGTGCGCGCCGTGATGGCTGTTGACGCACGGCCCCCCGCCCGCGCACCCTCCGCCGGGAACGGGGGGATGCCTTGGGCGCATTGACGGGAATCGCGCGGCTGCTGGCGGCGGTGCACGGGCCGGTGCTCGCCGTGGGCCGCTGGGTCGGCATCCTCGCCATGGCGCTGATGGTGGTGGCCATCCTCGTGCAGGTGTTCTGGCGCTACGGCCTCGACAACCCGCTGCCCTGGCCCGAGGAGGCGGCCCGGTTCCTGATGCTCTGGATGACCGGCGTGGTGGCGCCCACCGCCTGGCGGCGGGGGGGCTTCGTGGCGATCGACACGATCCAGCTCGCCTTGCCCCGCGTGGCGGGCGGCGTGCTGACGCTGGTGCTGCTGGCGCTGGCGTTCCTGGTGCTGCTGGTCTCCGTGCGGATCGGCTGGGCCGAGGTCACGGGCTTCTCGGGGCGGTTCAAGTCCTCGTCGCTCTACTACCCCACGCTGGAGGGCTGGGCGAAGATGCCCCGCTCGTGGATGATGGCCTCGCTGCTCGTCGGCGTGGCGCTACTGCTGTCGGTCACGGTGGAGTTGATCGTGCGCCAGCTCGTGCTGCTGCTGCGCCCCGATACGGCGTTGCCCGAGATCGCCCAGGCCGACCCCCTGGCGGCGGGAGCCGAATAGGTGCTGGTCTGGTTCCTGCCCCTGTTCCTCGTCCTCCTGCTGCTCGGCCTGCCGGTGTTCTTCGCGCTGCTGGCCGCGCCGGGCCTGATGCTGGCGCTGAACGGCGACGGCAGCGACTTCGTGCTGCTCTACCGCAACCTCTACAACGGCATGGACAGCTTTCCGCTGATGGCCATCCCGTTCTTCATGCTGGCCGGCGAGATGATGAACCGCGGCGGCATCACCTCGAGATTGGTGGAGTTCTCCCAGGCCTGCGTGGGCCACTTCCGGGCGGGGCTGGCGCAGGTGAACATCCTCAGCTCCATGCTGTTCGCGGGGCTCTCGGGCTCGGCCGTGGCGGACACCTCCGCGCTCGGCTCGATGCTGATCCCGGCCATGGAGCGCGAGGGCTACACCCGCAAGTTCGCCGCCGCCGTCACCGCCGCGTCCTCGGTCATCGGTCCGATCATCCCGCCCTCGGGCATCATGATCATCTACGCCTACGTGATGGAGGAGTCGGTCGCCGCCCTCTTCCTCGCCGGCATCGTGCCGGGCGTGCTGGTGGGCCTCGGGCTGATGATCGTGACCAACGTGATCGCGCGGCGCGCGCCGGACTTCCCGCCCCTGAAGCGCAAGGCGACCTGGCCCGAGCGGGGGCAGGCGTCGCTCAAGGCGTTCTTCCCGCTGCTCACCCCCGTCATCATCCTCGGCGGCATCCTCGGCGGCGTGTTCACCCCCACCGAGGCGAGCGCCGTGGCGGTTGCCTATGCGGCCGTGGTCTCGCTGTTCCTGCTGCGCTCCATGACGTGGCGCGACTTGCCGGACGTGCTCCTGCGCTCGGCCATCGCGTCCTCGGTGGTGCTGCTGCTCGTGGGCGCGGCCCTCAGCTTCAAAACCGTGGTGGCGCTGAGCCACGCGCCCGAGGCGCTGGCCGCCTTCATCCTGACGCTGTCGGACAACCCGCTGGTCCTCTTGCTGCTGATCAACATCCTCCTGTTCATCGTCGGCATGTTCCTCGATGCCGGCCCAGCGATCATCATCCTCGGCCCGATCCTCGGCCCCATCTTCCTGGAGATGGGCGTCCACCCCGTCCACTTCGCGATCATCATGTCCGTGAACCTGACCGTGGGGCTGGCCACGCCGCCCATGGGGCTGGTGCTGTTCGTCGCCTCGAGCGTCTCGGGCGAGCGGGTCGAGACCATCGCCCGCGCGATCCTGCCCTTCCTGGCCGTCGAGGTCTTCGTGATCGGGCTGATCACCTACGTTCCGGCCATATCGCTGGCGATGCCGCGGCTTTTGGGATTTGTTCAGTGACCACGACAGGGAGGAAGACAATGAACCTTACTTCGACCATCCGGGCGCTGGCGCTCGGCGCCGCCGTGGCGCTTCCGGGCATGGCCTGGGCCGACGCCCACGCCATCAACCTGCGCGCCACCGCCAACTCCAACGAGAACGACGAGGACTACGACGGCCTCGTGGTGTTCAAGAACTACGTCGAGAACGCCTCCAACGGCGCGATCACCGTGGAGCTGTTCATCGGCACCCAGCTCTGCTCGAACGGGGCCGAATGCCTGCAAGGGGTCGCCGACGGCTCGATCGACATCTTCGTGACCACCTCCGGCGGCGCGGCGGGCATCTTTCCCTACGTACAGATCTTCGACCTGCCCTACCTCATGGCCGACGACCGCATCGCCGAGGAGGTGCTGACGAACACCGAGCTGACGGCGCAGATGCGTGCCAAGGCGCTGGAGGATTCCGGGGACGCGATCCGCATCATGACCATCGGCAACACGGGCGGCTGGCGCAACTTCGCCAACACCGTCCGCCGGGTCGAGGAGCCGGGCGACCTCGCCGGCCTCAAGATCCGCACCGTGGTGGCCGACCTGCCGCAGGAGCTGGTGAGGGCCCTCGGCGCCTCGCCCACGCCGATCCCGTGGCCGGAGCTGTTCACCTCGTTCGAGACCGGCGTGGTGGAAGGCTCCAAGAACGGCATCACCGACATCATGGGCATGAAGTTCCCCGACGCGGGGCTTCAGTACGTCACCCTCGACGGGCATGCCTACATGGCGGCGATCTGGGTCATGAACAACGAGAAGTTCAAGGCCATGGACCCCGAGATGCAGCGCGTGATCGTGGACGGCTTCGCGGCGCTCCAGCAGGCCACCTTCGCGAGCCCGAAGCGCAAGTCGATCGAGGCCTACGAGGAGTTCGTGGCCGGCGGCGGCGACCTCTACGTGCCGACCCCCGAGCAGAAGCAGGCGTTCCAGGACGCCGCGGCGCCCGTCTACGACTGGTTCGCGCAGAACGTGGACGGCGGCGAGGAGATGCTGGGGAACTTCCGCGCGGCCATCGCCACCGCCGAGGAGTCGGTGAACGCCCGGCGCGAGATGGACATGCAGTAGGGCCCGCGCCCATTGCGACGGGGGAGGGGGCGGTCCGCCGGGGCCGCCCCTTCCGCGTCTTGAAGACTCCCGACATCCCGTAGCGTTCGAATCATTGAGGCGCCGGGCGGTTCCCCTACCTCCCCCCGCAACGGAGACAACGGCGACGACGAGGTGACGGTGCGGGAGATAGCGTTCGTGGGCAACGCCCCCCTGGAGGGGGACGTGAGCCGGGAGGTGGACCGGGCGGACCGGGTGGTGCGGTTCAACAAGACGCGGGGGTTCGGCGGCGCCACGGGATGCCGGATCGACGACCTGTTCCTCGTGAACTGCGGCGGGCAGATGCGCGAGTGGCTGCACGACCCCGCCTTCTGGCGCTCCCGCCCCGTGGCCGCGGCCCGGCGCATCTCGCTGCCCGTCGCGGCGGTGCGCGCCGGCTCGGGCCTCCTCGCCGCGCGCGGCGCGTCGCCCTGCGCGCGCGACGGGGTCAACTACGAGCACGACGCCCGCGCCCGGCTGCGGGGGCGCCCCGTGCGCACCATGCCCGACGTCCTGCGCCGCCGCGCGATCCGCGACCTCGCCGCGCTGGGGCCCTCGGGCGACGCAGCGTTCTGGCCCAGCACGGGGCTGCTGGGGCTCTACTGGTACGACGCGGTGACCGACGGCGACGTGCGCTTCGCGCTCTACGGCTTCGGCTTCACCGGCTGGGGCGGCCACGCCTGGGACCGCGAGCGCGCCTGGGTCGCCCGCCGCGCCCGCGCGGGGCGCATCCGCCTCCACGACCCCGCGCCGCTGGAGCGGGCCAAGGCCGGATGACGACGGCCGTCTGCGTCCTGCGCTCGGGCGGGCGCTACCGCCCCCTCTGGGCCGAGCGTCTCGCGCGCGGCCTGCGCCGGCGGGTGCCGGGGGTGGAGCGCGTCGTGTGTCTCACCGACCACGAGGGCCCGATCGAGGGCTGCGAGACCGCAGCCTTGCGCCACGACTGGCCGGGCTGGTGGGCCAAGATGGAGGCGTTCCGGCCCGGGTTGGCGGACGGGCCTGTCCTCCTCCTCGACCTCGACACGGTGCTGGTGGACGAGGCGGCGGCGCTGGCCGAGGGCGGCGACCTCGTGGCGATGGAGGACCAGACCTTCGAGGGCCGGGTCTCCACGGCCGTGATGCGCTTCGACGGTGCGGCGATGGGCGCGCTCTACCGGCGCTTCGCCCGAAATCCCGCCCACTGGATGGACCGCGCGTCCTGCCCCGACGCCCCGAACCGCATCCACGGCGACCAGGTGGTGGTGGACCGCTTCCTGCGCGACGAGGGAATCGCCCCGGCGTTCTGGCAGCGGAGACACCCGGCCCTGATCCAGATCCGCTGGTCCGAGGAGCAGCCCGTGGAAGCCCCGGTCCAGGTCTTCGTGCACCGCTGCAAGCCCGACGTGATCGGGGGGGCGGTGGCGGAGGCTTGGAGCGAAAGGGAGTAGGCCAGGGATTGGAGCGAGGAACCCGCCCCCCTACACCCGTCGCGCCCCCCGCACCTTCAACCGCGTCCGGAGCGCGAACCGCCGCGCGACCCCCATCGGATCGCCGAAGACCGGCAGGTGCGGGCGGGCCGGACCAGCACCTCCAGCCGCCACGGCGGCGTGTCGAAGAAGCGGAACCACAGCGCCGTGCCTTCGATCCCCCCGGGCCGGAACGTGCCGGTGGCGTAGGGGGCCACAAGCGTGACGTGCTCCATCTCGGGGCCGGGCGGGCCGAGCAGCGCGAAGTGGAGCGCCTCCTCGTGCGGCACGTCGTCGGTGGTGGCGGCGAGCAGCACGTCGCCCGCCTGCCACAGCCCCTCCAGTACCGCGCCGGGGGCCGTCCAGGCGGCGCCGCCGAAGCGGATGCGCAGGCGCGGGGGCGTGCCACACAGGGCCGCCGCCTCGCCCGCGACCGGCGCGAGCCGCGTCACCGGAACGGGTACATCCACACCTTGTAGTCGGCCACCAGCTCCAGTGCGTGGGCGATCTGCTCGGGAGTCATTTTCTTCGCCACCTCCTCCTGGCTGATCGCGGCGTCCGGGTCGCCCCCGATGGCCGAGAGCACGTACCACAAGTAGGCGCGCACGAGGTCGGGGGCGGGCATCCCCAGCCCCACCTCGTAGTACCAGCCCACCCCCGACTGCGCGCCGGGATGGCCCTTCATGGCCGAGCGCAGGTACCACTCGAAGGCGCGAACCGGGTCCTTCTCGCGGCCCAGCCCGAGGGCGTACATCACGCCGATCAGCTCCTCGGCGTCGGCGTTGCCGGAGCGGGCGGCGGGCCAGAGGGCATCGTAGGCCTCCTCGAACCTCTGCGCGTCCATCAGGTCGCGCGCCGCCTCGATGTCGGCGCCGGCGGGGGTGGACAGCAGCACCAGCGTGCCCAAGATCGCAGCATGTCGTCGCACGTCGTCCTCCTCGCCCTCATGCTCGCCGCACCCGCGGCCGGGGCGCAAGAGGTCGCGTTCCATCCGTTCGACGAGAGGAAGGCCGCGCTGGGGCGCCTCCTGTTCTACGACCCCGTGCTGTCGGGCAACCGCAACATCTCCTGCGGCACCTGCCACCACCACGAGACCTTCTCGGCGGACGGCCTGAGTTTGGGCATCGGCGAGGGCGGGCGCGGCCTCGGGGCGATGCGCCACGCGGGCGAGGGCGGGGAGGCCATTGCCAAGCGCGTGCCGCGCCACGCGCCCGCCCTGTGGAACATCGGCGCCACCGAGTTCACGCACTTCTTCCACGACGGGCGGGTCAGCGTCTCGCCCCACTACGAGGTCGGCTACGACACCCCTGCCGAGGAGTGGCTGCCCGAGGGCCTGCCGCACATCCTCGCCGTGCAGGCCCTGTTCCCGATGGTGGCGCAGTTCGAGATGGCCGGATCGCCCGGCGAGAACCCGGTGGCGGGGGCGGTGTACGATCGCGTGGACTACGCCTGGCCGATCCTGGCGAAGCGGGTGCGGACGATCCCGGAATACGGGGCGCTGTTCGTGGAGGCCTTCGAGGACGTGGACGCGGCAGCGGAGGTCACCATCGCCCACGTCGCCATCGCGCTGGCGGATTTCATGGGCTCGGAGTGGCGCTCGCTGGACGCTCCTTACGACCTCTGGGCGCGGGGCGAGGCGGAGCCCACGGCGGCCGAGGCGCGGGGGCGCGCCCTCTTCTTCGGGGACGCGGGCTGCGCGACCTGCCACGCGGGGCCGCTCTTCACCGACCACAGCTTCCACGCCCTGGCCCTGCCGCCCTTCGGGCCGGGGCGCACGCGCCGCTTCGACCCCCTCCCGCGCGACACGGGCCGCATGGCCGAGACCGACGCGCTCGAGGACGCCTACCGCTTCCGCACGCCCTCCTTGCGCAACGTCGCCCTGACCGCGCCCTACGGCCACAACGGGGCGTATCCAACGCTCGAGGGCATCGTGCGCCACCACGCCGACCCGGTGGCGGCGTTCGGGGCGTGGGAGCCGGAGATGGCGCGCCTGCCGGACGCGCCCTGGCTCGCCGCCACCGACTTCGTGATCCGCTCGGACGCACGCGAGATGGCGCGCGTGGCGAGCAGGATCGACATCGCACCCGTGGCGCTGTCGGACGGGGACGTGGCCGACCTCGTGGCGTTCCTCCACGCCCTCACCGGGGGCGCGAGCCGGCACGGACGGCTGGGACGGCCCGAGGCGGTGCCCTCCGGGCTGCCGGTGGACTGAGCATGGCCCGCCTCCTCGTCGCCGGCCTCGCCGTGCTGGACTACGTGCACCACGTGGACGCGCTGCCCGAGGGGGGCGCCAAGTTCCGTTCCCACGCCTTCGAGCGCATCGGCGGCGGCTGCGGCGCCTCGGCCGCCGTGGGCGCGGCCCGCCTCGGGGGCGACGTCACGTTGCTCACGCGGCTGGGTGATGACGGGGCCGGGGAAGAACTGGCGGCGATGTTGGAGGGCCGGGTGCGCCTCGTGGCGGCGCGGGGCGGGCGCCAGCCGCTCTCCTCGATCATGATCGACGCGGCGGGCGAGCGGATGATCGTGAACTATCCGGGCGACGCCTTGCCCGAGACGGTGCCCCCGCTGCCCCCCTTCGACGCCCTGCTGACCGACTGCCGCTGGGAGACCGCCGCCGAGGCCGCGCTGCGCGAGGCGAAGGCGCGGGGCCTTCTGGCGGTGATCGACGGCGAGCGCTTCGTGCCCGAGGCGCTGGCCCGCCTCGCCACCCACGTGGTGTTCTCGGCGCCCGGCCTGCGGGACTTCGCGGGGTGCGACGACCTCCGAGACGCGCTGGACGCCGCCGCGGCGCGCCTGCCGGGCCGGGTCGCCTACACCGACGGCCCCGACGGGGTGCGCTGGCACGGCGGGCCGCACGTGCCCGCGCCGGAGGTGCGCGCCGTGGACACACTCGGGGCCGGCGACCTGTGGCACGGGGCGTTCGCGCTCGCCCTTGCCCGGGGGGAAGGGCTTGCGGGGGCCTCCGCCTTCGCCAATCGTGCGGCAGCCTTGAAATGCACGCGCCGCGGGGGCTGGGACCACTGGCCCACCGCGCGCGAGATGGGAGCGCCATGAAGGTCGCCGTCCTGCCGCTCGCGCGGCCCACCTTCGACGTCGCCTATGCCGAGGAGGCCTTGGCGGCGATGCTGGCGCGCCTCGACGCCTGGGCCGCCGCCGGGGGGCACGCGCTCGCCGGCCCCCGCCGCCTGCTGATGGAGGCGGACGCCGCCGCGCTGGAGGCCGCCACGGGCGCCGACGTGCTCCTGATCCTCCAAGTCACCTTCACCGACGCCGCCTTCGCCGCGCGCGCCGCGGAAGGGTTCGGGGGCCGCGTCGCGGTCTGGGCCGCGCGCGAGCCGCGCGCGGGCGGGCGGCTGCGGCTCAACGCCTTCTGCGGGCTCAACCTGCTGGGCCACGCGCTGGGCCTGCGGGACGTGCCCTTCGCGTGGGGCTACGGCGCGGACACCGACCTCGATGCCCTGATGGCCGGCCCGCTCCCCGAGCCGCGACGAGGCGTCCCCATGGAGGCCGAGCCGGTCGCCGTGCGCGCCTTGCGCATCGGCCGCATCGGCGAGCACCCCGCGGGCTTCGACACCTGTCGCTACGACGCGGATGCCCTGCGCGCCCTCGCCGGCGCCGAGGTCGACGAGATGGCGCTGCCCGAGCTGTTCGAGCGCGCCCGCGCCATGCCCGACACCGCGGTCGCCCCCTACGCCGCCGAGGCCGGCACGCTGCGCGGCGTCGAGGCGCTGGACCGGGGCGAGCTGGACCGCTCGGTGCGCCTGGCCGCCGCGCTCGATGCGATCCGCAAGGAGCGGGGGCTCGACGCGGTCGCGATCCGCTGCTGGCCCGAGACGTTCACCGAGTACGGCGGCGCGGTCTGCGGCGGCGTCTCGATGCTGGGCGAGGCGCGCGTGCCCTGCGCCTGCGAGGCCGACGTGTACGGCGCCGTGACCCAAGGCATCCTCGGGGACGTGGCCGACGCGCCCGTGTTCCTGGCCGACCTCGTGGACATGGACGGCGAGACCGGCGTGGTCTGGCACTGCGGGCAGGCGCCCCGCTCCATGGCCGCGGGCGAGCCGGCGGCCACGGTGCACACGAACCGCCGGCAGGCCCTCCTCTACGAGTTCGCCCTGCGGCCCGGTCGCGTGACCCTGTTCCGCCTGAGCCAGGCGCGCGGGACGCCCCAGGCGGTGATCGCGACCGGCGAGGTGGTGGCGGCGCCGATGGCCTTCACCGGCACCTCCGGCACGGTGCGCTTCGACGCGCCTGCCGCCGACGTCCTCGCGGACGTGATGGCCTCCGGGCTGGAGCACCACCTGGCCCTCGCCTACGGCGACCACGCGCCCGCCCTGCGCGGCGTGGCCGCGCACCTCGGCATCCCCGTGCTGGAGCTGGGCCGATGATGCGCTACGGGCTTATCGGCGGCGGCATGATGGGGCAGGAGCACATCCGCAATGTTGCCCTGCTGGGAGACGCGGCCGTGACCGCGGTGGCCGACCCCGACGAGGGGATGCGCGGCCTCGCCCTAGCGACCGCGCAGTCGGCCCGGGGCTTCCTTTCGGCGGGCGACCTCTTGCGGGACGCCGAGGTCGACGCCTACCTCGTGGCCGCGCCCAACGACCTGCACGCCGAATTGCTGCGCGGGCTCATGGCGACCGACAAGCCGATCCTGGTCGAGAAGCCGCTGGCGACCACGTCGCGCGACTGCCGCGACCTGATCCGCCTCGCCCGCGGCCGCCGCGCGCCGATCTGGGTGGCGATGGAGTACCGCTACATGCCGCCCGTGCAGCGCCTGCTGGGCGCGCTGGACGCGGTGGGCACGCCGCGCATGGTGGCGATCCGCGAGCACCGCTACCCGTTCCTCGACAAGGTGGACGACTGGAACCGCACAAACGCGCGCACCGGCGGCACGCTGGTCGAGAAGTGCTGCCACCACTTCGACCTCATGCGCCTGATCCTCGGCGCCGACCCCGTGCGGGTGTTCTGCTCGGCGGGCGCCGCGCTGGGCGGCGAGATGGCCGACAACGCCTACGCCGTGGTGGACTTCGAGAACGGCGCGCGGGCCATGCTGGACCTGTGCATGTTCGCGGAAGGGGCGCGCTGGCAGGAGATCCTGACCGTCACCGGGGAGCGCGCCCGCATCGAGGCACGCATCCCCGGCCCGGCCCGCTTCCACCCCGCCGGCGAGGCCGTCGAGGCGGAGTTTTCGCACGCCCCCCGCGACCGCTCGGGCGAGACCACCGAGACGGTCCACACGCCGCCCGAGCTGCTCCATGCCGGCGACCACCACGGCTCGACCTACTTCCAGCACGAGCGGTTCCTGCGCCTGGTGCGTGGCAGCGCGGACGCCCCCGAGGTGGGCATCCTCGACGGCTTCTGGTCGGTGCTGATGGGCGAGGCGGCCGAGGAATCGGCGCGCACGGGGATGCCCGTGGACCTGCGGGGGAAGGGGCCATGATCCTTGTCACCGAGTTCATGGACGAGGACTGGATCGCGTGGCTGCGCGCACGCGGCGAGGTGCGGGTGGCGCCCGAGCTTGCGGACCGCCCCGCGGACCTCGCCGTCGCCGCCCGCGCGGCGCGCGCGCTGATCGTGCGCAACCGCACGCAGGTGCGGGGCGACGTGCTGGACGCAGGCATCGCCGTAGTCGGGCGCCTCGGGGTGGGGCTCGACAACATCGACGTGGCGGGCTGCGAGGCGCGGGGCATCCGCGTGATCCCCGCGACGGGGGCCAACACGCTCGCGGTCGCGGAGTACGTGGTGACCACGGCGGCGATGCTCCTGCGCGGCGCCTACGCCATGCGCCCTGAGATGGAGGCGGGCGACTGGCCCCGCGCCGAGGCGGGACGGGGCCGCGAGGTAGCGGGCAAGACCCTGGGGCTGGTCGGCTACGGCGCAATCGCCCGCGAGGTGGAGCGGCTGGCCCGGCCCTTCGGGTTCGAGGTCGTCGCCCACGATCCGCACTGCCGCGACTGGGGGGCCATGCGCACCGTGACCCTGGACGCGCTGCTGGCCGGGTCGGACGTGGTGTCGGTCCACGTGCCGCTGACGGACGAGACCCGGGGGCTGATCGGGGCGGAGGCGATCGGGTCGATGAAGGACGACGCCGTGCTCGTCAACGCCGCGCGCGGGGGCGTGGTGGACGAGGCGGCCGTGGCAGGCGCCCTGCGCGCCGGCACGCTGGGGGGCGCCGCGCTCGACTGCTTCGAGCACGAGCCGCTGGGCCCCTCGCACCCCTTCGCGGGCTGCCCCAACCTCGTGCTCACGCCCCACATCGCGGGCGTGACGCGCGAGGCCAACGCCCGCGTCTCCGAGATGATCGCGCGCGCGGTGGCGGGCGCGCTGGGCTGGTGACGCCGCGCAATTGATCCAGCGCAAGGCCGCCCCCGCCGGTCCCGTGCGATCCTCGCGCCGGACCAGCCGGAGGAGATGGCCATGTCGGTGCTCATCGCGTTCGCGACCGTGGAGGGGCAGACAGGGAAGATCGCCCGCTTCGCGGAGGAGGTGGTGCAGGGGGAGGGGCGCGCGGTGCGACGCGTCGATCTGGGGGGACGCCCCGGCCCCATGGACTTCGCCGGGGTCGACCGCGTGATCCTCGCCGGCTCCGTGCACGAGCGGCGCCACCCCAAGAGCTTCGAGGTGTTCCTGTGCGCCAACCGCGCGGCGCTGGCCGAGCGGCGCACGATGCTGCTGTCGGTCAGCCTCAGCGCCGCGTTCCCGGAAGGCATCGAGGATGCCGAGGCCTACGCCGAGGAGATGTGCTCGCGCACGGGGCTGCGGCCCGACGCGCGGATGCTCGTGCCCGGGGCCGTGCGCAACAGCCGCTACGACTTCTACGCCCGCCAGATCGTGCGCTTCGTGGTGCTGCGCGATCGCGGCTTCGACCCCGGCGTGGGCGAGTGGGAGTTCACCGACTGGGACGCCCTGGGGGACGGGCTGCGGCGGTTCCTGCGCGAGGACGCGCTGGTGGGCTAGCCCGGCATCCGGCAGCGCCAGAGGGTCACGGAGAGGTCGAGCGCGGCGGGGGTGCCGAAGGCCCGCCGCAGGGCGTCCGCCATCGCCGCGGCCGCGGCGTCCGGGTCGGCGCCGCGCTCGCGCAGCTCGTCGGCCAATGGGTTGCCGAAGACGAGGCCGTGCCCGAACACGTCCGGGTCGATCCGCTCGCGCCGCTCGAGGCGCTCGGGCTCCGCCTCCTCGATCCCCGCCGCCGCGAGCGCGCGGCGCACGGCGTCCCGGTCGCCCAGCCGGAAGGGCACCCGGTAGAAGCCCGGCGGGTCGTCCGGCACGAGCGCGGCGGCGACCCCGTGGGCCACCTCTCCGACGCGGTTCCGCTCCCAGCCGTCCCAGACGCTGAACAGGAACGGCGCCCCCGCGGCGAGCACCCGGCGCACCTCGCGAAGCGCCACGGCCGGATCGGGCGCGAACATCAGCCCGAACTGGCAGGCCGCGAGGTCGAAGCCGCCGTCCGGGAAGGGAAGGGCGGTCATGTCGGCCACCTCGAAGGCCACCGCCTCGGTGGGGCGGAAACGGTGCCGGGCGATCTCCAGCATCGGAAGGTTCAGGTCGGTCACCACCAGCGAGGCGGTGGGGATCAGCGCGTCGCGCAGCGGGCGGCTGAGGATGCCGGTGCCCGCCGCCAGCTCCAGCGCATGGGCGGAGCGGTGCGCCCCGGCCCGGCGGGCGAGGTCGCGGGCGAAGCCCTCGAAGAGCACCGGCCCGAGGATGCGGTCGTAGACTTCGGGAACGGAGCCGGCGAAGCGGGTGGCGGTCTCGGTCATGGCGTCCTCCGCCCCGCCATCCTAGCACGAAACGCCCCGGAACGCCCCCCCGTGACGCGGCCCGGCGGCTGCGCTAGGCCTCGGCCCATGGAACACACGATCTCCGGCCACGGGCTCACGGCGCGCTTCCTCGAGATGGGAGCGATCCTGCGCGACCTGCGCCTGGAGGGCCACGACGCCCCCTTGGTGCTGGGGCTGGAGGACGCGGCGCACTACCCCGAATACTCGCAGTTCATGGGCGCCACGGCGGGCCGCTGCGCCAATCGTATCGGCGGCGCGCGCTTCGTGCTGGACGGCGCCGAGCACGAGCTGAGCGCCAACTTCCGGGGCCGCCACACGCTGCACGGCGGCGCCGAGGGTACCGGCAAGCTGCGCTGGCGGCTGGCCGAGAAGGCCGCCAACGTCGTCCGCTTCGAGATCACCCTCGCGGACGGCCACATGGGCTTCCCCGGCCGCATCGAGATCGCCGCCACCTTCGCTTGCACTGCGAACGCGACGCTGCGGGTCGACTACGAGGCGACCTGCGACGCGTCCACCTTGTGCAACCTGGCGCACCACTCCTACTGGGTGCTGGACGATACCGGCGGCCTCGACCACCACCGCCTGCAAGTGGCGGCGGACCGCTACGTGCCCGTGGACGACGACCTGATCCCTACCGGCGTCGCCTCGGTGGAGGGTACCCGCTTCGACTACCGCGAGGGGCGGGGCTTGCCCGACCGCGAGGGGCTGCTCGACCACAACCTCTGCCTCGCCTCGGCCCGGGGGCCGCTGCGCGAGGTGGCCGAGCTGCGCTCCGAGGCCTCGAATGTGGCCATGCGCATCGCCACCACCGAGGCGGGGCTGCAGGTCTACGACGGCGCCAACCTCGACACCCGCGTGCCGGGCCTCGGCGGGCGCCGCTACGCGCCCCACGCGGGCATCGCGCTGGAGCCGCAGGCCTGGCCCGACGGTATCCACCACGAGGGTTTCCCGAACACAATGCTCCGCCCCGGCGAGCGCTACCGCCAGACCTCCACCTTCCGCTTCCTGAAAGGCTGACCATGCTCGACACCGGCTACACCCCCTGGATGCGCCAGGCCAACCTCGTGGCGGGCGAGTGGATCGCCGCCGACTCCGGCAGGACCATCGACGTGACCGACAAGGCCACGGGCGAGACCATCGGCACCGTGCCCGCCTGCGGCCGGGCCGAGACCGAGCGCGCCATCGCCGCCGCCGCCGAGGCGTTCCGCTCGTTCCGCGAGACCCCGCTGATGGAGCGCTGCAACCTCCTGTGGCGGCTGCACGACGCGCTGATGGACAACCAGGCGTCGCTCGCCGAGCTGCTGACCGTCGAGATGGGCAAGCCGCTGGCCGAGGCGAAGGGCGAGATCGCCATCGGCGCGCAGTACGTGCGCTGGTTCGCCGAGGAGGCGCGCCGCGCCAAGGGCGAGATCGTGCCCGCCGGCGTGAACGGGCGCCGCATCCTCGTGACCAAGCACCCCGTCGGCGTGGTGGGCATGATCACGCCCTGGAACTTCCCCTCGTCGATGCTGGCCCGCAAGATCGCGCCCGCCCTCGCCGTGGGCTGCACCGTGGTCGCCAAGCCCGCGACCGCCACGCCCTACTCGGGGCTGGCCTGGGGCGCGCTGGCCGAGGAGGCGGGCTACCCGGCGGGCGTGGTGAACGTGGTGACGGGCTCGGCGCGCGAGATCGCGGGCGCGATGATGGACGCCTTCGCGGTCCGCAAGATCACCTTCACCGGCTCCACCGAGGTCGGCAAGGAGCTGATCCGCGGCTCGGCCGACACCGTCAAGAAGGTGTCCATGGAGCTGGGCGGCAACGCGCCCTTCATCGTGTTCGACGACGCCGACCTCGAGGCGGCGGTCGAGGGCGCAATGGTCTCAAAGTTCCGCAACGCCGGCCAGACCTGCGTCTGCGCGAACCGCATCCTCGTGCAGTCCGGCATCCACGACCGCTTCGTGAAGAAGTTGGTCGAGCGCACGAAGGCCCTCAAGGTGGGCGACGGGCGCGACGACGGCGTGGAGCAGGGGCCGATGATCGACGCGGACGCGGTCGAGAAGGTCGAGGGCTTCATCGAGGACGCCAAACAGCACGGCGGCGAGGTGGTCACGGGCGGCAAGCGCCACGAGCGCGGCGGCACCTTCTTCGAGCCGACCGTGGTGACGGGGGCCAGTCAGGCCATGCAGTTCGCCACCGAGGAGATCTTCGGCCCCCTAGCCCCGGTGTTCCGCTTCGACACCGAGGAGGAGGCCGTGGAGCTGGCCAACGCCACCGCCTTCGGCCTGGCCTGCTACGCCTACACCAAGGACCTCGGCCGGGCGTTCCGCCTGAACGAGCGGCTGGAATACGGGATGATCGGCATCAACTCAGGCCTCATCACCACCGTCGAGGCCCCCTTCGGCGGCGTGAAGGAGAGCGGTCTGGGCAAGGAGGGCGGCAGCCAGGGTCTCGAGGACTACCTGGAGACGAAGTACGTCTGCGTGGACGGGATCTAGGTTCGCCGACCACGCCCCGGCCCTGCGCCGGGGCCTCCGCCCGCCACGGGCGCATCCGCCGCGGAGCGACGCGCGAGGATGGCCACCGGAGGCCCCGGATCAGGTCCGGGGCGTTCCCTCCGCCCCGCCCTCCACGACCTCCGGCACCGGCACCCCGCGCTTGCGGCAGCGCTTCGCGTAGGCCTCGCGCCAATGCGCGTAGCGGCCCATCGCGGCCTGCTGCGCCACCACCAGCGCCAGGAACCCGACGCGGGCGTCGCGCTTCTTGGCTAGCTTCGAGAGCCGCCGCTGGGCCTTGGTCATGGAGCAGGCGATGCAGTGCCGCCCGGCGGGGCCGGGGCGGCGGAAGCTGCAGACGCCGACGCAGGGAGAGGGAGGCTTCATGGGCGCGCAACGCGCGGGGGCGCGGACGGGGTCCTCAGCGCGGCGCTGCGCCGAGCCACGTCTCCAGCATCTCGATCTCCGCCCCCTGGTCGCGGATGACCTGCCGCGCGAAGGCGAGCAGCTCCGGGTCGTCGCCCTCCGCGAGCTGCGCCTCGGCCATCGCCACCGCGCCGCGGTGATGCACGATCATGTCGCGGGCGAAGTCCACGTCCGCGTCGCCGGTGGTGTCCGCACCTATGCCCGCCGCGTGGGACGCGCCACCCATGTCCATGGCGCCCACGCCCCGGACCAGCGCGAAGGTCGCGCCCGACGACAACGCCGCCACGATGGTCGCGACGGCCACGACTGCGGAAGTCCTCATGGTTCCCGATCCCCCCGGAGGGGCGCCGGCACGGCACCCCGGAACCGCGCAGATGCGCGCGGCGGGGCGCGCGCGCAAGGCCCTTCAGACGGGGTTCGGCGGCTCGCGGCCTTGCGCGATCGCAAGCGCGTTGGCGAGGGCCATGCGGCCCATTTCCTCGCGCACCTCCAGGGCGTTGGTGCCGAGGTGCGGCAGCAGAACGACGTTCTCCAGCGCGCGCAGGCGTTCGGGCACGTGCGGCTCGCGGGCATAGACGTCGAGGCCCGCGCCGGCGATGCGGCCCGCCTCCAGCGCCTCGATCAGCGCCGCCTCGTCCACCACGTCGCCCCGGGCGATGTTGACCACGATGGCGTGGGGCCGCATGGCCGCCAGCGCCTCCGCGCCCAAGAGGTCGCGCGTCTCGGGCGAGGCGGCGACGGCCATCACCACCACGTCCGACGCGGCGCAGAGCGCCTCGACCGTGTCGACCTGCCGCGCGCCCTCGACCGCCTTGGGGCGGCGGTTCCAGTAGGCGACCTCCATGCCGAAGGCCCGCGCGCGGTGGGCGATGGCCTGACCGATGCGGCCCATGCCGACGACGCCCAGCACCCTGCCGCCGAGGTGCATCCCCAGCATCTGGACCGGGTGCCAGCCCTCCCAGTTTCCTGCGCGCACCAGACGCTCGCCCTCGCCGGCGCGCCGCGCGGTCATCAGGATCAGCGTCATGGCGATGTCGGCGGTCGCATCCGTGACGGCGCCGGGGGTGTTGGTGACCGCGAGGCCCGCCGCCTTCGCAGCGCCGACGTCGATGTGGTTGTAGCCTACGCCGAAGTTCGCCAACCCGCGCGCCCGGATCGGCCCTTCGAAGGCGTCCGCTCCAAGGGCGTCGCCCAGGGTGGGAAGCACCACGTCGTATTCGTCCAGGGCCGCGCGGCACTCGGCGAGGTCCATGGGCCGCGTGGTGTCGCGGCAGGTGACCTCGAAGTGCTCGGCGGCGGCGCGCATCACCGAGTCGGGCAGGGCGCGCGAGACGAGGAGCTTCAATGCATCCTCCCGCCGTCGGGGACCGCGCGCTCGGGCTGGAGCAGCACCACCTCGCCGGCCGCGTCGGGCAGGCCCAGCACCAGCACCTCGGACATGAAGCGGCCGATCTGGCGCGGCTGGAAGTTCACCACCGCCACCACCTGCCGGCCCACGAGCGTCTCCGGGTCGTAGTGGGCGGTGAGCTGTGCCGAGGACTTCCGCTCGCCCAGCGCGCCGCCGAAGTCGATCCAGAGCTTGATCGCCGGCTTGCGCGCCTCGGGGTAGGCCTCGGCCCGCGTCACCGTGCCAACGCGGATGTCGACGCGCTGGAAGTCGCCGTACTCGATCGTCATGCGCGCAGCTCCCGCGAGCGATCGGCGGCGGCCTTCACGGTGCGCCGCGCGAGGTCGGGCAGCTCCGCCATCAGCACCTCCAGCCCCGCCTGAGTCGTGCCGTTCGGCGAGGTCACGTTGCGGCGGAGCTGCTCGGGCGTCTCGTCCGCCTCCATCGCCAGCCGGCCCGCGCCCGCCACGGTGGCCTTGGCGAGCCGCATGGCGAGGTCCGGTGCCAGCCCCTCGGCCTCGCCCGCGGCGGCCAGCGTCTCGATCATGTGGAACACGTAGGCGGGGCCGGAGCCCGACAGCCCCGTCACCGCGTCCATCTGGTCCTCGGAGTCGAGCCGCACCACCTCGCCCACGGCGCCCAGCAGCGTCTCGGCCAAGGAGAGGTCCGCCTCCGTCGCAGCAGAATTGCCGACGATCGCGGTGATCCCGGCCCCCACGGCGGCGGGGGTGTTGGGCATGGCCCGCACGACCCGCGCGCCCGGAAAGGCCAGCTCGAAGGCGGCGAGGGGCGTGCCGGCGGCGATCGACACGAACAGCGTGTCGCGCAGGTCCTGCAGCGCGGGCAGGGCGGCGCCCATCATCTGCGGCTTCACGGCGATCAGCGTCACGGCGGGACTGGCGGGCAGGGCGTCGCCTAGGTGCACGCCGGTGGCGCGCAGCCAGTCCGAGGGGTTCGGCTCGATCGCGTGCACCGCGCGGGGATCGAGCCCGGCGCGCAGCCAGCCGGCCAGCAGCGCGGAGCCCATCTTGCCGCAGCCCAGCAGCACGGCGCCGCGGCGGTTCAGGTCATGGAGCGTCATGGGCGGCACCGTGCCGGGGCGGGGGGGCGACTTCAAGCGTGGCCATAGGCCTCGGCGATGGCGATCTGCATGGCCTCGTCGGCGGATCGTCCGCCCCAGCACACGAGCTGGAACGCAGGGTAGAACCGCTCGCCCGAGAGCACCGCCTCGGCCACGAGGTGGTTGATCTGGTCGACCTGCGCGCAGGCGCCCCCGGCCAGCGCCAGCCCGTAGCGGTAGACCATGAGCTTGGACTTCGCCCAGTAGGTGAACGCGCCGTGCCAGCATTCGTCGTTCACGCGGTTCAGGAGCTCGTAGAGGCCGGGCAGGGACTCGGCGGGCGGCTCCATCTCGAAGCAGCACACGAGGCGCAGCGTCTCGGTGGTCTCGCTCCAGGCGAGGGTCACGGAGTAGGAGCGCCACTGGCCCTCGACCACCATGGCGATCTGGTCGTCGCCCACGCGGTCGAAGTCCCAGTCGTGGGAGGTGGCCACCGTCTCGACCAGGTCGATGGGGTGCAGGTCGCCCGTCTCCGAGAACTGGTCGCGCTGATACAGCATGAGGTGCTCCGTCTCGCCCTAGGTCTGCGCACCGCTCCCACCTCTTCGGGTGTCTCCGCCGCGCCCCACCACATATGGTTGAGCGGGCCGGGGGTCTGTAAAGCCCCGGATCGGCCTTATCCCCAAGAAAGCCGCGGCGGACCGCAACGCTCCACCGGTTTCTCGGCGCGAAGGCGCCGAACACGGCCCCCACACGCCGCGATCACGCCCCTGTGGCTTCGGATCGGGCATCGGCGCGCTAGCGTCGCCTCCATGAGAATCCTCCTCCCGGCCCTCGTCGCCACCGCCCTCGCCCTGCCCGCTGCCGCGCAGACCGTCGCCTTCGACGGCTCCTGGAAGGAGCAGGGCTTCCTGCGCTTCCGCACCAACGACTACCAGCAGGGCGGTGCGAGCCTCGGGGTCGCCTCGGACGGCACGGTGTCGCTGCTGTGGAAGGCGCTGCCCGAAGGCGCGCGGGACGCCACGAAGGCCTCCTGGAGCTGGGGCGTCACCGAGGGCGTGCCGCCCACCGACCTCGCGCGGAAGGGCGGCGACGACCGCGACCTCGCGCTCTACTTCGCGTGGACCGAAGCCGGGGCGTCGGTCGACCCGGCGCGCGCCATGCAGCTCCTGCGCGCGCCCACGACGCGGGTGCTGGTCTACGTGCGGGGCGGGGATGCCGCGCGGGGCACGGTGCAGCGCTCGCCCTACCTCGACGGCATGCGCACCGTGGTGCTGCGGCCGGCGGGCACGGGCAGCTTCTCGGAGTCGGTGGACCTCGCGGCCGACTTCCGCCGGGCCTTCGGCACGGAGTCGGGCGTGCTGGTGGGAGTGGGCGTGTCGGCCGACAGCGACGACACGAAGACGCGCATCCGCGCCACGGTGTCGAACCTCGCGCTGCGGTAGCACAGGGCCCATGCTATGGCGGGGGCATGGACGACGCTCTTGACTGGACCCCGCCGCTCGATTGGTCCCCGCCCGCGGCGCTGCACGGCGCGCACGTGCGGCTGGAGCGGCTCGCGCCCCGGCACGCGCCGGCGTTGCGCCGGGCGATGCTGGACGACGACTCGATCTGGCGGTGGCTGCCCTACGGGCCGTTCGCCTCGGACGAGGCCCACGCCGCGCACCTCGCCGCGCAGGCGGACGCGGAGGACCCGGCGTTCTACGCCATCGGCGCCGGGGACTGGCGGGGCGTCGGCGCGCTCATGCGGATCGATCGCCCGAACGGCGCGATCGAGATTGGCCACCTGTGCTTCGCGCCCGCGCTTCAGCGCACGATCGCCGCCACGGAGGCGCTGTTCCTCTTGGCCGACCACGCCTTCGCGAGCGGCTTCCGGCGGCTGGAGTGGAAGTGCGACGCCCGCAACGCCGCCTCGCGCCGCGCCGCCCTGCGCCTCGGGTTCGCCCACGAGGGCACGTTCCGGCAGGCGGCGGTGGTGAAGGGGCGGAACCGCGACACGGCGTGGTTCGCAATCCTTGACGGCGAATGGCCCGCCCTGCACGCGGCGGTCGCGGGGTGGCTGGAGCCCGGCAACTTCGTGCCGGACGGGACGCAGCGCTCCGCGTTGGGCGAGCGCACCGCGGAGGCGGTGCGCGGGCTGGGCCGCCCGGACGCCGGGGGCTAGACCACCTGCCGCTCGGACCGGCGCGCGCGGATCACGGCGCGGATGCGCTCGCGCAGCTCGTCCCCGGCGCCCGGGCCCGAGAGGGCGCGCGCCTGCGCCAGCAGCGCCGCGTCGCCGCCCGTGCGCGCCACGCCCTGCAGGAAGCCCGCCACGAAGTTCGGCGCCACGCCGCCCTCGTCGAGCAGCCGCTCGGCGTAGCCGAGGTCCTCGACCATGGCGAGCGGATCGGGGCGCACCGTCTCGGCGCCCACCTCGCGCAGTCCGAGCGGCCGGCGCTCTGCGGGCAGGAGGGCGAGCACGGCCTGTTGAAAGGCGGCGATGCTCGCGATCGGCTTGGGCAGGAAGCCGCCCGCCCCGGCCTCGCGCGCCGCGCGTTCCGCCTCGGCGCGGTCGAGGCCGGAGGTGGCAAGCAGGGCCGCGGGCGGCTTCGGCCCCGCGGCCATCCGCCCGATCAGCGCCAGCCCCGAGCCGTCGGGCAGCCCGAGGTCCACGATCGCCACGTCGGGGGCGTAGCGGCCCATGTGCCGCTCGGCCGAGGCGACGCAGTCGGCGCGGCGGATGCGCGCACCCGAGCGCAGGCACAGGAGGCGCAGCGCCTCGGACGCGAAGCGGCTGTCCTCGACCACCAGCACGGTGAGCCCGAGCAGGGGCCGCTGCGGCGTCGGCGCGGGCCGCGCGGGGGCGGTGAGCGTCAAGTCGTCCATCGGGGCCTCCATCCCTTGAGCCTCGGCCGCAATTTGACGAGATGGGCTTAATGGAAGGTGAACGCCCCGCGCCCGGGGCCGCCCGAGGAGGCCCGCCCATGATCGGACGACTGAACCACGTGGCCATTGCCGTGCCCGACCTGGAGACCGCCGCCGCGCAGTACCGCGATACGCTGGGCGCCACCGTGCGCGCGCCCCAGCCCGAGCCGGACCACGGCGTCACGGTGGTGTTCATCGAGCTGCCCAACACCAAGATCGAGCTGCTGCACCCCCTGGGCGACGACAGCCCCATCGCGGCGTTCCTCGCCAAGAACCCCTCGGGCGGCATCCATCACGTCTGCTACGAGGTGGACGACATCCTCTCCGCCCGGGACAGGCTGCAGGCCGCGGGCGCCCGGGTGCTGGGCACGGGCGAGCCGAAGATCGGGGCGCACGGCAAGCCGGTGCTGTTCCTGCATCCGAAGGACTTCACCGGCGTGCTCGTCGAACTGGAAGAATTATGATTGGCCCGTTTTCCGCCTTCGTCCTGTTCGCGATGATCTGGGCGCTGGCGATGATGGTGATGCTGCAGGTCGGCGTGCACACCCAGGGCGACGACAACGAGCGGGTCGAGGGCACCCATGGGTCCGCGCCGCAGACCGTGGGGCTGAAGCGGCGGCTCCTGTGGGCCACCGCCATCGCGCTCGCGCTCTGGGTGCCGCTGGTCTGGGTGATCCTGTCGGGCGTGGTGACGATGGACGGGCTGCGCGCGCTGACGGGGCGGCCGATCCCCTAGCGCGCGGCCCCGCGCAGGCGGTGGAACAAGTGGGTGAAGGCCGCCACGCCCACCACCGGGACCAGGAGGTTCAGGATTGGCACCGAGAGCGGGACCGCCATCAGCACGCCCGTGGCCCAGATCCGCGCCCGGTGCCGCCGGCGCCACTTCGCCGCGTCCTGCGAGGGCATGTGCCGGGCGGCCACGAGCTGCGCATACTCGCGGCCCAGCAGCAGGCCGTTCACGCCCCAGAAGATGAACAGCGCGAAGGGCGCGAGCACGAGGTAGGCGACGAGCGCCAGAAGGTTCGCGCCGATCACGATCCCGAGGAACCGCGCGGTCTCGGCCATCGCCTCGCCCCATCCTTGCGCGCGCGCGGGCGGCAGGCCGGGATAGTGCTTGCGCTCCACGGCCTCGGCGATGCGGTCGAGGAAGAGACCCGTGAAGGCCGAGGCCACGGGCACCATCAGGAACACCGAGGCCAGCAGCGTGAAGGGCACCGCGGCGAAGCCCGCCGCCTCGTCCAGCCACGTCACCGTGCCGATCCACGGCAGGGTCACGGACGGCCCCACCAGCCAGCGCGCGCCCCAGATCAAGAGCGCCGAGAAGCCCGCCAGCAGCAGCACCGACAGCCCCACGCCGCGCAGGAGCACGCCGCGGAAGCGCGGATCGCCGATCTGCCCGACGGCGAGCGCGACCTCCCTCACCGGTCCACCCAGCGAATGATGCGCGCGAGGTCGGGGCGCGGACGCTCGGGCGGCACGGCGCCCTCGGTGCCGATCACCACGAAGCCCGCGACCCACTGCGACGGCTCCAGCCCGAGGCCGCCCCGCAGGAACGCCTCGTCGTAGGCTACCGCCCCGGTCAGCCAGTTCGCGCCCCAGCCCTCGGCGTGGGCGGCGTTCAGGAGCGCGAGGCACAGGGCGCCGGCGCTGAGGGTCTGCTCGATCTCGGGGATGGCCTCGGACGGCTCGGGCGCGGCCACCACCGCCACCACGAGCGGCGCGTCGCGGAACTGCGCGGCCAGCTTCGGGGCCTTGTCGGGGGCGATCTCGGCGGCGCGGGCCTCGGCCAGCGCGCCGAGCCGCTGCAATGCCGCGCCCCCCAGCACCACGAGGCGCCACGGCTCGAGCTTGCCGTGGTCGGGCACCCGCAGGGCCACTTCGAGGATGCGCTCCAGCGCGGCGCGATCGGGCGCGGGCGCCCGCAGGGTCTTGGCCGGGCGCGAGCGGCGCCCGGCGAGGAAGCGCCGCACCTCCGGCAGGGGGCGAAGCGGCTCGATGGTGGGGGTGGTCATGCGCCTCTCCGTTGCGACACCGGGTGGCATGTCGCAACGGGCGGCGCGCGGCACAAGTCAGTCCAGCACCACCAGCTCCACGGCGCTGGCGCGCCCGTCGCGACCCTCGCGCAGCTCGTACTGCACCTTCTGGTCGTCGCGCAGGCCCGTCAGCCCCGCCCGCTCCACGGCGGAGAAGTGGACGAAGATGTCCTTTCCGCCGTCGTCGGGCGCGATGAAGCCGTAGCCCTTGGTGGAATTGAACCATTTCACGGTTCCGGTGGCCATGCTGCGGCCCTCCCTGCGTGGTGGTCCCGCCCGCGGAACGCGGCGGCGCGGCGCCGGGACTCGGGTCCGATCCGCCCGGCACGGAGGTCGAGATATCGCCCGCGGGGAGGTTGGCAAGGCGGCGGCCCCGCCTCCGGGGCCGCCCGTCAGGAGCGGGGCATCCGCAGCTCGAGGTTGCGGCCGCCGCGCTGGTAGCGCAGCACGCCGTCGCCCACCGCGATCACCCGGCCGCGGTCGAGCCGGTCGCCCACCTCCACCTTCACGTAGCGCCCGTTGGCCAGGCGCACGAGCGCGCGGCGGCTGCTGGCGCTGCCGTAGGTGCCGATCAGGTTGATGCGGTTGAGGCTGATCTGGTTCGTCTCGGTCGCGGCGCGGTTCACGTTTCCGCCCGCGGAGCGGAGGGTCTGGCGGGTGGCGCTGGCGGCAGGGGTGGGCGCGCGGGGCGCGGTGCGCTGGGCGTCGGCCTCGGCGCGGGCCGCCTGCTGCACCACGCTGCTGGGCCGCGCACCGGGGCGGCCCGAGCGGGGCAGGGCCAGCGCGGAGACGTCCTCGTCCTCCTCCGCGGCCGCTTCGGCATCCTCCTCGGCCAGCGCGACCAGCGAGGCGGCCGCCGACTCGCGCGCCGCGGCGAGCGCCGCCTCGTCCACGCCGGGGCGCGGCGCGGGGCGCACCCGCAGCAGCGCGGCGCGGCGGGCGGGGTCGATCTCGATCTCGGGCGCGGGCGGGGCGGTGTCCAGGACCACCTCGCCGGCGCGCGGCTGGGGGCGAACGCGGGCCAGCGCAGCGCGGCGCGCGACCTCCTCGGGGTCCGGCGGGACCGGAAGCGCCTCGGCGGGCTCGGGCGCGTCGGTGCCCGCGACCGCCGCCTCCGCGTCGGAGGGCGCGGCGTCGGCGGCCGGGGCCTCCGGGGCCACGGGCGCGGCGGCGGCCTGCGCCTCGGCACCATCTAGCTCGCCGGTCGGCGCGGGCGCCTCGGCCTGCTCGGCGGACGGCGCGGGCTCGGCGGGCGCCTCGGGTGCGGCCGCCTCGGCCTCGGGCGCCGCACCAGCGAGCGCGGCTGGGGCGACGGGCGTGGCGGGCCCTTCCGCGGCGGGCGCGGCGTCACCGCCCTCGGGCGCGGATAGCGCGGCGGCGGCGTCCCCTTCGGCAGGGGCCGTCCCGGAGGCCGCCGCGAGGGCGGGCGGCGCGTCGGGCTCGTCGGGCGCCGCGCCGGCGGCGGGCGCGATCGGCACCAGTTGCACGGCCGGCCCGGCCTCGGGCGCCGCGGCGACGTCGCCGGACGGCTCGGGCGCGCCGGCGGGCGCGGGCGCGACGGCGGCGCGCGGCGCGGCGGGACCGCCGGGGCCGGCGGGCGCGGCGGCGACCTCGCTCGTGCCGTCCGCGGGGGCCTCCGGCAGGCGCACCGGCTCGGGTGCGGCGATCGTTCCGGAAGCGGTGGCCGCGCGCGGGGCAGGCGCCGCCGTCTCGGTGTCGTCATCGCCCGAGGTCTGCGTGCGCACGGCGCCGAGCACCGTCTCGGGGCCGGCCGCGGGCTCGTCGAGGAACAGCGCGGCCCACCCCGCCACGCCGCCCATCCCGGCGATCAGCAGGAGCGTGAGCGCGAGGCCCACGCGGCGCGGCCGCGCCCTCGGGGGCGATTGCGCGGCCGGTGCTGCGGCGGCTTCGGCCTTGCGCGAGCGCGCCTCGGCCACGAGGCCCGAAACCCGCTCGGGCTCCGCGCGCGGGAGCGAGGACACCGCGCCCACGAGCGAGGTGGCGGCGAGGTGCCGGGTCGGGCCGGCGGGCGCGTCCTTCGGCGCGTCCGGCGCGGACGTCCGCGTCACGCCCGAAAGGCGCGGCGCGGCGTCGGCGGCAGCCTCGCCCGCACGGCGCGACGCGAAAGCCGGGGCGGCAGGGGAGGGCGCAGGGTCACCGCCGGTATCGACGGGAGCGTCGACGGGGGGCGGAGCTTCCTCCGGCGGGGCGGGGGAGACGGGTTCGGTCGGGGCGGCGGCCTGCACCGGGGCCTCGACCGGCGCCGGCGGCGCGACCGGGGCGGCCTCAGGCGTCGCCGGCTCCGCGGTGCCGTCCGGCTCCGCATCGCCCGCCGGCGGGGCCGATGGCTCCGGCTGCGGTGCTGCGACCGCTGCCGCGGCGGGTTCGGGCCGGGGTTCGGGCTCCGCTTGCGGTTGCGGCTCGGGCTCGGGTTTCGGTTCGGGCTCGGGCTCGGGCAAGGGCGGCGCGGCAACGACGCGGAACGGGGCGCCCGGCGGCTCGACGCGCTCGCCGTCCAGCATCTCGGCGGCGACCGCGGTGGGCCCGAACCAGGGCACGCCGCGGAACTTGCCCTCCTCGGGGCGGGCGCAGAAGCCCACGGGGCGGAACCCGTGCTCGGCCGCGAAGCCCTCGGCCTCCAGCAGCGTGTCGAGCGCCGCCACCGCGACCTCGAGCCGGTCGCCGCGCTGCACGTAGTCGAAGGCGAGGTCCTCGACGGCGTAGGGCGTGCGCCCCTGCAGGGCCTGCCGGATGGTGACCTCGGGGCGGCGGTCGTCGCGGTCGTAGGTGCTGAACAGCAGCTGGCTGTCGGGCAGCACGACGTAGCAGGGGGCGTCCGCGCCCACGCGCCGTTCGCCCCGCGCGCGCAGCCGGGCGAGCGCGTCGCCGAAGTCCGGATCGTCCAGCCGCACCACCCCCTCGCGCCACCACGCGCCCCCCTCCGCCTCGGGCGGGCGCGAGAGGAGCGCGACGGAATCGAGCGAAAGATCGAGGGCGAGCAACGGTTTCATGGGACGGACCTTCGAGGGGCGGGCGCGGGCGGGACGCGGAAGGGATCGGGGGCGGGACGGCGTTCGCCCGAGCCCAATCCTAGGGCAAGCGGCGCGGTGGCGGCAAGCAGGCGGCGGGCCGTCAGCCGAGGTCCGCGAACGGGTCCGCCTCGTAGCCCACGCCGCACAGCGTCAGGCCCCCGGGCGGGGCGACTGGGCCGCAGGCGGCGCGGTCGCGTGCCGCGAGCGCCTCGCCCACGCGTTCGGGCGCCCAGGCGCCGGCCCCGACGCGCTCGAGGGTGCCGGCGATGGAGCGCACCTGGTTGTGGAGGAACGAGCGCGCGCGCAGGTGCAGGCGGATCTCCGCGCCGCCGGGATAGGGCAGGGCCTCGACCTCCAGCGCGTCGAGCGTGCGGACCGGCGAGTCCGCCTGGCAGATCGAGGCCCGGAAGGTGGTGAAGTCGTGCCGCCCCACGAGGTGCGCTGCGCCCGCCCGCATGGCCTCGGGGTCGAGCGGCCCCGGCACGCGCCAGGCCAGCCCCCGCTCCAGCGCGAGCGGGGCGCGCCGCGATATGATGCGGAAGACGTAGCGCCGCTCGCGGGCGCTGAAGCGCGCATGCCAGTCGTCCGCGACGCGGGCGCAGGCCGTCACGGCGACCGGCTCGGGCTTCAGGTGAAAGTTGAT
This sequence comes from Jannaschia sp. W003, assembly GCF_025144335.1. NCBI lineage: Bacteria > Pseudomonadati > Pseudomonadota > Alphaproteobacteria > Rhodobacterales > Roseobacteraceae > Jannaschia > Jannaschia sp. W003. Next base: position 1,333,781 of record NZ_CP083539.1, read on the forward strand.
GGCCTCGGCCAGCCGGAACGGCTCCCAGTCGCGGGCGAGGTCGGCGTGGGCGACCTGGTGCGTTGCGTGGACGCCCGCGTCGGTGCGCCCGGCGGCGGCCACGCGCGGCTCGGGGCCGAGGCGGCCCAGCGCCTCCTCCAATGCCTGCTGCACCGAAGCTGGCCCGTCCTGCCGCTGCCAGCCCGCGAAGGGCCGGCCGTCGTATTCGAGGCGGAACGCGTAGCGGGGCATGGGCGCGCCCTAGCGCCGGGGCGCGGGGGCGGCAAGCGGGGCGGGCGCGCGCCCCGCCCTTGCCCCCGCGTCCCCGCCGCCCCTATCTGCCGGGGAACGGAAAGGGGGACGCACATGGTGATCGGACGCCTCGCGGAGACGGCCCTGGACGCCGCCGGTGCCCTGGGCCACGCGGTCACCGACGTGTTCGACCCGACGCTGCGCCTCGGCGTCACCGGCCTGTCGCGCGCGGGCAAGACGGTGTTCGTGACCTCGCTGGTGGCCAACCTCGTGGACCGGGGCCGGATGCCGGGGCTGCATGCCGGCCCGCGCATCGAGGCGGCGTTCCTTCAGCCCCAGCCCGACGACGCGGTGCCGCGCTTCGACTACGAGACCAACCTCGCCGCCCTCACGGGAGCCGCGCCGCACTGGCCCGAGGGCACGCGCTCCATCTCCACGCTGCGCCTGTCGGTGCGCTCGCGGCAGGGGGGCATGCTCGCGGGTCTGCGCGGCGCGCGCACGCTCCACGTCGACATCGTGGACTACCCCGGCGAGTGGCTGCTCGACCTTGCGCTGCTGCCCCTCGACTACGAGGCCTGGTCGGCGCGGGCCTTGGGCCGCCTCACCGCCTGGGGCGCGGGCGGCTACCGCGCCGCGCTGGAGACGGCTCGCCCCGACGCGCCCATGGAGGAGCCCGAGGCGCGGCGCCTCGCGGTGGCCTACGCCGCCGCTCTGGGGGCCGCGCGCGAGGCGGGCGCGTTCGATCTGACCCCCGGGCGCTTCCTGCTGCCCGGCGAGATGGAGGGCTCGCCGGCCCTCACCTTCGCGCCGTTGCCGCCCTCGGAGGCGCCGCGCGGCTCGCTCGCCCGCGAGTTCGCGCGCCGCTTCGAGGCCTACAAGAGCCGCGTGGTGCGCCCCTTCTTCCGCGAGCACTTCGCGCGCATCGACCGGCAGGTGGTGCTGGTGGACGTGCTGGAGGCGCTGCGCCGCGGCCCCCGCGCCATGGAGGAGCTGCAGGAGGCCGTCACCGACATCTTGCGCGCCTTCAACCCCGGCCGCACGGGCTGGCTGCTCTCCCTCGTGGGCGGACGGCGCATCGACCGCATCCTGTTTGCCGCCACCAAGGCCGACCATCTGCACCACGCGCAGCACGCGCGGCTGGAGGCGATCCTGGAGCGGATCGTGCGCGCGGCCCGCGACCGCGCCGACTTCGCGGGCGCCGAGACGCGCACCGTGGCGCTGGCCGCGCTGCGGGCCACCACCGAGGAGGAACGAGAGGTGGGGGGCGAGCGGGTCGGGTTGGTGCGCGGCACGCTGGAGGACGGGCGCGCGGTAGCGCTCTCGCCCGGGGACCTGCCCGACGATCCGGCGCGGCTGGTGCCGGGGCCGGAGGGGCGCTGGCTGGACGGCGACTACGACGTGATGCGCTTCCGCCCCGCGCCGCACACGCTGCGCCGGGGCGACGGACCGCCGCACATCCGCATGGACCGCGCGGCCGAGTTCCTGATTGGCGACCGGCTCTGAACGGGAACGGGCCGCCCACTGGGGCGGCCCGTCTGGTGTTCCGGCGCAGGGCGCGTCATGCCGGGTCGGGAACCTCCCCGTCGGCGATGCCAGCCTCGGAGCGGGTCGCGAGCGAAGCCACGAAGAGGCTCAGCCCGAGTGCCACCCAGAACACGGGCATGTCCGTGAGGGCGGGGCCGCTCATGAGGGTGCAAACGTTCATCAGTGTCTCCTCGTTGATCTGTCCACCATTTCCCACCCGCGCATGTCCAGAATTGGGCGCCGAGGTGGTCCACGCTTGCCTGCGGTTCACGTATCCATAGGTAAAGGGACCAGAGCCCCCGCAGGAGCCGACATGGCGAAACAACCGTCCCGCCGGGGCGCCGTGCTGATCGAGTTGGATCCGGCGCCCGCCGCCGAGGCCCGCGCCGCCGCCGCGGACGCGCCCGAACCGGACGCGCCCGCCTCGCCCGCCACCGCGCCGCCCGTGCCCGACGCCGCCCCTGCGGGCGCGCCCACGGGCCGGGCCATGCAGACCCTCGCCACCCTCTCGGCCCGCCCCGAGCGGGGGCTGGGGCGCTGGGTGCTGGGCACCTTCCTCGCGCTCCTCGGCTTCGCGTTGTCGGTGGCGGCGTGGGACTTCGCCGCCTCGCTGATGGCAGAGCGGGCCTGGCTGGGCTGGACCGCGATCGCCCTCATTTCGGCCTTCGTCGTCGCCTGCCTCGCGGTGGCGCTGCGCGAGCTGTCCGCCCTGCGCCGCCTCGCGCGGATCGACGAAATCCACGCCATGGCCGCCGCCGCCACCGACCTCGCCGCCGCGCGCCGCGTGGCCGACCGGCTGGTCAGCTTCTACGCCGCGCGCCCCGACACCGCCTGGGGCCGCGAGCGGCTGGCCGAGCGCACGGGCGACGTGTTCGACCCGGATGCCGTGCTGGCCCTGGCCGAGCGCGAGCTGCTCGCCCCCCTCGATGCCGCCGCCGCGCGCGAGGTCGAGGCCGCCGCCCGGCAGGTGGCGCTGGTGACGGCCGTGGTGCCGCTCGCGCTGGCGGACGTGGCCGCGGCCCTGGTCTCGAACCTGCGCATGATCCGCCGCGTCGCGCTGGTCTACGGCGGGCGCGGCGGCACGCTGGGCTCGTGGCGGCTGGCGCGCACCGTGTTCACGCATCTGGCGGCGACGGGGGCCGTGGCGGTGGGCGACGACATGATCCACTCGGTCGCGGGCGGCGGCGTCCTGTCCCGCGTTTCGCGCCGCTTCGGCGAGGGGCTGGTGAACGGCGCGCTCACGGCGCGGGTGGGGCTGGCCGCGATGGAGGTGTGCCGCCCGCTGCCCTTCGCCGCCCTAGCCCCGCCGCGCGTCTCGGCGCTGGTGGGCCGCTCCATGACCGGGCTGTTCGACCGCGACGATTGATCCGGGAACGATCCGGCGCCCCCGCGCGATCCCCTCGCGACACACGCAAAGGACGATCCCGATGGAAAGCCTCGCCGAGGACCTGCGGACCATGGCCCGCACCCCGCTCACCGACGAGCACGTCGAGGCGCTGCGCCGCATCGCCGAGGAGCGCACGTACCCCGCCGGCGCCATGCTGGCCGAGCCGGGCAAGCCCCTCGACACGTTCCAATACCTGCTGGAGGGCGAGGCCGAGGCCGTGGACGCCGTGACCGGCGAGCGCATCGGCCCCGACGGGGCCACCCTCGGGCCGGGGCAGTTCGCGGGCGAGGTGGGCTTCCTGACCGGCTCGGGCGCCATGCTGCCCGTGCGCTGCATGTCCGAATGCCGCATCCTGGAAGCCCCGCGCGAGGCGATGCTCGAGCTTATGAGTCGCTACCCCGAGGCCTCGGACATCGTGGTCACCGTGCTCGCCGCGCGCCGCCGCGAGCTGCTTCAGGGCAACAGCTCGTCGCTGACCCTCGTGGGCGTGGAGCGCGACCGGCACATCCGCTCGATCGCGGCCTTCGCCCAGCGCAACCGCATCCCGTTCCGCACGCTCGAGGTCGAGGACGTGCGCGAGGGGCGCCTGCCCGAGGACTGCTCGGCGATTCCCGCGGAGCCCTGCGTGGTGTTCGGCCGCGACCACGTGATGGAGGCGCCGACCACGGCCAAGGTCGCGCGTCTCTTCGGCCTCGACCTCGACCTCGGGCCCTCCGAGGTCCACGACGTGCTGATCGTGGGCGGCGGCCCCGGCGGCGTGGCGGCGGCGGTCTACGCGGGCGCCGAGGGACTCTCGGCGCTGGTGATCGAGGACGCCACCATCGGCGGGCAGGCGGGCACCTCCAGTCGTATCGAGAACTACATGGGGTTCCCGACCGGCATCTCGGGCGCCGACCTGTGCTGGCGCGGCGAGGTGCAGGCCATGAAGTTCGGCACCCGCTTCGCCGTGCCCCGCCGCGCCGTGGACATGCGCCGGCGCGAGGACGGCATCCTGTGCGTCACGCTCGACGACGGCACCGAGTGCTGCGCCCGCGCCGTGGTGCTGGCCTGCGGGGTGCAGTACCGCCGCCTGCCGCTCGACCGGCTCGAGGAGTTCGAGGGCGCCGGCATCTACTATGCCGCCACCGAGTTCGAGGCCCGCTTCTGCCGCGACGCCCAGGTGGTCGTGGTGGGGGGCGGCAACTCGGCGGGGCAGGCGGCGATGTTCCTCAGCCGCCATGCCGCCTGCGTGCACCTCCTGGTGCGCGAGGACCGGCTCGGGGCCATGTCGAGCTACCTCAGCCGGCGGCTGGAGGCGAGCGAGCACGTGCGCGTGCGCCTCTCGACCGAGATCGCCGCGCTGGAGGGCGGCGAGGCGCTGGAGGCGGTCACCCTCAAGGGCGACGGCGTGGAGGAGGGCGACGAGCGCATCGAGACCCCGGCCGCCTTCGTGATGGTCGGCGCCGCGCCCAACACCGACTGGCTGGCGGACGACGTCGCCGTGGACGATGCCGGCTTCGTGCTGACCGGCGAGGCGGCGGGGCGCGAGTCGCCCTTCGAGACCTCGATGGACGGCGTGTTCGCGATCGGCGACCTGCGCGCGGAGTCGGTGAAGCGCGTGGCCTCGGCGGTGGGCGAGGGGTCGGTGGTGATCTCCCGCGTCTGGGAGCACGTGCAGAAGGTGCGCGACGGCGAGGGCTAGCCCGCGTCCCGGGCCGCCACCAGCGCGTCGGCAAGGAAGTCCGCCAGCAGCCGCACCCGCCGCACCCGGCGCAGCTCGCCGTGCAGCAGCACCCAGGTGGAGCGGCGGCGGTCGAGCGCCGTTCCGGGCACCCGCTGCAGCTCGGGAAAGGCGCGCTGCACCCAGGTCGCCAGGAACGTCATGCCCGCCCCGGCCCGCGCGAGGTGCAGGTGCATCCCCGGATCGGGCACGGCGTGGCGCACGCGCGCGGCCGGGAAGGGCGTGGCGTCGATCATCCGGCGCAGTTCCGGCGCGTCGCCGTAGCCGATCCAGCTCAGCCCCTCGCCGTGCGGTCCCGCCGCGGGCAGGTGCCGGTCGAGGTAGGCCCGCGAGGCGAAGACGCCCAGCTCCAGCGCGAACAGCTTGCGCCCCACCGCGTCCTCGTCGACGGCCAGAACGTGGCGCACCGAGACGTCCGTCTCGCCCGCCGGGATCGAGTCGAGCGCGTAGTCGAGACGCAGTTCCACGTCGATCTCCGGGTAGAGCCCTGCGAACTCCGCGAGCGCCGGGGCCAGCAGGTGGTGCGCCGTCATCGGATCGGCCGAGAGCCGCACCCGCCCCGCCGCCTCGCGGTCGAGGCCCTGCACCGCGGCCCGCCCCCGCAGGAGCGCCGCCTCGGCCTCCTCGGCGCGGGGCAGGAGGCGCCGTCCGGCGGCCGTCAGCGTCAGGCCGCCCGTGGTCCGTCGGAAGAGCTGCGTGTCGAGCTGCGCCTCCAGCCCCTCGATCTGCCGCCGCACGGTCGCATGGGTGCCGCCCAGCCGCTCGGCCGCGGCGCGCAGCGAGCCGTCGCGGGCGACGGCGAGGAAGGCGGGCAGGGCTTTCCAGTCCATGGGCGCGGTTCGTTTTCGATCCGGGGCGGGTCATCCTAGGGCATTCGCGGATCGATCTCGACCCTCTATCCGGACGCCGACCCCGAACGGAAAGGAGCCTGCCATGACCTACGATGCCTGGGAAATCCGCCGCTACGGCGGCCCCGAACGGCTCGCGCCGGTGGTGCGTCCCCTGCCGGAGCCGGGACCGGGCGAGGTGCTCGTGCGCGTGCGCGCCTCGGCCGTGACCCGCGCCGACACGATGATGCGCGCCGGCCGGCCCCGCTTCGCCCGCCTCTTCCTCGGCCTGCGCCGTCCCCGCGCCGCCCTGAGCGGCACGGGCCTCTCGGGCGAGGTGATCGCCGCGGGGCCCGGAGTGCGGCGCTTCGCTGTGGGCGACGCCGTGTTCGGCGAGGCGGGGATGCGCTTCGGCGCGAACGCGAGCCACATCCTCCTGCCCGAGGACGGGGTGCTCATGCCAAAGCCCGACGCCCTCACCCACGAGGAGGCGGCGGTGATGTGCGACGGGCCGCTGACCTCGTGGCACTTCCTCACCCGCGTGGCGGAGCTGCGGGCGGGAGAGGGGGTGCTGGTCCTCGGCGGCTCGGGCAGCCTCGGCAGCGCGGCGGTGCAGATCGCCGCCGCGCTCGGCGCGGATACGACCGCCACCACCACGCGCAACGCCGCGATGGTGGCGGCCGTCGGCGCGCACCGGGTCGTGGACCCGCGCAGGGAGGACGTGTTCGCGGGCGGGCCCTTCGACGTGGTGTTCGACACGCTGGGGCTCTCGGGCTTCGCGGAGGCCCGCCCGCACCTCGCGCCGCGGGGCCGCTACCTCTGCCCGGTGCTGGGGCTCGCGCTCCTGCGGGACATGGCCCGGTCCCGGATGCGCGACGGGCCGCGCGCCCTGTTCTCGGCGGCCGGCCTGCAGGACGCGGCCACCCTCCGCGGCGGCCTCGCGGCCCTCCTGGAGATGGTGCACGCGGGCACCTTCGCCCCGCAGATGGACCGGATCTATCCGCTGCGCGACCTCGTGGAGGCGCACCGCTACGTGGAGACGGGGCGCAAGCGCGGCAACGTGGCGGTGGTCTGAGGGGCGCCTTTACCCCCCGCGGCCCCCTGCCTATAACGCCGCCGATGCACCATCCGGCCCGCATATCGCGAATTCGCCGCCCGGCGCCCCGCCGCTGATCCGCGCGGGGTAGCCGGGCCGCACGCCGCGCCGACGCGCGCCCTTCCATTCCCCATTCGCGAGACCGCCCCCATGTGCGCCGACACGCCCGAAGCTCCCGACTACAAGTCCACCCTGCATCTGCCGCGCACCGACTTCCCGATGCGCGCCGGGCTCCCGAAGCGCGAGCCGGCGTGGCTGGAGCGCTGGGCGCGGATGGGCATCTACGACCGTTTGCGCGCCAAGGCGGGCCGGGAGCGCTTCGTGCTCCACGACGGGCCTCCTTACGCCAACGGCCACCTCCACATGGGCCACGCGCTCAACAAGACGCTGAAGGACTTCGTGGTGCGCTCGCACCAGATGATGGGCTTCGACGCGCCGTACGTCCCCGGCTGGGACTGCCACGGCCTGCCGATCGAGTGGAAGATCGAGGAGAAGTACCGCAGCAAGGGCCAGGACAAGGACGCGGTCGACGTGTCCGAGTTCCGCGGCGAGTGCCGCGAGTTCGCGCGCGGCTGGGTCGACGTGCAGCGGGACGAGTTCCAGCGCCTCGGCATCACCGGCAACTGGGCCGACCCCTACCTGACCATGGCGCATCACGCCGAGGCGGTGATCGCGGGCGAGTTCCTGGAGTTCGTGCGCAATGGGCTGGTGTACCAGGGCTCGAAGCCCGTGATGTGGTCGCCCGTGGAGCGCACCGCGCTGGCCGAGGCGGAGGTGGAGTACCACGACCGCCAGACCGACGCCGTCTGGGTGGCCTTCCCCGTCGTCGAGGCCGCGAGCACGCTCTACGACCTTGAGGCGGACCTGCCCTTCGAGGAGGAGACGCAGGAGACCCGCGCCGCCGTGGCCGCGGCCACGGTCACGCGCGAGCAGCAGCTCGAGGCCGCGCGCGTGCTGATCTGGACCACCACGCCTTGGACGCTGCCCTCGAACCGGGCGATCTGCTTCGGGCCCTCCATCGAGTATGGCCTCTACGAGGTGACGGGCACGCCCGAGGAATCGTGGGTCTCGGTGGGCGACACGTTCCTAGTCGCCGACGCCCTCGCCGAGGAGGCGCTGGGCGCCATGCGGCTGGAATCCGGTCAGTGGCGCCGCGTGCGCCCCGTGCAGCCCGAAGAGCTTGCCGCCCTCCGCTGCGCCCACCCCCTGCGCGGCGCGGACGGCGCGGACGGTGAGTGGGACTACGACGTGCCCCTGTTCCCGGGCGCCCACGTCACCGACGACGCCGGCACGGGCTTCGTGCACACCGCGCCCAGCCACGGCGACGACGACTACGCGATCGGCGTCGAGCACGGCCTGCCCATGACCTACAACGTCGAGGCCGACGGCACCTTGCGCGCCGACCTGCCGTTCTTCGGCGGCGAGGCCATCGTGCAGGCGAGCGGCAAGCCCGGCGGCGCCAACAAGGCGGTGATCGAGCGCATGGTCGCGGCCGGCGCGCTGATGGCGCGGCGGCGCATCACCATCTCGGACGCCCATTCCTGGCGCTCCAAGGCCCCCGTGATCCGCCTCAACCGGCCCCAGTGGTTCGCCGCCATCGACCGCCCCGTGGGCGACGGCCGCGACGCGCACGGCGAGACGATCCGGGCGCGGGCGCTCACCTCCATCGACCAACTGGTGGAGTGGACGCCGCGGCGCGGTCGCAACCGGCTCCACGCCATGATCGAGAACCGCCCCGACTGGGTGCTCAGCCGCCAGCGCGCCTGGGGCGTGCCCCTGGTTCTGTTCACGAAGCGGGGCGCGAAGGCGGACGATCCGGACTTCATCCTGCGCGACGACGCCGTGGACGCGCGCATCCTCGAGGCCTTCGAGGCCGAGGGCGCGGACGCCTGGTACGCGGCGGGCGCCAAGGCGCGGTTCCTCGGGGCGGACCACGATCCCGAGGCCTGGGACCAGGTGTTCGACATCCTCGACGTGTGGTTCGACTCGGGCTCCACCCACGCCTTCGTGCTGCGCGACCGCGAGGACGGCACCGCGGACGGCATCGCCGACGTCTATCTGGAAGGCACCGATCAGCACCGGGGCTGGTTCCACTCGTCCATGCTGCAGGGCTGCGGAACGAAGGGGCGCGCGCCTTACAAGGCGGTCGTGACCCACGGCTTCACGCTCGACGCGAAGGGCGTGAAGATGTCGAAGTCGCTCGGCAACATCGTCGCGCCCCAGAAGATCGTGGACCAGTACGGCGCCGACATCCTGCGCCTGTGGGTGGCGCAGGTGGACTACACCGCCGACCACCGCATCGGCGACGAGATCCTCAAGGGCGTGGCCGATGGCTACCGGCGCCTGCGCAACACCCTGCGCTACATGCTGGGTTCGCTGGGCGACTACGATCCCGCGAAGGCCGCCGACCCGATCGAGATGCCGGAGCTGGAGCGCCTGATCCTCCACCGCCTCTCGGAGCTCGACGACGAGGTGCGCGAGGGCTACCGCCGCTTCGACTTCGCCGGGGTCTGGAACGCCGTGTTCCAGTTCTGCACGAATGACCTGTCGGCCTTCTACTTCGACGTGCGCAAGGACGCGCTCTACTGCGACGGGGACACGCTGCGGCGGCGCTCGGCGCTCACCGTGCTCGACATCCTGCACAGGCGCATCGCCGCATGGCTCGCGCCGATCCTGCCCTTCACCATGGAGGAAGCGTGGCTGGAGCGCTTCGGGGGCGAGGAGTCGTCGGTGCACCTCGAGGACTTCCCCGAAGCGAACCCCGGATGGCGCGACGACGCGCTGGCTGGGAAGTGGGCGCGCGTGCGCGCGGCGCGCCGCGTCGTGACCGGGGCGCTGGAGGTGGCGCGGCGCGACAAGGTGATCGGCTCGTCGCTGGAGGCGGCGCCGGTGGTGCACGTGGACCCGGACACCAAGGCGCTGCTGGACGGCGTGGCCTTCGACGACGTGTGCATCGTCTCGGACGTCGTGCTCTCCGACGCCGACGCCCCGCCCGAGGCGTTCCGCTCCGAGGAGGGCGGCGTCGCGGTGGTGTTCCGGCACGCCGAGGGCGGCAAGTGCCTGCGCTGCTGGAAGGTGCTGCCCGACGTGGGCCGGCACGGCCACGACGGGGTCTGCGGCCGCTGCGATGCCGCGCTCTCCGACTGACGGCGCGGTCGCGGCGGCGATCTTGGCGCTCACGGCCGAGCGGTCGCCCCGCTCGGTCTGCCCCTCCGAGGTGGCGCGGGCGCTGGCCGGGGACTGGCGCCCGCTGATGGCGCAGGTCCGCCGGGTGGCCGGAGGGCTGGCAGAGGTCGAGGCGACGCAGGGCGGGGCGGTGGTGGACCCGCAGGCGGCGCGGGGGCCGATCCGGTTGCGGCGGGTCGGGGGGTAGCGTTCACGTCCCGACCGTTCCGCCCCTGGCGGGCCGAGGCCCCGGACCCGATCCGGGGCCTCGGCCAACCACCCGCGCCGTCTTACCGGATCGACGCGCCCCCCCGACCGATCAACCGCCCCTTCGCGTCCGCCAGCCGCTCGATCCCAAGCTGCGCCATGTTGCACTCCAGGTCGTCGCGCAGGACGTGCACGAGGTGATCCAGCCCCCGCGGCCCGAGGGCGGCCAGCGCGAAGAACCACGCCTTGCCGAGGAACACGAAGCTTGCGCCGAGGGCCACCGCGCGCAGGACGTCCAGCCCGCCCGCGACGCCGGAGCAGAAGAACACCGGCGCCCGGCCCGCGACGACGCCGGCCACCTCGCGCAGGTTGTCGATCGCCGCCGGCCCGCCCTCGAACTGGCGGCCCGAGTGGTTCGACACCCAGATGCCGTCCACGCCGAGGCCGAGCAGCCGCTCGGCGTCCACCCCCTCCTGCACGCCCTTCACCACGAGGGGGCCGTCCCACTCCTCGCGCAGGGCGCTGATGTAGGCGTCGTCCGGATAGCCCCGGATCAGGCGGCCCGCGTGGACGAAGGCGTCCGCGCCCGTGCGGTCGCCGACGTATCCTTCGGGAAAGCGCATCCGGGGCATGCCGCCCATCCGCGCGTGGCCCATGGCCCATGCCGGGTGCAGGGCCATGTCGAGCGCCATCGCGGGCGTGACCACGGGGGGCATGGAGATGTTGGCGCGGCGCTGGCGCTCGCGGCGCGACTCGCCGGGCACGTCCACGGTGACGACTAGCACCCGCCAGCCCGCGTCCTTGATCCGCCGCAGCATGTCCCGGCGTATCCCTGCGTCGTTGACCGGGTAGTGCTGGAACCAGCCCAGATCGCCGGCGATGGGGCCGGTGTCCTCGGGCGTGGCGGCGGCCACGGTGCTCTGGCCGTAGGGGATGCCGTGGCGCGCGGCGGCGCGGGCGAGGTGACGCTCCGCGTCCGGCCAGATCATGCCCGCGAAGCCCACGGGCGCGATGCCGAAGGGCAGGGGGTGCGGGCCGAAGGCATCCGCGGAGAGGTCGAAATCGAGAGGCCCGCGCAGGATCGCGGGCTGGAAGCGCACCGCGTCGAGGCCGGCGCGGTTCGCGTGGACGCCGCGCTCGGTGCCGGTGCCCGAATCGAGGTACTCGAAGGCGAAGCGAGGCATGCGCCGGCGGGCGCGGGCGCGCAGGTCGGAGATGGCGGGGTAGCGGAGGTCGAGATCGGGCATGGGCGCAGTTGCGCCCCGCCCGGCGGGGTTGTCCAGCGGGGGCGTGGCCTCAGCTGGCGGCGGCCTCGATGCGCTCGGGCACGCGGCGGTCGATCATGGCGGCACGGCGCGCGCCGCGGGTCCACGGCATCACCGGGCGCTCGGTGCGAGCGGCTTCGACGACGGCGTCGATGAAGGTCTTGCTGGACATCGCGATCTCTCCCTGAGGCGTGAGCCCGGTGTGACGGGGCCTCGCGGCGGGGCGGGGGCGGAGACGTGGCGCGGTCCGGGTGTTCCCGTGGCGCCGCTAGAGCCGGATCGCGGCGATGAGACGGCCATAATCGGGCTCGCCCCGGTGGGTGGCCCGGCGGTAGGAGTAGAACCGCGCCTCGTCGGCGTAGGTGCAGTGGCCGGTCCACTCGGCTTCCACGCCCGCGCGGCGCAGGCGGTGGAGGCCGTAGCCCGGCAGGTCCAGCATCATCCGGTCGCCCTCGCCGTTCGCGAAGAAGCGCGCGGCCTCCGCGTCCTCGGCCAGGAAGGCGTCCAGCATCTCGGGCCCCACCTCGTAGTTGCGCTGCGAGATCGACGGGCCGATGGCCGCGCGGATCGTGCGCGCGCCGAGCGCCTCCATCGCCTCCAGGGTCGCCTCCAGCACACCGCCGAGCGCACCCTTCCAGCCCGCATGGGCCGCCCCGATGACGCCGGCCTCGCGGTCCTCGAACAGCACCGGCTGGCAGTCGGCGGTGAGGATCGCGAGCGCCTCGCCGGGGCGGTCGGTGACGAGCGCGTCGGCCTTCGGACGCGGCTCGCCCAGGGGGCCGTCCACGCGCACCACGTCCGCCGAATGGACCTGGTGCACCCCGTGGAGGTGATCGGGCGCGACGCCGAGATGCGCGGCCACCCGCTCGCGGTTCATCTGAACCGCGCCGCGCTGGTCGCGGCTGCCGAGCCCGGCGTTCAGCCCCTCGTAGAGCCCCGACGAGGCACCGCCCGCGCGGGTGAAGAACCCGTGCGGCGCAGCGATGAGGTCGGAGCGGATGGCGTCGAGGGTCATGCCACCGGAGTGCGCGGTGCGACGGGGCGGGTCAAGGCGCATGCGGGGCGGGGGGAAGGAACGGCGCGGACCGGCTCGCGCCCCTAGTCCCCGAAGCCCGGCGGCAGCGGGGCGCCCGCGGGCACGAGGGCGAGGGCCTTGAACAGATCGCCCATCTCGGAGGGGTGAAGGAGGCGCCGGTGCGCGGCGGCCAGCGCCTCCACCGCGGCGGCGTCGCGGCCCCGGGCGAGGGCCTGCACGCGCGCCGTGGCGCCGAGCCGCTCCAGCAGCACGCCCTGCCGCTCCATCCCCGAGACGCGCAGGCCCGGCACGCCCCCGGCGGCCAGCGCCACCGCCTCGAAGTCCACGTGGGCCGTGAGGTCGGCCTCGCCCGGATCGGCCAGCGGGTCGACCGCCGCGCCCGCACGCACCGCCTGCAGCGTGTCGCCGCGCGAGCGCCAGTGCCCGTAGTCCACGAAGATCGCCGCGCCCCCCTCGGCCACCCGCCGCGCGATGGCGGCGACCACGCCGGGCAGGGCAGGGCAGCGCTCCACCACCGTGCCGTCGGGGACGTCGAAGCGGTCCAGCTCGGGGACGAGGGCGGGTGGACCGGCGGCGAAGGCGAGCGCGCCCTCCCGCTCCGTCACCAGCACCTCGGACCAGCCATCGCCCGCGCGCCGCCACTGGCGCACCGGCAGGGCGTCGAGGAACTCGTTGGCGACGAGCAGGAGGGGGCCGTCCGGCAGGGCGTCCACCGTGTCGTGCCAGGTGGGATCGTGGTCGCCGAGACGCTTGGCCTGCTCCGCGCGCAGGGCGGGCGAGGCCTCCACGAGGTGGAGGCGGAGCGCGTCATGGAAGCCGGGAACGCGCGCGGTGGCGCGCAGGGCGTCGGCCATCAGTGTGCCGCGCCCCGGTCCCGGCTCCGCCAGCGTCACGGGCGCGGGCGCCCCCTGGTCGAGCCACGCCTGCGCGAGGGCCAGTCCCAGCAGCTCGCCGAACACCTGGGAGATCTCGGGCGCGGTGGTGAAGTCGCGGCCCAGCGGGTCGCGGCGCACGTAGTAGCCCCATTCGGGGTGCACGAGGCAGTCGTGCATCCAGTCGGCCACGGTCATCGGCCCCGCGGCTCGGATGCGCCGCAGGAGGTGGTCGCGCAGGCTCACGCCGTGCGGCGCCGGCCCGCCGCCACCGCCAGCGCCATCGCGCCGAGGCCCACGACGAGCATCGGCAGGCTCAGCACCTGTCCCATGCTCAGGCCGAACTCCGGCGAGCCGACCACGTGGCCGAGCGGGTTCTCTGGGGTGATGTACTGGGCGTCGGCCACGCGGAACCGCTCCACGAAGATGCGCGCCGTCGCATAGCCGGCGAGGAACAGCCCCGTCACGAAGCCGGGCCGCTTCAGCGCCCCGCGCGCGGCCACGATCCAGAGCACGGCCAGCAGCACCACGCCCTCCAGCAGCGCCTCGTAGAGCTGCGAGGGATGGCGCGCGCAGGCCGCCGCGGCCGTGGCGCAGGCCTGCGCGGCCTCGCCGGGAAACACCACCGCCCACGGCAGGTCCGAGGGACGGCCCCACAACTCGGCGTTGATGAAGTTCGCGAGCCGCCCCAGCGCGAGGCCCAGCGGCGTGGCCAGCGCGGCCACGTCCAGCATCTGCCGGATCGGCACGCCGTTCTTCAGCGCGAAGGCGATCACGGCGAGGCCGGTGGCGATCATGCCGCCGTGGAAGCTCATTCCGCCCTCCCAGACGGCGAGGATCTCGCCGGGGTTCGCGAAGTAGTGCTCGGGCCGGTAGAACAGCACGTAGCCCAGCCGCCCGCCCAGGATCACGCCGAGCGTCGCCCAGGTCATGGCGTCCTCGATCTGCGCCCTGGTCATCGGCGCGGTGCCGCCCGGCCACCACTCGGTATGCGCGACGGCCGCGCGGGCGAGCGCCCACCCCCCGAGGATCGCGGCGATATAGGCCAGCGCGTACCAGCGCAGCGCGAAGTCGAAGCCGCCGAGCGAGAGCGTGAAGATCTCGGGCGCGATGTCGGGGAAGGGGATCACGAGCATGGGCCGTGCCGTGGCCGCGCGGGGCGGGGCTGTCAAGCTTGAGGCGCGGCGCCCGTGCCCCCATATCCGGCGGGATCCCGGAGGAGAGACCCAATGCAGACCCGCAACCGCTTCATGGACGACATCGGCCAGCTCATGACCAACGCGATGGGCGTGGCGCAGGGCGCGCGCGCCGAGGCCGAGACCGCGTTCCAGTCGATGCTGGACCGCTGGATGGCCGACCGCGACTTCGTGACGCGCGAGGAGTTCGACGCCGTGCGCGCGATGGCCCAGAAGGCCCGCGAGGAGAACGAGGCGCTGCGCGCCCGCATCGAGGCGCTGGAGGCGAAGTGAAGGCGCTCGCCTTCCTCACCGAGCGGCTGATCGCCCGGGCCGAGGCGCAGGGCGACCTGCGCGGGCTCGAAGGCGAGGGCAAGCCGCTGCCGCCCGCCGAAGGCGGGGCCTACGTCGATCCGATCGAGTCGGCGGGCTTCCGCATGATGGCGCGCGAGGGCGCGCTGCCGCCCGAGGTGGTGCTCGCCAAGCAGGCCGCCGCGCTGCGCGAGGAGCTGAAGGCGACGGAAGGCGAGGCGGAGCGCCGTGCCCTGATGACGCGGCTCGCGGACATCGAGATGCGGCGCGCGATGCGGATGGAGGCGCGGCGGCGGGGGCGGTAGGCGCCCCTGCGTCCTCACCTTGCCCGAAGTACCTCGGGGGAGCGCGTAGCGCGGGGGCAGAGCCCCCTCGTACGGTCGTCGCGGGTGCCACGCCGGGGCCGGAGACTTTCCTGCGGAAAGTCCCGGTTAGGGCGGCGTGGCATCTTGTTGCGAGACGCGACATTTCCTGCCCTTCGGGCAGGAAATGCGCGGGATCCGCAGCGACCGTCGAGCGATCATTCCCGAGGACCTGTATGTACAGGTGGGCGCCGGGTAACACGGCCAGGACCGCATCAGAGCCAACTCCCTCGGAATTGCTTAAGGCCACCGGAATTTCGCCGAGTGACGAGAAGAGCAGAACCCGCGAGAAGCCAGATAGGCCCCGCCCCCGGGGCCTTCAAGCGGGAGGGGGAGGCTGGACAGCGATTCACCTTTCGTTCACAAGATCGCCCCATGCTCGACCGTCCCGCCCTCCTGCCCGACGCCCCCATGCAGCCCGGCCAGCTGCTGGCCCGCGGCGTCGCGCGGCACCTGCGGGACCACGACTTCTGCTGCCTTGAGGAGTTCGTGCCCGACCGCGGCCTGCGCATCGACGTGATGGCCATGGGGCCGAAGTCCGAGTTCTGGGTGATCGAGTGCAAGTCGAGCCGCGCGGACTTCATGTCGGACCTCAAGTGGCGGAACTACTTGCCTTTTGCGGATCGGTTCTTCTTCGCCGTGGACTGCGATTTCCCGACCGAGATCCTGCCCGGCGATGTGGGCCTCATCATCGGCGACGCCTTCGGGGCCGAGGTGATCCGCATGCCGGAAGGCACGCCGCTGCCGCAGGCCAAGCGCCGCAAGCTGACCGTCCGGTTCGCGCGCACGGCGGCGCAGCGGCTGCACTGGGCACGCGACCCGATGCTGCGCTCGGCGTCCTGAACGGGGGGGGCGCCCCCCGTGCACCCTGCGTGCACCCCCCGTGCATACCGGCGGCGTCGATAGGGGGCTCTGCCCCCGCTCGCTGCGCGCGTCCGGGGCTTCGCCCGTCCGCAGGCGGATCGGTCCACTGGACCGATCCCGGGAAGCCTGCGGACCTCCTCGGAATTTACGAAACGAAGATCAGAAGGCGTGTTCGCCGCGCGCGGCTCAGCGGCCCTTGGCGCCCATGGCGCGGGCCATCGCGGCGGCGGCGCGGAGCTCCTCGGCGATGTCCTCGGCCTCCTCGGGCTCGAAGTCCATCGGGATCTCGGTGCCGTGGCTCTCGATGAAGAGGCGCACCATGCCGCGGTCGGTGGGACCGATCTGCAGGTTCGCCTCGGCGTCGGATTCGTCGTTGATGCCCATGGCGGCCCTCTAGCGCCGCCGCGGGCCCCGTGCAACGTGGGAGCATGACAGGCGACGTCGAGTTCCGCGACCTCGAGCCCGGGGACGCCGGCTGGGTCGCCTCGCGCCACGGCGCGCTCTACTGGCGCGACGAGGGCTACGACATCCGCTTCGAGGCGCTGGTGCTGGGGCTGCTGGCGCGGTTCATCGAGACGCGCACCGCGCACGAGCGGGCCTGGATCGCCCACCGCGGGGACGAGCGGCTGGGCTGCATCTTCTGCACCCGCCCCTCGGACGAGTCGGCGAAGCTGCGGATGTTCCTCGTGGAGCCGGCGATGCGCGGCACCGGGCTGGCGGACGCGCTGCTGGACCGCTGCATGGCCTTCGCGCGGGAGACCGGTGCGCGGCGGCTTACGCTCTGGACCCACGAGAGCCACGGCGCGGCGGGACGGCTCTACGCGCGGCGGGGCTTCCGCATGGTGGACTCGAAGCCGGTCGAGGCGTTCGGGCAGCCCACCGTGGAGCAGAGCTGGGAGATCGCGTTGTAGGGCCGCCGGGGGAGAAAACCCCGCCCCGCCGCTCTTGCGCGGCGCGCGCCCCTTCGCTAGATCGCGCCCCGAGCGGTGCCGCGAGGCGCCGCGGGACGAGTGCCGGCGTAGCTCAGTTGGTTAGAGCGCCTGATTGTGGATCAGGAGGTCCCCCGTTCGAGCCGGGGCGCTGGTACCATCCAAATCTTTGGATTTGCTAACATTTTCCGCCGCCGCGGGTCCATCGCTCCGGCGACTTCGCGTGTGCCGTCGTGGGGACACGTGGGGACGGAGGCGCGCCGAGAGGTGGATCGGTGGGGACAGAGGGGTTTCGGCCCGCCTCAGGCCAGCCTCTTCTCGAAGAACACGCGGCGGAAGCCGTGCTCCTCCCGCCGCCCGGTCTCGCGGTAGCCGAGGGCGGGGTAGAGCGTGAGGTTCGCCGTCATCGCCTCGTTGGTGTAGAGGCGCACGGAGGCCAGCCCGAGGCGGCGCGCCTCGGCCTCGCAGTGGCGGATCAGCGCGCCGCCGAGGCCGCGGCCCTGGGCGCCCGGGTGGACGGCGACGGTCTCCAGCAGCATCGCCGGGCCGTCCGCGCGGAAGGCGATGCACCCCAGCAGCGGGCCGAGGGCCGGGGCGACGCGGACCTCGCCGGCGGCCACCAGCGCGGGCCAGTCGTCGCCCATGGGCGCGGGCTCGCGGCCGATCGCGGCAACGTAAGGCGCGTAGGCGGCGCGGACGCAGGCGCGGACCGCCGCGGCGTCGGCCGGGACGGCGGGGCGGATCGCGACCTCAGCCAACGTGGGCGGTGGCCTCGATCTCGACCAGCGCGCGGTCCTCGACCAGCTCCGAGACCACCAGCATCGACATGGCCGGGAAGTGGCGGCCGAACACCTCGCGGTAGGCCTCGCCCACGGCGCGCTGGGCGGCGAGGTAGGCGTACTTGTCGGTCACGAACCACGTCAGTCGCGCCACGTCCGTGGCCGAGCCGCCCGCCGCCTCGACCACCGCGACCACGTTCGCGAGCGCCTGGCGCATCTGCCCCACGAAGTCGTCCGCCACGAAGCGCTTCGACGCGTCCCATCCGATCTGGCCGGCCACGTGGAGCGTGCCGTCGGGGGCGAGCATGCCGTTGGCGTAGCCGAGCGCGGGCGCCCAGCCCTCGGGGTGGATCGGGGTCAATGTCATGGGGCGGGCTCCAGATGGTCGGCGAGGCGGAGGCGGACGGCGTCGGGCCACGGGGCCGGGCGGCCCCCGGCGCCGACGTGGACGAGGGTGGCGCGGGTCTCCCAGCGCGGCTCGCCCCCGCACTGCGCGTCGAGGCGATAGGCGAGGCTGGTGCGGCCGAGCTTCGTGAGCGCGAGCCGCAGCCGCAGCACGTCGCCGTGGCGCGAGGGGGCGCGGAAGCGGGTGGCGATCTCGGCGGTGGGCACGCCGGCATCGCGGAGCAGGTCCTCGAAGGGCCAGTCGAGGGCCTCCGCGAAGAACCGCTCCACGAGGTCGTTGGCGATCTCGAAGGCGCGCGGGAAGAACACGATACCCGCCGGGTCGCAGTGCCGGAACAGCACCTTCTGGGTGGTCTCGAACATCTACACCCCCACCAATCGCTCGGCGGTCTCGTCGGTGAGGTCGGCGACGGGCCCCTCCCAGGCGGTGCGGCCGCGCTGGAGGATCGCGGCGCGGTCGCAGACGGCGCGCAGCTCGGCGAGGGACTTGTCGATCACGAGGAGGGCCATCGCGCCGTCGCGGCGCACCGCGCCCACGGCGGCCCAGATCTCGGCGCGCACGAGGGGGGCGAGGCCCTCGGTGGCCTCGTCGAGGATCAGGAGGCGCGGGTTGGTCATCAGCGCGCGGCCGATGGCGAGCATCTGCTGCTCGCCGCCCGAAAGCGTGGCGGCGCGCTGGGTGCGGCGCTCCCCGAGCCGGGGGAAGAGGGCGGCGACCTTGTCCATGTCCCACGGGCCGGGGCGGGCGGCGGCGACGAGGTTCTCGTGCACGGTGAGGGAGCGGAAGCAGCGGCGGCCCTCGGGCACCAGCCCGATGCCGAGGCGGGCGGCGCGGTGGGAGGGCAGGGCGCGCAAGTCGCGGCCGTCGAATTGGAGGGTGCCGGTGGCGGGCAGCATCCGGCAGATGGCCTTCACGGTGGTGGTCTTGCCCATGCCGTTGCGCCCCATGAGGGCGACGGCCTCGCCCTCCTCGACGCGCAGGTCGACGCCGTGGAGGGCCTGGGCGGTGCCGTAGGAGGCCTCGACGCCTTGCAGTTCCAGCAGGCTCATGCGGCGTCCCCGAGATAGGCCTCGCGCACGGCGCGGCTCCGGCGGATCTCGTCCACGGTGCCGGTGGCGATGATCCGGCCGTAGACGAGCACGCTCACCCGGTCGGCGAGGGCGAACACGGCGTCCATGTCGTGCTCGACGAGGAGGATCGGGGCTTCGGCACGCAGGCCGTCCAGGAAGGCGGTGAGGGTCTTGGAGCCTTCGGTGCCGAGGCCGGCCATGGGCTCGTCCATGAGGAAGGCGCGGGGCTGGAGGGTGAGGGCCACGGCGACCTCGAGCTGGCGGCGCTCGCCGTGGCTCAGGGCGCCGGTGCGGGTGGCGGCGTGGGAGCCAAGGCCGACGCGGGCGAGGGCGGCCTCGGCGCGGGCGCGCAAGGCCTGGTCGCCGAGGGCGGAGCGGAGGAAGCGCCAGGGGCGCCCCGAGGCCCCGAGGGCGCCGAGGAGGGCGTTCTGGAGCGCGGAGTGCTCCATGGCGAGGGCGGAGACCTGGAAGGTGCGGCCCAGCCCGCGGCGGGCGCGGGCGCGGGTGGGCAGGCGGGTGACGTCCTCGCCCAGCAGCTCGACCCGGCCGGAGTCGGGGGCCAGGGTGCCGCCGATCTGGGCGATGAGGGTGGACTTGCCGGCGCCGTTCGGGCCGATCACGGCGTGGATCTCGCCGGGGCGGAGATCGAGCGAGACGCCGTCGGTGGCGGCGAGGGCGCCGAAGCTCTTGCGCAAGTCGTGGACGGCGAGGACGGGGGCGTCAGTCATGGAGCCGCTCCGGGCCTGAGAGTAGGCCGATGATTCCGCCCCGCGCGAAGAGCACGATGCCGAGGAGGAGCGCGCCGAGGTAGACGTGCCAGTAGTCGCTGAGGCCCCCGAGGACGTGCTCGAGGAGGACGAAGACGCAGGCGCCGACCACGGGGCCGCAGAGGCGCGCGACGCCGCCGAGGATCACGAACACGATGATCTCTCCCGAGAGCTGCCACGAGAACATGGTGGGCGAGACGAAGCGGTTGAGGTCGGCGAAGAGCGCGCCCGCGAGGCCGGTGATCGTGCCCGAGAGGACGAAGGCCACCAGCTTCAGGCGGAACGGGTCGAGGCCCACGGTCTCCACGCGCTGGGGCACCTGGCGGGCGGCCTCCAGGGCGAGGCCGAAGGGGGAGCGCTTGAGGCGCGCGGACAGGAGGAGCGCGAGGAGGAGGAGCGCGAAGCAGAGGCCGAAGAACTGGATCGGGTCGAGGGTGTTCAGGCCCGGGAAGCCGTTGCGCACGTAGATCGAGAGGCCGTCCTCGCCGCCGTAGGCGGGCCAGGAGATGGCGAAGAAGTAGAACATCTGCCCGAAGGCCAGCGTGATCATGATGAAGTAGACGCCCGCCGTGCGCAGCGAGAGGAGGCCGATCAGGAGGGCGGCCAGCGCCGAGGCGGCCATGGCGACCAGCCAGATCACGGGCATGGACTTGGTGCCGTCGAAGGCGAAGGGGCCGATGTTCAGCGCCGTGTAGGTCTGGGCGTGGTGGGCGAGGATGCCCATGGCGTAGCCGCCCAGCCCGAAGAACGCGGCGTGGCCCAAGGAGACCATGCCGCCCAGCCCGAGGGCGAGGTTCAGGCCCACGGCGGCCAGCGCGAACACGGCGGCGCGGGTGGCGAGCGTGATGGTGAAGGGCTCGTCCGCCATCCACGCCCAGAGCGGGATGCCGGCGAGGAGCAGCAGCACGGCGGCGTTGACGAGGCGCTCGGGAATCATGCGCGCGCTCCGAAGAGGCCGGTGGGGCGCCAGACGAGCACGGCGCCCATCAGCACGTAGATCGCCATGGAGGCCAGCGCCGAGCCGGTTGAGGCCGCCGTCGAGGCGTCGGTGACGAGGGCGAGCAGGGCGGGCAGGAACACGCCGCCGAGGGTGTCGGTCAGGCCGACCAGCAGGGCGCCCACGAGGGCGCCGCGGATCGAGCCGATGCCGCCGATCACGATCACCACGAAGGCCAGAATCAGGACCGGCTCGCCCATGCCCACCTGCACAGACTGGATCGCGCCCACGAGCGCGCCCGCCAGCCCGGCCAATGCGGCGCCGAGGGCGAAGACGAGGGTGTAGAGCTTGGATATGTCGACGCCGAGGGCGGCGATCATCTCGCGGTCGTTCTCGCCGGCGCGGATCTGGATGCCCAGCCGCGTGCGGGTGATCAGGAGGCCGAGGCCGACGGCCACGGCGAGGCCCACGGCGATGAGGGCGAGGCGGTAGGCGGGGTAGAGGATGCCGCCCGGCAGCATGACGGGGCCGCTCAGCCATTCGGGGATGTCGAGGAACAGCGGGAAGGAGCCGAAGAGCCAGCGGGTGCCTTCCGAGAACACGAGGATCAGCGCGAAGGTGGCGAGCACCTGGTCGAGGTGGTCGCGCGCGTAGAGGCGCCGGATCACCGCCACTTCGACGACGACACCCGCGATGGCCGCCGCCGCCATGGCCGCCGCCAGGGCCAGTAGGAACGAGCCGGTGGCGCCGGCCACGGCGGCGGCGGCGAAGGCGCCGATCATGTAGAGCGAGCCGTGAGCGAGGTTGATCAGGCCCATCACGCCGAAGATCAGCGTCAGGCCGGCCGCCATCAGGAACAGCATCACGCCGAACTGGAGGCCGTTCAGGACCTGCTCGATGACGAGGATGGGGGTCATGGGCGCCTTTCGTGGGCGGTCGGGGTGGCCCGGGCGCCGCGCGCCCGGGCCGGCGGGATCACATCTCGCACTCGGCGGCGTAGGCGTCGCCGTGGTCCTCGAGGGCCACGCCGACGATCCGGTTGGTGTAGACGTCGCCCTCCTTGACGACCTCGCGGGCGTAGATGTCCTGGATCGGGTGGTGGTTCGGCCCGAAGCGGAAGTCGCCGCGCGTGGACGAGAAGTCGGCCTCCTCGAGGGCGGCCTGGAACGCCTCGGCATCCGACGGCATGGCCTTGTCGAGCGCGGACAGGAGGAGGTTCGCGGTGTCGTACCCCTGGGAGGCGTAGAGCGAGGGCAGGCGGCCGTACTTCTCCTGGAAGGCGGCGACGAAGGCGACGTTCGCCTCGTTGTCGAGATCCTTCGACCACTGCGAGGTGTTCACCACGCCGAGCGCCGCGTCGCCCACGGCCTGCAGGATGCCCTGGTCGAACGAGAAGGCGGGGCCGACCACGGGCAGCTCGATGCCGCTGTCGGCGTACTGCTTGAGGAACGAGATCCCCATGCCGCCGGGCAGGAAGAAGAACACCGAGTCGGCGCCCGAGGCGCGGATCTGCGCGAGCTCGGCGGCGTAGTCGGTCTGGCCCAGCTCGGTGAACAGCTCGCCCGCCAGCTCGCCCTCGTACATGCGCTTGAAGCCGGTCAGCGCGTCCTGCCCCGCGGGGTAGTTGGGCGCGAGGATGAAGGCGTTCTGGTGGCCTGCGGTGTTCGAGTAGGCGCCCGCCGCCTCGTGGAGGTTGTCGTTCTGCCAGGCCACGTTGAAGTAGAGCGGGCTGCAGCCCTTGCCCGCCAGCGCCGAGGGACCGGCGTTGGGCGAGAGGTAGAACACGCCCTGCGCGGTGGCCGAGGGCACCACGGCCATGGCGAGGTTCGACCAGATGATGCCGGTCAGAACGTCCACCTTCTCGGACTGGATCATCTTGTCGGCGAGTTGCACGGCCACGTCGGGCTTCTGCTGGTCGTCCTCGACGACGACCTCGAGGCCCTCGCGGCCGTCCTGCTCGACGGCCAGCAGGAAGCCGTCGCGCACGTCGATGCCGAGGCCGGCGCCGCCGCCCGAGAGCGTGGTGATCATGCCGACCTTGACGCCCCCGTGGGCGTCGGCGAGGGCGTGGGTCGCCGTGGCGGCGAGGCCGGCGGCGAGGATGAGAGACTTCAGTTTCATGTGCTTCCCCTGTTGCGGTGCGACGGGTTGTTCAGAAGGCCCTGAAGGTCAGGGTCGTCAGCGTCCGCTCGATCCCGTCGATGTCGAGCAGGTTGTCGTTGATGAACTTGCCTACGTCCTCGCCTTCGGGAACGTAGATCTTCACCAGGAGGTCGTACTCGCCGGAGGTGGAGTAGAGCTCGGAGTGGATCTCGCGCAGCGCGATGGCGTCGGCCACCTTGTAGGCGGTGGCGGGGCGGCAGCGGACCTGGACGAAGACGCAGTTCATGGCGCGCCTCCGCCGGGCCGGAGCCGGAAGCGCTGCACCTTGCCGGTGGGCGTCTTGGGCAGGGCGTCCGCGAAGACGACGCTGCGGGGGTACTTGTAGGGGGCGATCATGCCTTTCGCGTGCTCCTGGAGCGCCAGCCTCGTCGCGTCGTCCGGCCGGGCGCCCTCGGCCAGAACGACGTGGGCCTCGACGACCTGGCCGCGGCCCGGGTCGGGCGCGCCGATCACGGCGCATTCCGCGACCCAGGGGTGGGCCAGCAGCGCCGCCTCCACCTCGGGGCCGGCGATGTTGTAGCCCGCCGACACGATCATGTCGTCGTTGCGCGCCTGGAAGTGGAACCAGCCGCCCTCGTCCCGCAGAAACGTGTCGCCCGTGACGTTCCAGCCGTCCACCACATACTCGGCTTGACGCTCGCCGCGCAGGTAGCGGCAGCCGGTCGGCCCGCGCACGGCGAGGCGGCCGGGGGTGCCGTCGGGGACCTCGGCGCCGTCTGGGCCGATGACCTTCGCCTCGTAGCCGCCGACCGGCTTGCCGGTGCAGGCGGGGCGGTGGTCGTCGAAGCGGTTGGAGATGAAGATGTGGAGCATCTCGGTGGCGCCGATGCCGTCGAGCATGGGCTTGCCGGTCTTGGCCATCCACTCGTCGTAGACGGGCTTGGGGAGGGTCTCGCCGGCGGAGACCGCGGCGCGGAGCGACGAGAGGTCGGCGCCCGCCTCCATGGCCTGCAGCATGGCGCGATAGGCGGTGGGGGCGGTGAAGCAGACCGTGGCGCGGTAGCGCTCGATGATCTCGATCATGTTGGGCGGGGAGGCCGTCTCCAGCAGGGTCGCGGCGGCCCCGAAGCGCAGCGGGAAGATGGCGAGGCCGCCCAGCCCGAAGGTGAAGGCGAGGGGGGGCGAGCCGACGAACACGTCGTCGGGGGTGACGCCTAGGACTTCCTTCGCGTAGCCGTCGGCGATGACGAGCAGGTCGCGGTGGAAGTGCATCGTGGCCTTCGGATCGCCGGTGGAGCCGGAGGTGAAGCCGAGGAGGGCCACGTCGTCCTGCGCGGTGTCCACGGCCGCGAAGTGGACGGGCTTCTCCAGCGCGAGGCGGTCCAGCTCCGCGTCGTGGTTGGCGGTGCCGTCGAAGCCGACGACGCGGCGCAGGAAGGGACTGCCCTCGGCCGCCTTCTCCATCTCCTCCATCAGACGGGTGTCGCACAGCGCGAAGGCGATCTCGGCCTTGTCCACGTACTTGCGCAGCTCGTGGGCGCGCAGCATCGGCATGGAGTTCACCACCACCGCGCCCGCCTTCGTGGCGGCCAGCCAGCAGGCCACCATGGCGGGGTTGTTGGCGGAGCGGATCAGCACGCGGTCGCCGGGGCGCACGCCCAGGTCCTCGACCAGCACGTGGGCGAGGCGGCCGGTCCAGTCGGCCAGCTCCTTGTAGGTGCGGCGGCGGCCGTTGCCGATGAGGGCGGTGCGGTCGCCGTGGCCGCGCTCCACCATCGCGTGGGTCAGCTCGTGGCCGGCGTTCAGCCGGTCGGGGTAGCGGAAGCCGTCGAACAGGAAGTCGGGCCACTGGTCCTCGGGGGGGAGGTTGCGGCGGGCGAAGTCGTCGGCGTGGGCACTCGGTCTCATGGCATCCTCACAGGTCGGTCCGCACGCGCCAGAGCTCGGGGAACAGCTCCACGGCCAGCATCCGGCGCAGGTAGTCGACGCCGCCCGTGCCCCCCGTGCCGCGCTTCATGCCGATCACGCGCTCCACGGTGGTGACGTGGTTGAAGCGCCAGCGGCGGAAGTAGTCCTCGAGGTCGACCAGCTTCTCGGCCATCTCGTAGAGCGTCCAGTGGGCGGCCGGGTCGCGGTACACGGCAGCCCACATGGCGCGGACCTCGGGCACCTCCGCCTGCGGCGCGCGGGAGGGGGCGGCGATGACACGCTCGGGCACGTCCATGCCCATGCGGGCGGCGGCGCGCAGGACCACCTGGTAGAGCGTGGGCTCGCGCAATTCGGCCTCCAGCCGGGCGGTGGCCTCGGCGTCGTGGGCGTGGGGGCGCAGCATGTCGGCGTTGCGGTTGCCCAGCGTGAACTCGATCAGCCGGTACTGCACGGACTGGAAACCCGAGGACTGGCCGAGCGTCTCGCGGAACGTGGTGTAGTCCGAGGGCGTCATGGTCCGCAGCACGTCCCAGGCGTTGTTGAGCTGCTCCATGATGCGGGAGACGCGGGCCAGCATCTTGAAGGCCTGGGGCACGTGATCCTCGGCCACGGCGCGGCGGGCGGCGCCGAGCTCGTGGAGCATTAGCTTCATCCACAGCTCCGAGGTCTGGTGCTGGACGATGAACAGCATCTCGTCGGGGGCGTCCGACACGGGGTGCTGGGCCGAGAGCACCTGGCCGAGGTGCAGGTAGTCCCCGTAGCTCATCCGGTCGCGGAAGTCGGTGACGGGGCGGTCGGCCATCACGCGCGCCCCTCCGCCGCATGAGCCGCGAGGGTCTGGCGGGCGATCACCACGCGCTGCACGTCGGAGGCGCCCTCGTAGATCCGGAGCGCGCGTATCTCGCGGTAGAGGCGCTCCACAGTCTCGCCCGCCCGCACGCCGTCGCCGCCGTGAAGCTGCACGGCGCGGTCGATGACCGTCTGCGCCGCCTCGGTAGAGAACAGCTTGGCCATGGCCGCCTCGCGGGTGATGCGCGGGGCGCCGGCGTCCTTCGCCCAGGCGGCGCGGTAGACGAGGAGGGCGGCGGCATCGACGTCGAGCGCCATGTCGGCGAGGTGGCCCTGCACCATCTGCAGCTCGCTCAGCGGCTGGCCCTGCACCTCGCGGGTGGTGGTCCGGGACAACGCTTCGTCGAGCGCCCGGCGCGCGAAGCCGAGCGCGGCGGCGGCCACGGTGGAGCGGAACACGTCCAGCACCGCCATCGCCACCTTGAAGCCCTCGCCGGGGCGCCCGAGCAGGGCGGAGGCAGGCACGCGGCAGTTCCCGAAGCGCAGGGTGGCGAGGGGGTGGGGGGCGATGGTCTCCAGCCGCTCCGCAACTTCGAAGCCCGGCAGGCCGGCGGGTACGACGAAGGCCGAGAGGCCACGGGCGCCGGGGGCCTCGCCGGTGCGGGCGAAGAGGGTGTGGACGTCGGCGATGCCGCCGTTGGAGATCCAGGTCTTCTCGCCATTCAGGATGTAGTCGTCGCCGTCGCGCGTCGCGGTCATGGTGGAGTTGGCGACGTCGGAGCCCGAGCGCGGCTCGGTCAGGGCGAAGGCGGCGATGCTCTCGCCCGCGCGGGTGCGGGGGAGCCATTCCGCCTTCTGCGCGTCGGTGCCGAAGAGCGTGATCGCCCCGGTGCCGAGGCCCTGCATGGCGAAGGCGAAGTCGGCCAGCCCGTCGTGGCGCGCCAACGTCTCGCGGGCGAGGCAGAGGGTGCGCACGTCGAGCGCGCCGCTCCCGCTGGCGGTGTACTGGAGGAAGCCCGCGTCACCCAAGTCCCGCACCAGCGCGCGGCAGGCGGCGTCCGTGTCGGCGTGGTCGACATGGGCCAGCGCATCCCCCGCCCACCGTTCCAGCTCCGCGGCGAAGGCGCGGTGGCGGTCCTCGAAGAAGGGCCAGCGGAGGAAGGAGCGGTCCGGCACGTCAGTCCCCCTCGAACACCGGTTTGCGCTTCGCGGCGAAGGCCTCGTAGGCCCGGCGGAAGTCGTTTCCCTGCATGCAGATCGCCTGCGCCTGCGCCTCGGCCTCGATGGCCTGGTCGAGCGTCATCGACCACTCCTGCGCCAGCATCGTCTTGGTCATGGCATTCGCGAAGGTCGGCCCCGCGGCGATGCGGGCGGCCATCTCGCCCGCGGTGGCCTCCAGATCGTCCCGCGCCACCACGCGGTTGAAGAAGCCCCAGCGCTCACCTTCCTCGGCGGACATGGAGCGCCCGAGGTAGAGGAGTTCGGCGGCGCGCCCCTGCCCGATGATCCGGGGCAGCATCGCGCAGGCCCCCATGTCGCAGCCCGCCAGCCCCACGCGGTTGAACAGGAACGCGACCTTCGCCTCGGGGGTGGCGATCCGCAGGTCCGAGGCCATGGCGATGATCGCGCCCGCGCCCGCGCAGATGCCGTCGACGGCGGCCACGACGGGCTTGCCACAGTGGATCATCGCCTTGACCAGATCGCCGGTCATGCGGGTGAAGGCGAGCAGGTCCTTCATGCCCATGCCCGTCAGCGGCCCGATGATCTCGTGCACGTCGCCGCCCGACGAGAAGTTGCCGCCCGTCGGCCCGAACACCACCGCGTGCACGTCGTCGGCGTAGGCGAGGTCGCGGAACCAGTCGCGCAGCTCGGCGTAGCTCGCGAAGGTGAGGGGGTTCTTGCGCTCAGGGCGGTCGAGGGCGAGGTGGGCGACCCCATCCTCGATCCGGCAGCGGAAGTGCTCGACGTCACTGCGCATGGGCGCGTCCTCCTTGGGTGGCGGCGCCCTTCAGCAGCCGCGTCATGGCCTCGGCGGCGTCCGCATCGACCCCCTCCAGCAGCTCGTCGATCCACGCCTCGTGGGCGGCGGCGAGATCGGCGAAGGCGGCGCGGCCCGCCTCCGTGAGGCGCGCGCGCGTGGCGCGGCGGTCGCCGGGAACCGCGATGCGCTCGGCCAGCCCGTCCTCGCTGAGGCGGTCCACGATGCCGGTCACGTTGCCGTTCGAGACGCGCAGGAGGTCCGACAGCTCGCTCATGCGCAGGCCGTCCGGGAAGCGGGCGAGGGCGGCGAGCACGTCGAAGCGGGGCAGGGTGGTGCCGTGGCGCTCGCGCAGGCGGCGGCGCAGCTCGGCCTCGATGCCGTGGGTGGTCTTCAGGAGGCGCAGCCAGAGGCGCAGGCGGGTCTTGCTGAGGGGCTCGCTCACGTCTCGCCCCCCGACAGGCTCAGGGCGTGGCCGTTCGTGGCCGCCGCGCCGTCCGAGGCGAGCCAGAGCGCCGCCGAGGCCACTTCGCCGGGCTGCACGAAGCGGCCCTGGGGGTTGTCGGCGCGCAAGGTCGCGGCGGCGGCCTCCTCGTCCATGCCGGTGGTGAGGACGATGTTGCGGATCGAGCGCTCCAGGAGCGGCGTCTCCACGAAGCCGGGGCAGACCGCGTTGGCCGTGATGCCGGTGCGGGCTAGCTCGCGCGCCACCGCGCGGGTGAGGCCGACGACCGCGTGCTTGGCGGCGCAGTAAGCCGCGACGTACGGATAGCCCCGCAGCCCGGCGGTGGAGGCGACCGCGATCATGCGGCCCCAACGGGCCGCCTTCATGCCGGGCAGGGCGGCCTGCCAGCAGTGGACGACGCCGCCGAGGTTCACGGCCATCATGGCATGGAGCTGATCGGGGCGGAGCTTCGCGAACGGCACGCTCTCGGCGGCGCCGGCGTTGGCGACCACGATCGCCACGGGGCCGCGCGCGTCCGCGGCGGCGGCGAAGGCGCGGGCCACGGCGTCCGGGTCGGTGACGTCGCAGATCTCGAAGGGCAAACCTTGCACGGCGAGGGGCGCTTCGGTCCGGCCCATGATCGTGACCGGGTGGCCCGCTTCCGCGAAGGCCCGCGCGGTGGCGGCGCCCACGCCGGAGCCGCCCCCGGTGACGACGACGTGGCGGCGAGCGGCGTTCATACCGGCCCCGCCTGCTCGGCGGCCCGGTCGGCGAGGCGCCAGAGCTGGTCGCGCCCGGCCTCGTAAGGGCGGGGCCAGTCGGTGGCCTCGCGGTCGCCGATCGCGGCGGCCTGGTGGAACGTCCAGTAGGGGTCGGCGAGGTGGGGCCGGCCCACAGCCACGAGGTCGGCACGCCCCGCCATCAGGATCGAGTTGGCGTGGTCGGCTTCGTAGATGTTGCCGACGGCCACCGTCGCCACCCCCGCCTCGTTGCGGATGCGGTCCGAGAACGGGGTCTGGAACATGCGGCCATAGACGGGTTTCGCGTCCACGGAGGTCTGGCCCGCAGACACGTCGATCAGGTCGGCGCCGGCGGCCGCGAACATCCGCGCGATCTCCACCGCCTCGTCCGGGGTCACGCCGTCCTCGCCCACCCAGTCGTTGGCCGAGATGCGGACCGACAGCGGCATCCCCTCGGGCATCCGGGCCCGCATGGCCCGCAGCACCTCGAGCGGCCAGCGCATGCGGTTCTCAAGCGAGCCGCCGTACTCATCCGTGCGCCGGTTCGAGACGGGCGTGATGAAGGACGACAGGAGGTAGCCGTGGGCGGCGTGCATCTCGATCATGTCGAAGCCCGCGCGCACGGCCATGGCGGTGGCCTCCGCGAACTGGTCGCGGATCGCGTCCATCTCGGCGCGCGCGATCTCGCGGGGGGCGCGGTGGCCCTCGTCCCACGGGATGGCGGAGGCGCTGACGGTCTCCCAGCCGCCCTCGGCCAAGGGCGTGTCCATGCCCTCCCAGCCGATGTTGGTGGAGCCCTTGCGCCCCGAATGGCCGATCTGGGCGCAGATCTTGGCGGTGGTCTCGCCGTGCACGAAGTCCACGAGGCGCCGCCATGCCGCCACGTGCTTCGGCGCGTAGAGGCCCGGGCAGCCGGGGGTGATGCGGCCCTCCGGGGACACGCAGGTCATCTCGGTGTAGACGAGCCCCGCGCCGCCCTTGGCGCGCTCCGCGTAGTGGACGAGGTGCCAGTCGGTGGGGCAGCCGTCCACGGCGCGGTACTGGGCCATGGGCGAGACCACGATGCGGTTCTTGAGCGCGAGATCCCCCAACCGGAACGGCGCGAACATGGGCGCGCGCACGGGCGCGTCGTCGGGCACGCCGGCCTGGCGCTGGAACCACGCCTCCGCGGACCGCAGCCAGTCCGGGTCCCGCGCGCGCAGGTTCTCGTGGCTGATGCGCTGCGAGCGGGTGAGCATCGCGTAGTTCAGCTGCACCGGGTCGAGATGGAGGTAGCGCTCCACCTGCTCGAACCATTCCAGCGAGTTGCGCGCCGCCGACTGGAGGCGCAGCACCTCGGTGCGGCGCCGGTCCTCGTAGGCCTCGAACGCGGCCTCCAGCGTTGGCGCCTCCTCGACGAGGTCGGCCAGCGCCACCGCGCTCTCCAGCGCGAGTTTCGTGCCCGACCCAATCGAGAAGTGGGCGGTGGCGGCCGCGTCCCCCAGCAACACGACGTTGCCGTGATGCCACCGCTCGCACAGCACGCGCGGGAAGCGGATCCAGGCCGAGCCGCGGATGTGGCGGGCGTTGCTCATCAGCGCGTGGCCGCCGAGGTGCGCCGCAAAAATGCGCTCGCAGACGGCGATGCTCTCTTCCTGGCTCATCCGGCCGAAGCCCCAGGCCTCGAAGGTGGCCTCGGAGCACTCCACGATGAACGTCGCCGTCCCTTCCTCGAACTGGTAGGCGTGGGCCCAGACCCAGCCGTGCGGGGTTTGCTCGAAGATGAAGGTGAAGGCGTCGCGGAAGGTCTGCCGCGTGCCCAGCCAGACGAAGCGGCAGAGCCGCTCGTCGACGTCCGGGCGGAAGGTGTCCGCGTAGAGCTGGCGGGTCTTGGAGTTCAGGCCATCGGCGGCGACCACCAGATTGTGGGTCTCGCGGTAGGCCTCCGCGCTCTCCACCTCGGTCTCGTAGCGCAGCTCCACGCCCAACTCGCGCGCGCGGTCCTGCAGCAGCAGAAGCAGCCGCTTGCGCCCGATGCCGCAGAAGCCGTGGCCGGTGGAGACCAGCCGCTGGCCGTGGACGTGGAGCGCCACGTCGTCCCAACGGGCGAAGTGCGCGCGGATCGCCGCCGCCGAGACCGGATCGTTGGCCTCGAGGTTGGCGAGCGTCTCGTCGCTCAGCACCACGCCCCAGCCGAAGGTGTCGTCGGCGCGGTTGCGCTCCAGCACGACCACCTCGTGCGAGGGGTCGCGCAGCTTGGCCGAGATGGCGAAGTAGAGCCCCGCAGGGCCACCGCCGAGACACGCGATCCGCATCCGTCCCCCTTCCGTTCGGACGGAGAGTGCGCGCGGTTCGATATTATTTCAAGCCGGAAGTTTCAGGCTTGAAGCGTCACGGCAGGGCGACCTCGCCCCGAAGCCGCCCGTCGGGCGCGAAGACCAGCGCGCGGCCGTCGCGGGTGGTGACGATCCACATGTCCGGCGCCCGGGTGACGGCGTGGACCTGCGTGCCCTCGGGCAGCGCCAGCGCCTCGGGCACGACCGTCCCCGCGCCGCCGAGGCGGATGACAAGCAGCACCACCACCGCTAGGAGGCCGGCGATCATCACCGCCGTCAGCACCGTCACCAGCCGCCGCAGGAAGCGCAGGTTCGCGGGCTCGGGCGGCGGCTCGGGAGTGTCCATGTCGCGCCTCGTAACGTTCCGCATCGCGGCCGATCCGCCGCCGCGCCTCGATAGGGCGATCGCCCGCGACGTGCCAGAGGCGGCGCACCTGAGCCGCTCGCGGCTGGCGAAGCTGATCGAGGCGGGGGCGGTCACGGTGAACGGCGCGCCCGCCCGGCCCAAGGCGAAGGCGGCGGAGGGCGACCATGTGGAGATCGCCGTGCCCGAGGCGGAGGCGGCCGACATCCGCGCCGAGGCGATCCCGCTGCATATCGTGCACGAGGACGACGACCTCGTGGTGGTCGACAAGCCCGCCGGCATGGTGGTGCACCCCGCGCCCGGCTCGCCCTCGGGCACGCTGGTGAACGCGCTGATGCACCGCTTCGGGGCGGGGCTGTCCGACGTGGGCGGGGTGGCGCGCCCCGGCATCGTGCACCGCATCGACAAGGACACCTCCGGCCTTTTGGTGGTCGCCCGCACCGACCGCGCCCACCACGGGCTGGCCGCCCAGTTCGAGGCGCACTCGGCGGAGCGCCTCTACCGCGCCGTCTGCTTCGGCGTGCCCGACCCGGCCGACCCGCGCCTGCGGGGGCTGCACGGCGTCACGTGGAACGGCCCCTGGCTGCGCATCGCCACCGGCCTCGACCGGCATCCCGTGGACCGCCAGCGGCAGGCGGTGCGCCGCGAGGGCGGGCGCCGCGCCGTGACCCACGCGCGCGTCGCCGAGGCGCTGGAGGGCGCGGCCCTGCTGGAGTGCCGGCTGGAGACGGGCCGCACCCACCAGATCCGCGTCCACATGGCGCACGCGGGCCACGGGCTGGTGGGCGATCCGGTCTATGGCGGGCGCCGGCGCCTCGGCGGCGCGCGGGGCGAGGCGGCGGCGGCCTTTCCGCGCCAGGCGCTCCACGCCGCCACCTTGGGCTTCCGCCACCCCGGCACGGGCGAGGCCATGCGCTTCGAGAGCCCGATCCCGGCCGACATGGCGGCGCTTCTGGACGCCCTGCGGTAACGGAATCTTCACCTCTCGGGTGCAGGGGAACACCCTGCGCGAGGGCTGCGTTCGATGTGCGGACGGGCACAGGCGAATCATGACCGACGGAGATGCGTCCGCCGTCCGTGTAAGCTATGGTGCTACGAAGCGTGGGGGCTGCAGGATGCGGCGCCCACAACATCTTGATCACGCGAGGCGCGCACCCACATTCCAGGGGGAATGTGAACGCCGCGAACATGGGAGGCCGACACATGGCAGCCACCTACGCCAACCTTCCGGCCCCGAACCCCGAGGCCGGGCTGAACCGCTACCTTCAGGAAATCCGCAAGTTCCCCATGCTGGAGCCCGAGCAGGAGTACATGCTCGCCAAGCGCTGGGTAGAGGACGGCGACACCGAGGCCGCGCACCAGCTCGTGACCTCGCACCTGCGCCTCGCCGCGAAGATCGCCATGGGCTACCGCGGCTACGGCCTGCCCCAGGCCGAGGTGATCTCCGAGGCGAACGTCGGGCTGATGCAGGCCGTCAAGAAGTTCGACCCCGAGAAGGGCTTCCGCCTCGCCACCTACGCGATGTGGTGGATCCGCGCCGCGATCCAGGAATACGTGCTGCGGTCCTGGTCGATGGTGAAGCTGGGCACGACCTCGGCGCAGAAGAAGCTGTTCTTCAACCTGCGCAAGGCCAAGAACCGCATCGGCGCTCTGGAGGAGGGCGACCTGCGCCCCGAGAACGTGGAGCGCATCGCCACCGACCTCGGCGTGACCGAGGCCGAGGTGACGTCGATGAACCGGCGCATGTCGGGCGGCGACGCCTCGCTCAACGTCATGGTCGGCTCCGACGGCGACGGCTCCACGCAGTGGCAGGACTGGCTGGCCGACGACTCGGCGGACCAGGCCACCGACTACGCCGAGCGCGACGAGTACGAGAGCCGCATCTCGCTCGTGGCGAACGCCATGGACGTGCTCAACGACCGCGAGAAGGACATCCTCACCCAGCGCCGCCTCTCCGAGGAGACCGTGACGCTGGAGGACCTGAGCACCAAGTACGGCGTCAGCCGCGAGCGCATCCGCCAGATCGAGGTGCGGGCGTTCGACAAGCTCCAGAAGCGGGTCAAGGAGCTGGCGCGCGAGAAGAACATGGTGCCGGCTTGAGGGTGGCCGCCGGGGGCTTCGCGCGCCCGGACCCCCGCGAGGCGTTTCCGGCAGGGTGAGGGGAGGGGTTCGGCGCCCCGGCTCTGGCCTTGCGCGACACGCCCCGGCCCTGCGCCGGGGCCTTTGCTTTCCGCAGGCGCTTCGCTCGGCAACTTGAGTGCCGACGTCCACCGGAGGCCCCGGCGCAGGGCCGGGGCGGTTGCCACCAAACCGCGTGCCTCACGCCCCGGCCGCGAGCCTGGGCCTCGGCCCACCACGGGTGCTTCGCTCCGCAGCCGACGCGCCGACATCAGCCAGAGGCCCCGGCGCGAGGCCGGGGCGCGGCGTGCGGCCCCCCTACGCCTCCGCCCGCAGCGACTGCGCATACCGCTCGAGCTGCTCCGCCACCGTGGTCCACCCGCCGTGGAACCCCATCGCCTCGTGGCGCTCGCGCGCCTCTGCGGAGCGGTGGCGCGCGGTGGCGGTGTAGCGGGTGCCGCCCGCGCCGTCGTCGGCGAACTCCACGATCGCGGTCATGAAGGGGTCGGGGTTCGGCTTCCAGCCTTCGGTGTAGGCGTCCGTGAACACCAGCCGCTCGCCCTCCACGGCCTCCAGGATCACGCCGTCGTTGCGCATCTCCTGCCCGTCCACCTCGAACGTGGTGTTGAAGCGGCCGCCGGGCCGCAGGTCGATCTCGCAGGCCGCCACCTTGTGCGGCGCGGGCACGAAGAAGTGCGGGATGTGCCGGGGCGAGGTCCAGCACTCCCACAGGAGCGGGCGGGGCGCCCGGAGCGTGCGCGTGAACGTGAGGTCGGTGTTCGGATCGAGGGTCATCGCTTGGGGTCCTCCATGAGCGATTGAACGTAGTCGTCGAGCCGGTCGAGGCGGCCCTCCCACACGGCGCGCTGCTCGCCCAGCCAGTCCTGCGCCGGGGCGAAGGCGCCGGGCGCCATGCGGTAGGTCCGCACGCGCCCCGCCTTCCGGGACTGCACCAGCCCCGCCGCCTCCAGCTTCCGCAGGTGCGCCATCAGCGAGGGCAGGGCCATCGCGTGGGGCGCCGCCAGCTCGCCGACGCTGGCCGGGCCGCGGGCGAGCCGCGCGAGGATCGCCCGGCGGGTCGGGTCGCCGAGGGCAGAGAAGAGGCGGTCGAGGTCGGCGTCATGCTTAGCCATTCGTATAAGTATCCCGGTCCCCCGCGCCGGTCAACGGAAAGTTAGCGCAGCGCCTAACTACAAACGAATCATCGCGTTGACCCCACGGAACCCTGTATGGATCGAAGGGTGAACGAAGGAGGAACCTGCGATGAGCTACTATGACGGGTTCGTGGCAGCCGTGCCGACGGCGAACCGCGACGTCTACGCCAGTCATGCCCGGAAGGCGTGGGACGACATGTTCGCGCCGGCGGGCGCGGTCGGCATGGTCGAGACCTGGGGCGAGGAGGTGCCGGAAGGCGAGCTGACCTCCTTCCCGAAGGCGGTGCAATGCAAGTCGGACGAGTCGATCGTGTTCTCATGGATCGAATGGCCGGACCGGGCCACCCGCGACGCGGCGTGGTCGAAGATGATGGAGGATCCCGGTGCGATGCAGGACATGCCATTCGACGGCAAGCGCATGATCTACGGCGGCTTCGCCCCGATCGTCTCGGTCCGGGCCTGATACTGGCGGGGCGCCCCCGGGCGCCCTACCTTTCCCGCAGGGAGGACGGAGCATGGCCGGAGGATGGACGCGCGACGGCGCGGTGTCGGAGCAGATCGAGGCCTCGCTGGCCGACGAGCTGGCGCGGATGCGCGCGCGCCGGGGTCCCGCGGGCGAGAGTTTCACCCACTGCGCCGAGTGCGAGGAGCCGATCGACGAGGCCCGCCGCGCGGCGCTGCCGGGCGTGAAGCTCTGCCGCGACTGCGCCGCCGAGCGCGACGCCCGCGCCCGCCCCCGCGCGGGCATCAACCGGCGCGGCTCCAAGGACAGCCAGCTGAAGTAGCGGCGGCCCCGCCCGTGCGCTAGGACGGCGCGGAAGGGGGACCGCCATGACCGACCAACTCCGCTGGGGCATCCTCGGCGCCTCGAAGTTCGCGCTCGACAAGATGGGGCCGGCGATCCACGCGGCCCGCGGTAGCCGCATCGCCGCGCTCGCCACGCGCGACCCGGCCAAGGCCGCGCCGTTCCGCGCCTTCGCCGGCGACATCGCGGTGCACGGGGACTACGACGCCCTGCTGGCCGATCCGGGCGTCGACGCGGTCTACATCCCTCTGCCCCACACGATGCACGTGGCGTGGGCGATCCGCGCGCTCGAGGCGGGCAAGCACGTGCTGGTCGAGAAGCCGGTGGCGATGCACGCCGATGAGATCGCGCCGCTGATCGAGGCGCGGGACCGCACCGGCCTCCAGTGCGCGGAAGGCTACATGATCGTACATCACCCCCAGTGGCAGCGGGTGCGCGCCCTGCTCGCCGAGGGCGCCGTCGGGCGGCTGCGGCACGTCGAGGCGGTGTTCACCTACGACAACTCGGGCGATTCGGGGAACATCCGCAACGCCGCCGCCACCGGGGGCGGGGCGCTGCCGGACATCGGCGTCTACACCTACGGCTCCACGCGCTGGGCCACCGGGGCGGAGCCGGAGGAGATCACCTCGGCCGTATTCGACTGGGAGGCGGGCTGCGACGTGCTCGCGCGGGTGGGTGCGCGGTTCGACACGCCCGAGGGCGGCTTCACCGCGCACTGGGTCAACGCCATGCGGCTCTGGCACGAGCAGTTCATCCTGTTCCACGGCGAGCGCGGGCTCCTGCGCCTCGACGCCCCCTACAACGCCGGCGTGTTCGGCGAGGCGCGGCTGGAGATTCGGGACGGCCGCGGCACGCGCATCGAGCGCTGGCCCCGCCCGAACCAGTACGTGCTGCAGGTCGAGGCCTTCGCGGCCGCCGTGCGGGGCGAGGCGCCGTTCCCCTGGACGCTGGAGGACGCGCGCGGCACACAGCGGGTGATCGACATGGCCTATGCCGCCGGCGGAGGACGGCCCGCGGCCTGAGGTCGCGGGAACGGGACCGCGCGCAAGGGGTTGGCGCGGCGGACCTTTCGAACCCGGAGCCTCCCATGCGTCTCGCCGCCCCCCTCGTCGCGCTCGCTGTCGCGCTGCCCGTGCCCGCCATCGCGCAGGGCACGGACCCGCTGCCCCTCGCGCAGGAGGTGCGCGACCCCTCCGCCGAGGCGCTGCAGGCGACGCTCTACGATCTGATCGCCCTGCGGCACGCGGCGCACCAGGCGCACTGGAACGTGGTGGGCATCGAGTTCTACCAGCTCCACGAGTTCTTCGCCGAGCTCTACGACGGGCTGGCGCCGATGATCGACCAGGTGGCCGAGCGCAAGCGCGCGCTGGGCGCGCCCGCCGACGGGCGCCCCTCGGCGGTGGCCGAGAACGCGGCGGTGGACGGCGCGGAGCCGGCCGAGATCGGCGGCGAGGAGGCGGTGCAGCGCCTGCTGGAGGCCTGGTCCACGGTCTCGCCGCTGATGTACGACCGGCTCGAGGCGGTGTCCGACGACACGCCGACGCAGGACCTCCTGATCGCGGTGACGGCGCTGCTCGACAAGCAGATGTGGCAGCTTCGCGCCCACGCGCAGTAGCGCAGTCGGGGGCGGCCTTGGGTCCGCCCCCTCCGGCCCCCAGATCGGGGGCGAACTTCGAAGGATTCGCGATGCCCGGGCTCCTCCTCGCCCTCCTCGTCTCCACCGCCCTCGGCGGCTGCGCGGCTGCCGCCTTGACCGGCGCCGTGGCGGGGACGGCCGTGGGCGTCGGCGCCGCGGCCACGGGCACGGTGGTCAGGACCGGCGTCGGCGCGGGCAAGCTGGTGGTGAAGGGCGGCTCGGCCGCCGTGGGCGCGGTGCTGCCCTAGGCGCGCAGCCAGAGCGCGGCGTAGGGGGCGAGGCGGACCGCGTCCCCCTCCCGCTTCGGCGCCGTGCCCGTCAGCAGGTCCACCGCGTTCGCGGGCACGGGCACATGGGCGAGGCGCTCGCCATCGGTGAAGTTGCACAGGCAGGTGACGGGGCGGTCCTCGGCCAGCCGCTCGTAGGCGAAGACGCCTTCGCCGGCGTCCAGCACCCGCGTGCCGACGTGCGAGGCGAGTTGCGGAGTCGCTGCACGCGTGGCCAGGATCGCCCGCGTGCCGCGCCAGATGCGCCCGTGGGGGGCGTCGGTGTCAGGCGCCTCGGCAGCCCGCTCCCAGTCCATCGCGGGGCGCTGCATCCAGCGTCCGTCGCCCGCGCGGGCGGGGTCGTCGAGATAGGAGTGGTCGTTCAGCAGGCCCAGCTCGTCGCCCATGTAGAGCAGCGGCACGCCGCCGTAGGAGGCGATGAGGGCGTGGCCGAGGAGGATGCGCCTCACCGCGAGGTCTATGGCCTCCGGGTCGCCCGCCTCCAGCGCCGTCTCCAACCCCGCGAGCGAGGCGAAGGAGCCGTTGGTGCGCCGGTCGCCGGTCTCGGGGTTGGACTGGAAGTCGGCGCCGCGCGCGAAGCTGCCCGGGAACTGCCCGGTGTAGAAGTCCGCGAGGAAGGCGCGGTGGGCGGGGGCTTCCATGCCGGGCACGTGGGCCGTGTCCTCGGGGGTGATCGCCCAGCCGATGTCGTCGTGGCAGCGGATGTAGGGGGCGAAGGCGGCGCGGCGGAACCGCTCCGGGAAGTGGGTCCGCATCACGTGGGTCATCAGCCGCGTGTCGCGCGAGGCGAGCGCGGACCAGAACTGCACCATGAGGTTGTTGTGGTAGGCGAGCTGGCTCGCGCGCCCCTCGTGGCGCCCGGCGCCGAGGTAGGGGACCAGCTCGCGCGGGCCGACGATGGCCTCGGCCTTGTGGATCACGGCGGGGGCGGCGACGCGGGTGGCCTGGGTCAGCGCCTGCAGGATGTCGTGCACCTCGGGCAGGTTCTGGCAGGTGGTGCCCATCCGCTTCCACATGAACGCCACCGCGTCGAGGCGGAACACCTCCACGCCCCGGTTGGCGAGGTGGAGGATCGTGTCGAGGATCGCCAGGAACACCTCGGGGTTCGCCCAGTTCAGGTCCCACTGGAAGCTGTTGAAGGTGGTCCAGACCCACTTGCCGCCATTGGGTCCGGGGATGCCATCGATCCAGGTGAAGTTGCCGGGGGCCTGCTCGGGGAACACCTCCAGCAGGGACGCTTCAAAGGCCTGCGGCTCCGCCTCGTCGTCGTACATGCGGTAGAAGGCCTGGTAGTGGGGGTCGCCCTCGCGGGCCTTCCGCGCCCATTCGTGCTCCTCGGCGGTGTGGTTCAGCACGAGGTCAATGCAAGGGCTGATGCGGCGCTCGCGCATGGCGGCGCAGGCGGCCTCGAAATCCCGCATGGTGCCGAGCTTCGGGTCGATGCGGCGGTAGTCCATCACCGCGTACCCGCCATCGGAGTCGCCGGGGCGGGGCTGGAGGAGCGGCATCATGTGGGCGTAGCGGACCCCGAGGGATTCCAGGTAGCCCAGGCGATCCGGCAGGGCCTTCAGCGTCCCGCAGAAGCGGTCCACGTAGAAGACGTAGGCGGCCACCTCCTCGCTCAGGAACCACTCGGGGTCGAGGTCGCGCCAGAGGTCCAGCGCCTTGAGGGCGGCGGGGCGCTTCGCCCAGTGCCCCTCCATCATCGCGCGCATTCGCTCCAGCAGGGCCTCGTGGTCGCACACGCCGCCGTAGAGGCGCGAGACGGGGCCGACGAGGTCGCGGCGCACGCGGCGCCAGCGCAGGGCGAAGGCTTCGGCGTCGGTGATCGGGCGGTTGCCCCTGCGGACCGGCTTCACGCGGCAATCCCTCCGTTGCGGCGCCCCCCCTTGGAGCGGCCCTCGAATGGGTATCTTGTGCGGCCGAGGAGGCAACCCCCATGCGCGACCACAACTTCCACGCCGAGATGAACGCCCGCCACCTGTGGCACCCCTTCGCCCATCCCGGCGAGATGCGGGACGTGCCGCCCAAGGTGATCGCCAGCGCCTCGGGCGTGCGGATCACGGACGACGCGGGCCACGAGACCATCGACGCCGTGGGCGGGCTGTGGTGCGTGAACCTCGGGTACTCGTGCGATCCCATCAAGGAGGCCATCGCGGCGCAGCTCGCGTCCTTGCCCTACTACTCGGCCTTCAAGGGCACCACGAACGGCCCCGCGATCGAGCTGTCGGTGGAACTGGCGCGCATCCTGGGGGAGGACGGCATGGCGCGGGCGTTCCTGACCTCGGGCGGCTCGGACAGCGTGGACACCGCGCTCAAGCTCGCCCGGCAGTACCACAAGCTGCGCGGCGAGGCGGGGCGCACCAAGTTCATCGCCCTGCGCAAGGGCTACCACGGCACGCACTTCGGCGGCGGCTCGGTGAACGGCAACACCGCGTTCCGCGCGCCGTACGAGCCGCTGCTGCCGGGCGTGTTCCACGTGCCCAGCCCGTACGGCTACCGGAACCCCTTCGACGAGGAGGACCCCGAGCGGCTGGCGCGCCTGTGCCTGCGCGCCCTGGAGGAGGAGATCGCGTTCCAGGACCCGTCCACCGTGGCGGCCTTCATCATGGAGTCGGTGCAGGGCGCGGGCGGCGTGATCGTGCCGCACGAGAGCTACATGCCCGGCGTGCGCGAGATCTGCGACCGGCACGGGGTGCTGCTGATCTCGGACGAGGTGATCACCGGCTTCGGGCGCGCAGGCGCCGTCTCCGGGGCGCGGCTCTGGGGCGTGCAACCCGACATGATGACGTGCGCCAAGGCGATCACCTCCGGATACTTCCCGATGGGCGCCGTGATGGCGTCCGAGCGGGTGGCCGAGGCGTTCGAGGGCAAGGGCGGCGCGATGGTGCCCACGGGCTACACCTACTCCGGTCATCCGGTCGGCTGCGCCGCCGCTCTGGCCTGCCTGGCCGAGACCGAGCGGCTGGCGCTGTGGGACTGCGCGCGGGATCTCGGGCCGCGGCTGCTGGCCGGGCTGGAAGGGCTGCGCCGCCACGAGGCGGTGGGCGACGTGCGGGGGCAGGGGCTGATGGCCGCCGTGGAGATCGTCTCGGACCGGGACGCACGGACCGCCGACCCGGCGCGCGCGGGGCGCATCTTCGAAGCCGCCTACCGCGCGGGCGCGATGGTGCGCTGGTCGGGCGCGAACCTTGTGTGCTCGCCGCCGCTGACGATCGAGGCGGAGGACGTGGACCGGGTCGTGGCGGCGCTGGACGAGGGGTTGTCGGAGGCCGCTTAAGAGGTCGGTAAGGGGTTTTTGCCAGTCGGCAACTTCGCCGAATGCAAGGTAATTCGCGGGTTGCGGCCCGGGGCGCTCCGCGTGGCGGGGGCAACGCCCCGGACCTGATCCGGGGCCTCTGGCCGATGCTGGCTCCGTCCTCGCGGAGCGGAGCGCCTTCGGAACGCCGAGGCCCCGGCGCAAGGCCGGGGCGTGTCGTGCTGCGGGTGGGCCAAGGCGACGCCCCGGACCTGATCCGGGGCCTCTGGCCGATGCTGGTGCCGTCGTTGCGGAGCGAGGCGCCTCCTGCACGCCGAGGCCCCGGCTCGGGGCCGGGGCGTGCCCTGCTGACCTACAGCCCCGCCACCAGCCCCGGCAGCTCGCCGAGGTGGGCGATGGCGCGGAAGCGGGGGTGGCCTTCGGGCACCTCGGCGGCCTCCAGGGCCCATTCGATCTCGGACGGCACGTGGACGCCCCAAGCGCCGGCCTCGATGGCGGGGATCACGTCGGAGCGCACCGAGTTGCCGACCATCAGCGCGCGGGACGGGTCGGGGAAGGCGCGCCGGTAGACCTCGGGCACCTTGTGGCTGACGATCTCCACGGCGTCGAAGAGATCGCCGAGGCCCGATTGCGCGAGCTTGCGCTCCTGATCGAGGAGGTCGCCCTTGGTGATCAGCACGACGCGGTGATCGGCGGCCAGCGCCTCCACGGTCTCGCGGGCGTGGGGCAGGAGGTCCACCGGGTGGCGCAGCATCTCGCGGCCCGCGGCCATGATCTCGGCGATCACGGAGGCCTGCACGCGGCCCTCGCTGACCTCGATCGCGGTCTCGATCATCGTGAGCGTGAACGCCTTGATGCCGAAGCCGTAGTGCCCGAGGTTGCGCCGCTCGGCCGCCTCGAGCCGCTCCATGAGGTGGTCCGTGCCGGCGTCCGCGCGCAGCAGGTCCGCGAAGCGCTCTTGGGTGAGGCGGAAGAACGCCTCGTTCTGCCACAGCGTGTCGTCGGCGTCGAAGGCGATGGTCTCCAGCCGGGACATCCTGACCTCTTTGCATGGGGAAGCGGTCCGCCTATATGACAGGCCCTGACCCGAAGCCCAGACCTTCCGGCCGCCGCGCCCCCGCGGCGCGCATGGCCGGACCCACCGGACGGACCCGACACCATGCTCTGCCCCCTTCCCATCACGGCCATGGCGAACCCGCCCGACGGCGAGGGCGGCGACGGCGACACCTCGGTCGTCACCAAGACCCGGCCCAAGACCGCGAAGCCGCCGCTCTACAAGGTGATGCTGCTGAACGACGACTACACGCCGATGGAGTTCGTGGTGCACGTGCTGGAGCGGTTCTTCGGCCTGAACCACGCCCAGTCGGTGGAGATCATGCTCCAGGTGCACAAGAAGGGCCTGGCCGTCGTGGGCGTGTTCTCGCACGAGATCGCCGAGACCAAGGTGGCGCAGGTGATGGACTTCGCCCGGCGCAACCAGCACCCCCTCCAGTGCACCATGGAGAAGGAGGAGTAGTGACCTCCCGTCTCCGCGACGCGCTGGAGCGCGGTGCCGTGGCCCTGCCCGACGAGGGCCGCATCCTTCTTCTCCGACCCACCGCCGCGCTGGACGAAGGCGCGCTGCCCGCCGGGCGCTGCGTGGCCGTGACCGGCTTCCGGCCCGACTTCGACGCGCTCGCCGCCCGCGGGCTGGAGACGGCGCGCGACGTGGAGGGCCCCTTCGCCGCCGCCGTGGTGTTCGTGCCCCGCGCCAAGGCGCTGGCGCGCGACCTCGTGGCGCGGGCCTGCGCCGCCGTGCCCGAGGGGGCGCCGGTGGTGGTCGACGGGGCCAAGGAGGACGGGGTCGATTCGCTGCTGCGCGCGGTGCGCGGGTTCGCGGACGTCGGCGAGGCGCACGCCAAGGCCCACGGCAAGGTGTTCGCCTTTCCGGCCCGGCCCGCGCCCGCGGACTGGATTGCTGCGCCCACCGAGGCGGACGGGTTCCGCACGGCGGCGGGCGTGTTTTCGGCGGACGGGGTCGATCCCGGCTCGGCCATGCTCGCGGACGCGCTGCCGCCGCTCTCGGGCCGGGTCTGCGACCTGGGCGCGGGGTGGGGATATCTGGCGTCGCGGGTGCTGGGCGATTCGGACAAGGTCGAGGCGCTGGATCTCGTGGAGGCCGAGGCCGACGCGCTGGACTGCGCGCGGCGCAACGTCACTGATGCGCGCGCCGCGTTCCACTGGGCCGACGCGACCCGCTGGGAGGGGCGCTACGACGCCGTGGTCACCAACCCGCCGTTCCACGCCTCGCGCCGGGCCGACCCCGCGCTGGGCCGGGCCTTCGTGGCGGCGGCCGCGCGGCTGCTCGCGCCGCGGGGCCGGGCGTGGTTCGTGGCCAACCGGCATTTGCCTTACGAGGGCGCGCTCGCGGAGGCCTTCGGCGAGGTGGTGACGCGCGGCGAGGCGCGGGGCTACAAGGTGATCGAAGCGTCGCGGCCCCTCGGCGGGGGCAAGCGGCCGGGGAGGACGCGCCGATGACCATGAGCATCGCGGGCCGCACGGCCATCGTTACGGGGGCCGCCAACGGCGTCGGCCTCGCCATCGCCCGGCACTTCGCCGCCGTGGGCGCGAACGTGATGTTCGCGGACCGCGACGAGGAGCGGCTGGAGCAGGAGGTGGGCGAGGCGCAGCGCGACGACGCGGGCACCTTGCGCTACTTCGCGGGCGACCTGCGCGAGCGGCTGACGGTCGCCAACCTCTTGTCCGCCACGATCGACGCCTTCGACCGCGTCGACATCCTCGTGAACGCCTCGCGGCAGATCATGGCCACGGATCCGCTCGACCCCGAGGACGGCTCGCTGCGCACGCTGCTGGAGCAGAACCTCCTGACGCCGCTGCGGCTGACGAAGGCGGTGGCGAACCGCATGATCCATCAGGCGGGCGAGGGGGCCGAGGGGCCGATCGGGGCGATCGTGAACATCGGCTCGATCGCGGCGCGGCGCACCCAGCCGGAGCTGCTGGCCTACTCGATCTCGGCGGCGGCGCTCGATCAGGCGACGCGCTCGCTGGCGGTCTCGCTGGCGCCGCGGGGCATCCGCGTGAACGGCGTCGCGGTGGGCTCGGTGATGTCGGCCGCGCTCCAGAGCCGGATCGCCGAGGAGGAGGGGCTGCGCGAAGCCATCGTGGACGCGACGCCCATGGCCCGCATCGCGCCGCCCGCGGAAATGGCCGAGACGGTGCAGTACCTGGCCTCGGACGCCTCGAGCTTCATGACCGGGCAGATCCTGACCGTGGACGGCGGGCGCACGCTGATCGACCCCGTGGCAGGGCCGTTCCACTAGAGGCGGGCGGGGCGGCGGCGGCCGGCGAGCTTCGCCAGCCCGCCCGCGAGCCACACTGCCCCCAACAGCGCCGCGGCGCCCCCGAGGAACAGCGCCACCGCGCCGGCCATGCCGTCCGCCGGGGCGAGGGCTTCGAGCGCGGGGACCGCCGCCGTGCCCGCGACCGGGGGGCCGAGCACGAGCGCGGCCCAGACGGCCAGCGCGGCGGCGGCCAGCAGCGCCAGCACCCCGAAGAGGCGCCCGCGACGGGGCGCGAGGCCCAGCCGCAGGAGCCGCCCGAGCGCGCCCGAGAGGCGGGTCGCGTCGTGGCCCGTCGCCAGGAGGGCGGGGACGAGCACGAGCACCAGCACCATCGCGAAGCCGAGGCCGTAGGCCAGCGTGATCACGGTGGGGCGGAGCCACTGGGCCTGCGAGGACGTCTCGTAGAGGAGCGGCGCG
Organism: Jannaschia sp. W003; assembly: GCF_025144335.1. Lineage (NCBI taxonomy): Bacteria > Pseudomonadati > Pseudomonadota > Alphaproteobacteria > Rhodobacterales > Roseobacteraceae > Jannaschia > Jannaschia sp. W003. The sequence goes on from NZ_CP083539.1 coordinate 1,378,392, forward strand.
AGCCCCAGCACGGTGGTGAGCGTGGTCAGCAGCACCGGGCGCAGGCGGTCGCGCACGGCGTCCACGATGGCGGGGCGCAGGGCGCGGCCCTTCGCGTACTCGTCCACGGTGGTGACGAGCACGATGGAGTCGTTGATCACGATGCCGGTCATGCCGATCAGCCCCACCACCGAGAACATCGAGAGCGGCACCTCCCACCACCAGTGGCCCCAGATCGCGCCGATCAGGCCGAAGGGGATCACGGCCATGATGACCATGGGCCGGGTCCAAGACGCGAAGATCCAGGCCAGCACGAGGTAGATGCCGAGGAGGCAGGCGACGAGGCCGAGGGTGGCGTCGGTGAAGAACTCGCGCTCCTGCTCGGCCAGCCCGCCCTGCTCGTAGGCGACCTGGCGGCGGGCGGCGATGGCCGGAAGGATCTCCGTGGCCAGCGCGTCGCGGATCTCGTTGGCGCGGGCGGCGTCGTCCTGGGCGATGTCGCCCGAGACGGTGACGACCGGAACGCCGTTCTCGCGCCGGATCGAGCCGAAGCCCGAGCGCACGTCCACGGTCACGATGTCGGCCAGCGCCACGTCGCCGCCCGAGGGCGCGGGCAGTCGCAGGCTTTCCAGGAAGTCGGCCCCGCGCTCGGCGGCGGGCAGCTCCACGCGGATCGTGCCCGTCCGGGGACCGACCGGGAAGGCGGCGGCCTCGATGCCGGTCAGGCGGTCGCGCAGCAGCGCGCCCAGGGCGTCGATGTCGAAGCCGAGCGCCTCGCCCTGGGGCGTGAGCGAGAGGATCAGCTCGTCCTTGTCGTAGGGCAGCGAGTCCTCGACGGCGGAGACCTCCGGGAAGCGCGCCACGGCGGTCTTGAGGTCCTCGGCGGCGGCCTTGAGCGTGGCGGCGTCGGCGCCGGTGAACTCGACCGACAGCGCGTCGCCGCCGGGGCCGGAGCGCCAGCCGCGGAAGCTCAGCTCCTCGGTGGCGGGCAGGGTGCGGACCTCGTCCTGGAGGTCGGCAAGGAAGGCGAACGAGGAGTAGGGGCGCAGGTCGGCGTCGATCAGCTCGATCGAGATCGCGCCCAGCTCGTCGGCATCCTTGTCGTCGGCGGAGGCGAGGCCGCGGCCCGAGTTGCCGCCCACCTCGCCCATGACGAAGGTGACGGGGCTCGCGCCGTGCTCTTCCTCGTAGCGCTGGGCCACGGCCGTCACGGCGCGCTGCATCTCGCGCACCTGCGCGACGGCGTCGGCGCGCGCGGCCCCGTCGCGCAGCGCGAAGTTGCCGGTGATCGAGCCGCGTTCGGGGGCGTCGAAGAAGCGCCACTGCACGGCGCCGTCGATCACAAGTGCGATCTGCGAGGCGAGGAGGGCCACGGCGCCGGCGATCACGGCGTAGCGCGCGTGCACCGCGAGGCGGATGAGCGGGACCACGATCCGGTCGCGCACCCAGTCGAAGCCCGCGTTCACGGCGCGCGAGGGCAGGTCGTACCAGCGGCGGCGGTTCGCCTTCGCCAGGGCGCCGGCCATGTGGTGGGGCAGGATCAGGAAGCACTCGGCGAGCGAGGCCAGCAGCACGGCGATCACCGTGAAGGGGATGTCCTGGATCAGCGAGCCCATGCGCCCGCCCACGGCCACGAGGCCGAAGAAGGCGATCACCGTGGTCAGGGTCGCCGAGAGGACGGGGGTGAACATGCGGCGCGCGGCGTTCTCGGCGGCGGCGGCGGGGGCCTCGCCCAGCACGCGGGCGCGGAAGTCGGCGTGCTCGCCCACCACGATGGCGTCGTCCACCACGATGCCCAGCGTGATGATCAGCGCGAAGAGCGAGATCATGTTAATGGTCAATCCGGCGGCCCACATCAGCGCGATCGCGGCCATCATGGCGACGGGGATGCCGGCAGCGACCCAGAACGCGGTGCGGGCGTCGAGGAACAGGAACAGGAGCAGCACCACGAGGACGAGGCCTAGGGCGGCGTTGTCGACCAGCACGTCGATGCGCGCCGAGATCGCCTCGGTGCGGGTGCGGATCAGCTCGATCGCCACGCCCTCGGGGGCGCCCTCCAGCACCTCGTCGGCCACGCGCTCCACCACGCGCTGGAGCGCGATGGCGTCGCCGGCGGCGCCGCGCACCACCTGAACCGAGAGGGCGGGGGCGTCGCCCACGAAGAAGGCGCGCTCGCGGTCCACGCCGCCCGAGACGACGCGGCCGAGGTCGCCCACGGTGACGGGCGCGCCGTCGTCGTCGCGGCGCACCACCACGGCGGCCACCTCGCCGGCGGTGCGGCGGGCCTCGCCGGTGCGGATGCGCGCGCCGCCGCCCGACACGTCGCCGGCTGGCTCGGCGGCGGCCTCGGCGCCGATGGCGCCTGCCACCTCGCGCAAGGTGACCCCGGCGCGCAGGAGGCTCTCGGAGGGGATCTCGACCACCACCTCGGGGGCGGCCACGCCGCGCACCGTGGTCTGGGTCACGCCTTCCGCGAAGAGGCGGGCCACGAAGGCGTCCGTGAGGCGGGCGAGCTGGTCCACGCCCACGGGGCCGGAGACGATCACGTCCGTGACGCGGTCGGTCCAGCGGCCCTGGCGCACCTCGGGGTCGTCGACGCCCTCGGGCAGGCCCGAGACGGCCTCCACGGCGGCCTGGACGTCGGCGGCGGCGGTGCGCATGTCGCGGCCCGGCTCGAACTCCAGCACGATCGAGGCGCCGCCCTCGCGCGAGACCGAGGCGGCGTCGGTCACGCCCTCCACGGCCAGGAGGGCGGGCTCCAGCACGCCGACGACGCCGAGGTCCACGTCCTCGGCGCCCGCGCCCTCCCAGGCGGCGGAGACCGTGACGCTGTCGACCACCACGTCGGGAAAGAACTGCGCGCGCATGTTGGGCAGGGCTGCGGCGCCGGCGGCGAGCAGGAGCACCATCAGGAGGTTGGCGAGGGTGCGGTGGCGGGTGACGTAGCCGATCATGCCCTAGCCTCCCATCCGGCTCTCGATGCGCTCCACCACGCGGGCGGGCACGCGCTCCTCGCGCAGGCGGGCCAGGAGGCGGGCCTTGGCCTCGTCGGGCATGCGGCCGCCCTCCACGAAGGCGATCAGGCGCGCGCGGCGGTCGTCGTCGAGGGCGAGGAGCTGCTCCTCCTCGGGTTCCTCCTCGGCACCCTCGCGGCGCGGCTCGACCAGGATGCCGGCGCCGAGGGCAGGGCCGCGGGCCGCGACCACCTCGCGGCCCCGGAGCGGGCCGGGCCTCACGAGCACGTCGTCGCCCTGCCGCCGCACCACCTCCACGGCGACCTCCTCCAGCCGGTCGCCCTCGCCCAGGGCGAGCACGGCGTCCTGCGCCGAGAGGGCGGCGGAGGGCAGGCGGGCGACGTGCTCCAGCGCCGGCTCCTCGACCTCGACGCGCACGAAGTCGCCGGGGCGGAAGCCGCCCGCGTCGGAAAGCGCGGCGAAGAGCTGGCGCCCGGTGCGCCCCTCGCCCACGGCGGGGGCCTCGCGCACCACGATGCCGGGCGCAGCCAGCTCAAGCCCCAGAACGTCGAGCACGGCGCGCACGGGCACGCCCGCCACGGCGCCGCCCGGCCCGGCGAGGCGCGCGCGCTGGGCGGTGGAGACGCGGAACGCGACCTCCAGAGCTGTGGGGTCGATCAGGGCGCCGAGCCGCTCGTTGGCGCCCACGAGGCCGCCGCGCACCACGGCGACGTCCGAGAGCACGCCCGCGAATTCGGCGCGGAGCGTGCGGTCGGCGAGGTCGCGCTCGGCCTGGGCGAGGGCGATGCGGGCGCGCTCCACGGCGAGGGCCGCGGCGTCGATCCGAGTCTCGGCGGCGGCGATGGCGCCGCGGCGGGCGAGCACGGTCTGCTCGGCGGCCTGGAGCGCCAGCTCGGCAGCCTCGGCAGCGGCGGCGGCGCCCACGCCGCGCTCGGCCAAGTCGCGCTGGCGGCGCAGCGCGCCGGCCTGGAGGTCGCGCTGGGCCTCGGCGCCGCCCAGCTCCTCGCCGGCGAGGCTCAGCGCGCGCTCGGCGTCGCGCCGCTCGGCCTCGGCGCCGGCGAGGTCGGCGCGGGCGAGGGCCACGGCGCCCTCCGCATCCGTGGGGTCGAGCCGCAGGAGCACCTCGCCCGCCTCGACGCGGCCGCCCTCCACGAAGCCCTCGGCCAGCTCCACCACGCGGCCGCCGGCGGGGGCACGCAGCTCCAGGGTGCGCTGGGCGCGGACCTCGCCGAAGACCTGCAGGACGGGGGTGACGGTGCCCGGCTCCACGGCGACCACGTCGGCGGCGAAGGTGCGCTCGCGGGCGGGCGGCTGCCCCGGCTCGCGCTCCCGGCGTTCCTCGAGGGCGGCGAGGGTGATCTGCGCGCCCCACGCCAGCAGGGACACCGCGACGGCGGCGAGGAACAGGGCGACGAGGCTGCGGGAGAGGAAACGCATGCGGTACCGGACTCGTGAGGACTGCCTCGGGAGATAGACCACATGCCCACCCCTCCCAAGTCACACATCCGAGGGGGGCGGTTCCGTCGCGCGCCTGCGTAACTTTTCCGCGGTCACTTCCGGCGCAGGTGCTCGTCGAGGCGGGGCATGATCTCGACGAAGTTGCAAGGGAGGTGCCGCAGGTCGAGCTGGTGGACGAGGATCTCGTCCCAAGCGTCGCGGCAGGCGCCGGGCGAGCCGGGCAGGGCGAAGAGGTAGGTGCCGCCCGCCACGCCGGCGCAGGCGCGGGACTGCACGGCGGAGGTGCCGATCTTGCGCATGGAAATGAGCGTGAAGACCGTGCCGAAGGCGTCGATCTCCTTCTCGTAGACGTCGCGGTGCGCCTCGACGGTGACGTCCCGGCCGGTGAGGCCGGTGCCCCCCGTCGAGATCACGACGTCCACCTCGGGGGTGTCGATCCAGCGGCGCAGGTGGCCGGCGATGGCCGCCCGGTCGTCGCGCTCAATTGTGCGGTCGGCGAGCACGTGGCCCGCCGCCGCCAGCCGCCCCACCAGTGCGTCGCCGGAGCGGTCGTCCTCCATGGTGCGGGTGTCGGACACCGTCAGCACCGCGATGCGGCAGGGGAGGAAGTCCCTATCGGCCATCGAAGTCCGCGCGGGAGTGGCGCTCGCGCATCTTCATCGACTCGTCCTCGCCGGAGAGCTTGTTGACCATGCGGCCCCGGCGCACCGCGGGGCGAGCGTCGATGGCCTCGGCCCAGCGAACCACGTTCCCGTAGGTATGGACCTGCAGGAACTCCGCCGCCGAGTAGAGGCGCCCGAGGCAGAGCTGCCCGTACCAGGCCCAGTTGGCCATGTCGGCGATCGTGTAGTCGTCGCCCGCCAGCCATTCCGAAACCCCGAGCCGCTTGTCGAGCACGTCGAGCTGGCGCTTCGCCTCCATGGCATAGCGGTTGATCGGATACTCCAGCTTCTCGGGGGCGTAGGCGTAGAAGTGGCCGAAGCCGCCGCCGAGGAAGGGGGCGGAGCCCATCTGCCAGAAGAGCCAGCTCAGCATCTCGGTGCGGCTCTCGCCGAGGAAGGCGTCGTAGCGCTCGGCCAGGTGGAGCATGATCGCGCCGCTCTCGAACACGCGCACGTCTTCGCCGGTGGTCGCGTCGAGCAGGGCGGGGATCTTGGAGTTGACGTTGAGGGCCACGAAGCCCGAGCCGAACTGCTCGCCCTCGGAGATGTCGATGGGCCAGGCGTCGTACTCGATGGGGTGTCCGGCCTCGATCAGCTCCTCGAACAGGATCGTGACCTTCTGGCCGTTCGGCGTGGCGAGGCTGTGGAGCTGGTAGGGATGCTCGCCGCGCGGCAGCTCGCGGTCGAACTGGGCGCCGGCGGTGGGCTTGTTGATCGAGGCGAACGTGCCGCCCGACTCGGCGTCGTGGGTCCAGACCTTGGGGGGTTCGTAGGGCATGGGGTCTCCTTCGGGCCCTTACGTGGCGCGCGGGCGGGGGGGAGGCAAGCGCAGGGCAGGTGTGCGCGGGCGCAGGCCCTAGCTTTCGAGCCGCGCCCGCAGCTCCAGCAGGTCGGCCCAGGCCTGCCGCTTCGCGTGGGGCTGGCGCAGCAGGTAGGCGGGGTGGAGCATGGGCAGCACCGGCAGGCCCATCGCCTCGTCCCAGCGACCCCGGAGCTTGGTGATGCCGCGCTTGCCCAGCACCGCGTTGCAGGCGTGGTTGCCCATGAGCACCAGCACCTCGGGCGCGGCCAGCGCCACGTGGCGGCGCAGGAACGGCAGCATCATCGCCACCTCGGCCGGCTCGGGGTCGCGGTTACCGGGCGGGCGCCAGGGCAGGACGTTGGTGATGTAGACGGCGCGGCCGGCGTCCTCGTGGCCGCGGGCGAGGCCGATGGCGCCGAGCATCCGGTCGAGGAGCTTGCCGGCCTGTCCCACGAAGGGCCTGCCAGAGCGGTCCTCCTCGCGGCCCGGCGCCTCGCCCACGATCATGACGCGGGCGCCGGGGCGGCCATCGGCGAACACGAGGTTCTGGGCGCCCATGCGAAGATCGCAGTGGGGATAGCGCCCGAGCGCCTCGCGCAGGGCGGGCAGGTCGGCGGCCTCGGCGGCGGCGGCCTCGGCGGCGGCGATGGGGTCGCGCGGCGCCTCGGCGCGGGGCGCGGCGTGAGGGGCGGGGTCGCGCCGCTGCGGCGCGGGCATGCGCTCGGGCAGGGCGAAGCGGTCCACGGGGCGGGCCTCGAGCGCGGCATCGACGCCCATCTCGATCTGCCATTCGAGAAGCGCGCGGGCCGTGGCGGGGTCGAGGTCGGGGCTCATGGGATGGAGATAGGGGGCCGGGGCGCCCGGCGCCAGCGGGGCCTTGTGCCCGGGCGCCGCCCCGTCGCATCACGGCGCCATGGAGTTCCGCCAGCGCCACCTGCTCGGGATCGAGCCGCTCGCCCCGCGCGAGATCACCGCCGTGCTCGACCGCGCGCAGGACTACGCGGAGGCGGCGCGGCGGGGCCAGAAGCACGGCGACGCGCTCGAGGGCCTCACGCAGGTCAACATGTTCTTCGAGGCCTCGACCCGCACCCAGGCCAGCTTCGAGATCGCCGGCAAGCGCCTCGGCGCCGACGTGATGAGCATGGCGATGCAGACCTCGTCGCTGTCGAAGGGCGAGACGCTGATCGACACCGCCACCACGATCAACGCCATGCGCCCCGACCTGCTGGTGGTGCGCCACCCGCACTCGGGCGCGGTCAACCTCCTGGCCGAGAAGGTGGAATGCGCCGTGCTCAACGCCGGCGACGGGCGCCACGAGCACCCCACGCAGGCGCTGCTGGATGCCCTGACCATCCGCCGCGCCAAGGGGCGGCTGCACCGCCTGACCGTCGCCATCTGCGGCGACATCGCCCACAGCCGGGTGGCGCGCTCGAACCTGATCCTGCTCGGCAAGATGGAGAACCGGGTGCGTCTCGTCGGGCCGCCCACGCTGATGCCGCCCGGCGTGGCGGAGCTGGGGGTCGAAGTGACCGACGACATGGAGGCGGGGCTGCAGGGCGCCGACGTGGTGATGATGCTGCGCCTCCAGCGCGAGCGCATGGACGGCGCCTTCATCCCCTCGGAGCGCGAGTACTACCACCGCTTCGGACTGGACGCCGAGAAGCTGGCCCACGCCGCGCCCGACGCCATCGTGATGCACCCGGGGCCGATGAACCGGGGCGTGGAGATCGACGGCACCATCGCCGACGACCTCACCCGCTCGGTAATCCGCGAGCAGGTGGAGATGGGCGTGGCCGTCCGCATGGCGGCCATGGACCTGCTGGTGGCGGCGCGGCGCGAACCCTGAGGCGCGCGGGCGCGTTGGGGCCCTGCACATCCACCGGAGGCCCGTCATGTCGATCCCGATCCCCCCCAACGACACCCGCGTCCACGTCTTCCGCCTGCGCGGCGAGGGCGATCCGATCCCGACCCAGACGTTCCTGGAGGGCGGCGGAGACCATGCGCGGGTGCGCGCGGCCCTGGGCGCGTCGGACGTCGATCCGGCGCAGGTCGAGGTGTTCGCGGTGTCCGACATCGCGCCCATGAGCGTGCGCGACTACCTCGCCCAGGCCCACGACGTGCCGCAGGCGGCGATGGCGGCCGACGGGGCGCGGCTGGACGCGCTCACGGGGCGGGTGATGGTGGCGGGGCCGCGCGCCCTCCGCGGCGTCGCGGCGCTGGAGCCCGAGGCGGGCGTGGAGCACGTGGGCGCCTACGGCACGCCCGTGGCCGACGACTCGCCCCAGGCCATGCCGCGCGCCGCGTCCGAGCCGCCGCGCATCGCCACCCCCGCCGCGGCGGTGGACGAGGGGCCGCGGGGCAAGACGATCCTGTGGGTGGTGCTGGCGGCGGTCGCGGTGGCGGTGCTGGTGGTGCTGCTGCTGTAGGGAGGCGGTTCCGTTTGGCGACGCCCCGGCCTCGCGCCGGGGCCTCCGGTTGACGTTGGCGATGGTCGGTGAGCGGGGCCGAAGGCTGGCCTGCCGTGCGCCTCGTTCCGTGCGGCATCTCCGACCGACACCCGAAGCTCCGGCACGGGGTCCGGGCGTGGCCCCCCTGCACGATTGCGCCGCTTCCGCCCCGCCGCTAGCACGGGCGCCATGGCCACGCTTTTCACCGACGCCCGACTGATCGACCCCGTGGCCGGCGAGGAGCGCCGGGGCGAGCTCCGCGTAGAGCGCGGGCGCATCGCCGGGCCGGGTCCGGTGGCCGAAGTCGTCGACTGCCGGGGCCGCTGCCTCGCCCCGGGCATCGTGGACTGGGGCGTGAAGGTCGGCGAGCCGGGCGAGCGCCACAAGGAAAGCTTCCGCACCGCCGGACTGGCCGCCGCCGCCGGGGGCGTCACCACGATGGTCTGCCGCCCCGACACGCTGCCGCCCATCGACAGCCCCGAGATCCTGGCCCAGGCCCGCGCCCGCGCCACCGAGTCGGTCGTGCGGGTGGAGCACATGGCGTCCCTCACCCGCGCCCGCGAGGGCCGCGAGATGAGCGAGATCGGCTTCCTGCTGGATGCGGGCGCCGTGGCCTTCACCGACGGCGTGCGGGTGCTGCGCGACGCCCGCACCCTCTCGCGCTGCCTGAGCTACGCCCGCTCGCTGGGGGCGCTCGTGGTGGGGCACCCGCAGGAGCCGACGCTCTCGGCCGGGGCCTGCGTGACCTCGGGCAAGTTCGCCACCCTGCGCGGCCTGCCGGGCGTGGCCCCCGTGGCCGAGCGCATGGGGCTGGACCGCGACCTGGCCTTGGTCGAGGCCACGCGCGCCCGCTGGCACGCCGACCAGATCACCGTGGCCGCCGCGCTGCCCGCCCTGCGGCGCGCGCGCGAGGCGGGGCTGGACGTGACCGCGGGCACCTCGATCCACCACCTGACGCTGAACGCGCTGGACGTTGCCGACTACCGCACCTTCTTCAAGGTCACGCCCCCCCTGCGCGACGAGGAGGACCGCCTCGCGGTCGTCGAGGCGCTGGCCGAGGGGCTGATCGACTGCGTGGGCAGCTTCCACACGCCGCAGGACGAGGAGTCGAAGCGCCTGCCCTTCGAGGCCGCCGCGCCTGGCGCCGTGGGGCTGGAGACGCTGCTGCCCGCTGCCATGCGCCTCGTCCATGCGGGGCATCTGGACCTGCCCAGCTTATGGCGCGCGCTCTCGACCAACCCCGCGCGGCGGCTGGGGCTGGAGGGCGGCACGCTGGAGCGCGGCGCGCCCGCCGACCTCGTGCTGTTCGACCCCGACGCCCCCTTCGTGATGGACCGCTTCCGCCTGCGGTCGAAGGCGAAGAACACCCCCTTCGACGAGGCGCGCATGGAAGGAAGGGTGCTGGGCACCTGGGTCGCCGGCGCCCGCGTCTTCGCACCGGAATCCGCCCATGCCTGAGATCCACGCTTGGCCCTCGACCCTCGTCCTGGTGGCGCTGGCCGCCTACGCGCTGGGCTCGGTCCCCTTCGGCATCGTCTGGGCGCGGGCCTTCGGGCTGGGCGACCTGCGGCGGATCGGCTCGGGCAACATCGGCGCCACCAACGTGCTGCGCACGGGCAACAAGCCCGCCGCCTTCCTCACGCTGGTCTGCGACGCGGGCAAGGGGGCCTTCGCGGTGCTGCTGGCGCGCGCGCTGATCGGCGAGGACGCCGCGCAGGTGGCCGCGCTGGCGGCGTTCCTCGGACACTGCTTCCCGGTCTGGCTGCAGTTCCATGGCGGCAAGGGCGTGGCGACCTTCCTCGGCACGCTGCTGGCGCTGTCGTTCCCGCTCGGGCTCGCCACCTGTGCCGCCTGGCTGGCGGTGGCGGCCGCGGCACGCATCTCGTCGCTCGCGGCGATCCTCGCGGCCGTGGCCTCGCCGCTCCTGGCGCTGTGGCTGCGGCCCGACTCCGTGCTGCTCTGCGCGGCCCTGGCGGCGATGATCCTCTACCGGCACGGGCCCAACATCCGCCGGCTTCGGGCGGGCGAGGAGCCGCGCATCGGCCGGAAGTGAGGCGGCGGGGTGCGTCGGCGCGGGGAGGCATCGGCATGACCATGTCCGGCGGCGATCCGGACCCCGCCGACGCGGTCGCGCGGGCGCTGGACGCGCTGCCCTGGGGCACGTTCCGGGGGCGGAGCCTCGGGCACGAGTGGATCGTGTCGCGGACCCGCTTCAACGGCGGCGCCTCCGAGAAGGTCGTGGCCCGCGCGCTGGGCGCCGAAGGCTACGTCAGCACGAACCTCTACCGCCTTGCGCGGGGGCCGGCCCTGCGGCCCTGCGAGATGCCGGCCGACGACGTGGTGCGCTTCGTGCTCGACCTCGTGCCCTGCCGCTGACGCCCGCGGGGAAGGGGCACCGTCAGTAGCTGCGCTCGGCGTAGATGCGGGAGAGATCGCCGTTCCACTCGCCGTGATAGGCTTCCAGCAGCTCGTCGGCGGGGGCCTTGCCGGTTTCGACGCTCTCGCGGAGCGCGTTCAGGAAGTGGGTCTCGTCGGGCACCAACCCCCCGGCGCCGGGGCGGGCGCGGGCCTTCAGGCCCGCCTCGGCGATGCGGAGCACCTCGCGGGCGAGGTCGTGCATCCGAACGCCGTGGGTCTCGGCCTGCAGCCCGTCCTCGGAGGCGGCGACCCGCAGCGCGAGGCGCGTCTCCTGGTCCCAGTGCTTGCACAGGTCCCAGGCGGCATCGAGGGCGCCCGCGTCGTACATCAGGCCGACCCAGAGCGCGGGCAGGGCGCAGAGGCGCCGCCACGGGCCGCCGTCGGCGCCGCGCATCTCCATGTATTTCTTGATGCGCGCCTCGGGGAACAGGGTGGTGAGGTGGTCGGCCCAATCCGAGAGGGTGGGCTTCTCGCCGGGCAGGGCGGGCAGCTCGCCGCGCAGGAAGTCGCGGAAGGACATGCCCAACGCGTCTATGTAGCGCCCCTGGCGGTAGACGAAGTACATCGGGACATCGAGCGCGTACTCGGCCCACCGCTCGAAGCCCATGCCGTCCTCGAACACGAAGGCGGGGATGCCGGTGCGGGCCGCATCCAGGTCGCGCCAGACGCGGGCGCGCCAGGACTTGTGGCCGTTGGGGGCGCCATCCAGGAAGGGCGAGTTGGCGAAGAGCGCGGTGGCCACGGGCTGCAGCGCCATGGCTACCCGCAGCTTCTTCACCATGTCCGCCTCGGAGGCGAAGTCGAGGTTCACCTGCACGGTGCAGGTGCGCCGCATCATGGTGCGGCCCATGGTGCCCACGCGCTCCATGTAGGCGTCCATGAGCTTGTAGCGGCCCTTGGGCATCAGCGGCATGTCCTCGTGCCGCCAGATCGGGGCGGCGCCGAGGCCAATGAACTTCACGCCGATCTCGTCGGCCACGCCGCGCACCTCGCGCAGGTGGTCGTTCACCTCGTCGCAGGTGTGGTGGATGGTCTCCACGGGGGCGCCCGACAGCTCGAGCTGGCCGCCCGGCTCTAGGGAGACGTTGGCGCCGTCCTTCTCGAGCCCGATCAGGAGGCCGCCCTCCTCGACGGGCGTCCAGCCGAAGCGGTCGCGCAGGCCGGCGAGGACCGCGTGGATCGAGCGCTCGCCCTCGTAGGGAAGGGGCTTCAGGGTGTCGGCGCAGTAGCCGAACTTCTCGTGCTCGGTGCCGATGCGCCAGTCCGCCTCCGGCTTGCAACCCGAGGCCATGTAGCCGGCGAGCTGGTCGTGGCTCTCGATGGGGCCGCCGCCGGACTGGGGAATGGACATGCGCGGGCCTCCTCGGGGTTGCCGGGGAGGACTGAAAGCGCGGGGCGCTCAAGTCAAGGCGGCATGGCCGCGGCGGCGCCACACCACGACGAGGCCGGGTGTGCGCCCGCGCAGGGCCCGCACCATCGCGCCGCCGTCGAGGCCGGGCAGGGGGGCGAGGGCATCGAGCAGCGCGTCGTGGCCCACCGCGCCCTCGGGGATGAACAGCGTCGCGCCGGCGGTGTCCGTGAGGCGCCAGAACCCCTCGCCCTCGGGGCCGCGGGTGCGGCGGAACGCGACCTCGGCCACGGCATCGAGCGCCATGGTGCCGCCCATCACGGGGGCCATGTAGGTGATGCGGCCCTCGTCCACCTCCACGACGCCCGGCGCCTCGGAATCGGAGCGGAAGCGCGCGTGGCGCAGGCCCGAGACAAGCAGCACCGCGCCCAGCGCCACGAGGGCCGCGCCGAACAGGGCGGGCAGGCCATAGGACACGGTCCAGAGCCAGAGGCCCGCGGCGACGGCGAGGCCGCCCGCGATCGCCTCGCGCCAGCGCAAGAGCGCGGCGGCGGCCTCGGGGCGGATCATGCCGCGGCCTCCGGCTCGAGGAGGGCGAGGGCGAAGGTGCCCGCGCGGTGGAAGCCGAGACGCTCGTAGACGCTCGCCGCGGCCGGCGAGGCGGCGAAGAGGGTGGCGCGGCGTACGCCGGCGGCGCGCGCCTCGGCGAGGTGCTGCGCGACAGCCAGGGCGCCGAGGCCCCGGCGGCGCAGGGCGGGAGGCACGAAGACGCTGCCGACCTGCACGATGTCGGGCAGCCGGGCGTTGAACCCCGTGAGCGCGACCGGCGCCCCGTCCACCACGAGGATGCGGTGGGAGTCCTCGGCGGTCCAGCGCCGCACGGTGGCCTCGGCCCCCGCCGGGTCGCCGTGCCCGAGGTGCAGCTCGCGCTCGTAGGCGAGGCGCCACGCCGCGGCGGTGGCCGGGTCGCGGGAGATGGGGACGAGGCGCCCCGCGCCGGGCGGCACGGCGAGTGAGTCGAGGTCCAGCGCATACTGCGGCTCGTCGTCGGAGAGCAGGGCGGGGCGGCGGTCGAGGTTCGCGGCCCGCATCAGCGGGCGCACGACATGGGCGGCGCCGGCGAGGCCCGTCACGGGGGCGTCCCCGAGCAGGGGCACCGCGCGGGTGGCGTCGAAGCCAGCATCCCAGACCGGCAGCGCCATGCCCCGGCGGGTGAGGCCGAGGGCTGCGGTAGGGTCGGGCGCGTCGACCCAGAAGCGGGTCGCGTTCGGGTGCGCACCATGCAGACCGTGGGCGGCGAGGTTGGCGAGCGGGAACATCGCGTCCAGCAGATGCGCGCGCAGGAAGCGCTCCAGCGCGGGGCGCTCGGCGGGGCCGACGGGGATCACCGCCAGTCCCCTTGCGTCCACTGCCACAGCGTCAGCGCCGCGACGGCGGCGGTGTCGGCGCGCAGGATGCGGGGGCCGAGGGCGACGGGGACGGAGGCCGCCATGCCCCGGAGGCGCGCGCGCTCGGCGTCCGAGAAGCCGCCCTCGGGGCCGACGAGGATCGCGGCGGGGGCGGGCGGCATGGCGCCACCTTCGCCGCCGCGCGCCCAGTGAGGGTCGTCGGAGAGGGTCTCGTCGGCGAACACCAGCGCGCGGGCATCGTCCCATGCATCGAGCACCTTGGCCAGCGGGCGCAGCTCCTCCACCTCGGGCACGAAGGTGCCGCCGCACTGCTCGGCGGCCTCCACGGCGTGGGCCTGCAGGCGGTCCCGGCGCACGCGCTCGGAGTTGGTGTGCTCGGTCATCACGGGCAGGATGCGCCGCGCGCCCAGCTCGGTGGCCTTCTCTACGATGAAGTCGGTGCGGGCCTTCTTGATGGGCGCGAACAGGAGCCAGAGGTCGGGCGGGTCGCGCTGGGGGGCCACCCGGCGCGCGCAGACGGCCACGCCGCGGCGCTTGCCCAGCTCCGCGATCTCGGCCTCCCACGCGCCCGAGCGCCCGTCGAACAGCTCCACCCGCGCGCCCGGCTCGAGCCGCATCACGGCGCGCAGGTAGTGCGCCTGGTCCGCGTCCAGGGCCACCGATTGCCCGCTGCCGAGCGCCTGCGCTACATGGAGCCGAACCAAGGGACACCTCATGACTGCCTCGGATGACGTTGGACGGGTGGCGGACGCCGTCAAGGGCAACTGGGTGGACCGGATCGCCCCCCCGTGGCTGCGCCCGTGGCTTCGGCTGAGCCGCGCCGACCGGCCCGCCGGCACGTGGCTGCTGCTGATCCCCTGCCTCTGGGGGCTGACGCTGGCGGTCGCGGCGACCGGGTTCCGCCCGTCCGCCCTGTGGATCGCGGCGGGCTGCGCGGTGGGGGCGCTGCTGATGCGCGGCGCGGGCTGCACCTGGAACGACGTCACCGACCGGCACATCGACGGGCGCGTGGCGCGCACCGCCTCGCGGCCCATTCCGTCGGGGCAGGTCACCGTGCGGGGGGCGCTGGCGTGGATGGCGGCGCAGGCGGCGGCGGCGTTCCTCGTGCTCCTGACGTTCCCGCCCGCCGCGGTGCTGCTGGGCGTCGTCGCGCTCCTGCCGGTGGCGGTCTATCCCTTCGCCAAGCGCTTCACGTGGTGGCCGCAGCTGTTCCTCGGGGTCGCGTTCAACTGGGGCGCGCTGCTGGCCTGGACGGCGCACACCGGGAGCCTCGGGGCGCCCGCCGTGCTGCTGTATCTGGCGGGCATCGCCTGGACGCTCTTCTACGACACGATCTACGCCTATCAGGACATCGAGGATGACGCGCTGATCGGCGTGCGCTCCACGGCGCGGCGCTTCGGCGGCCGGCCCGGCCCGTGGCTCGCCGCCTTCGCCGCCGCCGCCGTGCTGCTGATGGCCGCCGCGGTGCTGGCCGCGCTGCCTTTGCCCCGCGCGCTGGTGGCGCTGGGCGGACCCGTGGCGCTGGGTGTGCACCTCGCCTGGCAGCTCCGGCGGCTCGACGTCGGCGACCCCGACCGCTGCCTCGCGCTGTTCCGCTCCAATCGCGACGCGGGCCTCTGGGTCCTGCCGTTTTCCGCCCTCGCCGCGGCGATGTGATTGCGGCAGGGCGGTGGGGGGGCTACTTGGGCCCGGCATCATCCACCGGACGCCCATGAGCCGAAACCGCACCCTCGCCGCCACCGCCATGCTCCTCGCCGCCGCCGCCTCGGCCGCCGCGGCGTGGTACGGCGCGGCGTTCATCGAGCGTCATTCGCTGGCCGAGGTGGGGCGCGCGCTGGAGGTGGAGGGCGCGGACTGGGTCGAGCTGCATGCCGACGGCCTGCAGCTCGTGCTCGCCGGCACCGCCCCGTCGGAGCCCGCGCGCCTGCGCGCCGTGACCCGCGCGGGCCGCGTGGTGGACCCCGCCCGCGTGATCGACGCGATGGAGGTGGCCGCCGCGGCGCCGCTCGCCCCGCCGCGCTACTCGCTGGAGATCCTGCGCAACGACCGCGGCATCTCGCTGATCGGCCTCGTCCCCGAGACCGGCGGGCGCGAGGCCCTCGCGCGGGGCCTGAGGGCGTTCGAGGACGTGACCGATCTCGTGGAGACCGCGGACCGCGCGGTGCCCGGCACCTGGGACGACGCGCTGGCCTTCGCGCTGGAGGCGATGGGCGACCTGCCGCAGTCCAAGATCAGCGTGGCCGCGGGGCAGGTCGACATCACCGCCATCGCCGACAGCGACGGCGCGCGACGCCGGCTGGAGGACCGCCTGCGCCGCGCCGTGCCCGACACCGTGACGCTGGGCCTCGAGATCGCCGCGCCGCGCCCCGTGGTCGCGCCCTTCACGCTGCGCTTCGTGCGAGGGCCGGGCGGCGCGCGCTTCGAGGCCTGCGCGGTGGACTCCGAGGCTGCGCTGGAGCGGGTGCTCGCCGCCGCCGAGGCCGCGGGCTTCGAGGGCGAGGCGGACTGCGTGATCGGCCTGGGCGTGCCCTCCGCCTCCTGGGGCGGCGCGGTGGCCGAGGGGATCGGAGCCCTCGCGCGCCTGCCCGGCGGATCGGTGACGTTCTCGGACGCGGACGTGACGCTGGTGGCCGCCGAAGGCACGGAGGCGGAGCTGTTCGACACCGTGGTGGCCGAGCTGGAGGCCGCGCTTCCCGACATCTACGCGCTTGGTGCGG
This sequence comes from Jannaschia sp. W003, assembly GCF_025144335.1. NCBI lineage: Bacteria > Pseudomonadati > Pseudomonadota > Alphaproteobacteria > Rhodobacterales > Roseobacteraceae > Jannaschia > Jannaschia sp. W003. The sequence goes on from NZ_CP083539.1 coordinate 1,394,607, forward strand.
TGCGCCCCGAGGGCGCCGAGGAGGACGGCGAGGAGGGCGACGCGCCCGCGCCCCTGTTCACCGCCACGCGCTCGGCCGAGGGCGAGGTGCAGCTGCGCGGGCGCCTGCGCGACGAGATCCAGGAGGAGGCGGTGGGCTCCTACGGGCGGGCGCTGTTCGGCTCGGAGCGGACCTACATCGCGGTGCGCCGCGACGAGGCGGTGCCGCGGGGCTGGCCGGGGCGGGTGCTGGCGGGGCTCGACGCGCTGTCGCGGCTGGAATCCGGCTCGGTGACGGTGCGCCCCGACGTAGTCGACCTGCGCGGCGACACGGGCAACCGCCGCGCCGAAGCCGAGATCAGCGGCCTGCTGTCCGCCAAGCTGGGCGAGGCGGCGGACTTCCGCATCGACGTCACCTACGTCGAAGAACTGGACCCGACGCTGAACATCCCCACCCCCGAGGCCTGCGTCGAGCGGCTGGCGGCGGCGCAGGACGGCGCCAAGCTGAGCTTCGCGCCCGGCGCCGCGGTGATCGAGGCCGAGAGCGCGGACCTCCTCGGCACGCTCGTGGGGCACCTGAAGGACTGCGAGCGGGTGAGCTTCGAGGTCGCCGGGCACACCGACAGCCAGGGCGGCGAGGAGATGAACCAGTCGCTGAGCCAGCAGCGCGCCGACGCGGTGCGGCTGGCGCTGATCGAGCGCGGGGTGCCGCCCTCGCAGCTCACCGCGCGGGGCTACGGCGAGGCGCAACCCATCGCCGACAACGACACCGAGGCGGGGCGCGAGGCGAACCGCCGCATCGCCTTCACGCTGCTCGACGGGGCGGCGGGCGACGCGCCCGAGGCCGCCGCTGCCGAGGCGGACGAGACCGGGACGGACGAGACCGGGGAGGCCGGGGCGGAGGCCCCCGCCGCAGACGAGGACAGCGAATGAACCGCACCGAATTCGTGATCGCGATCGCCGTGATCCTGTTCCTCGCCTTCCTCCTGGGCTGGGTGGCCTCGTGGCTGGTGTCCCGCATGGCGCGCGTCACCCAGGCGGGCATGACCGAGCTGGACGACATGGCGCAGCAGCTCCACGAGGCCGAGGAGCAGCGCGAGCAGGCGATCGCCTACCTCCATCACCGCGAGGAGGAGCTGGAGCGCAAGCTCGCGCAGGCCGAGGCCGAGGCCCGCGCCGCCATGGACGGCCTGCGCGAGGCCCGCCAGGAGGCGTCCGAGCTGCGCGGCTACATCGAGAGCCTGAACGCCTGAGAGGCGCGGGGGGCGTCGCCCCGTCAGGCCACCCGCAGCACGATCTTGCCCAGGTGCTCACCCGCCTCCATGCGCGCATGGGCGGCGGCGGCCTCCTCCAAGGGGAAGGCTTGGTCCATCACCGGGGCCACGCGGCCTGCGTCGAGCAGGGGCCAGACCTCGCGGCGCAGGTCCTCGGCGTAGCGCGCCTTGGCGAGCACGGACTGGGGCCGGAGCGTCGAGCCGGTGATGGTCTGGCGCCGCGACATCACCGGCGCGAAGTTCACCTCGGCCTTGGGGCCCTGCAGGAACGCGATCTGCACCAGCCGGCCGTCCTCGGCCAGAGCGCGCAGGTTGCGGGTGATGTAGGTGCCGCCCACCATGTCGAGGATCACGTCCGCGCCGCCCTCGGCCTGCAGCACGTCCACGTAGTCCGCCTCGCAGTAGTTGATTGCCTCTGCCCCTAGGTCGCGGCACAGGGCGCATTTCGCGTCCGATCCGGCGGTGGCGAAGACGCGGGCGCCGAAGGCCACCGCGAGCTGGATCGCCGTGGTGCCGATGCCCGACGAGCCGCCGTGCACCAGCAGCCGCTCGCCCGCACGGAGGCCGCCGCGCAGGAACACGTTCGACCACACCGTGAAGAACGTCTCGGGGATCGCCGCCGCCTCAGCCATCGACAGCCCCTCGGGGATGCGCAGGGCGTGGTCGGCGGGGCAGGTGGCGTACTCGGCGTAGCCGCCCCCGGGCAGCAGCGCGCAGACCCGGTCACCCGCGGCCCAGCGGGTGACGCCCCCGCCCACCGCCGCCACCGTCCCGGACGCCTCGAGCCCCGGCAGGGGCGAGGCCCCCGGGGGCGGGTCGTAGGCGCCCGCGCGCTGGAGGCAGTCGGGCCGGTTCACGCCCGCGTGGTCGATCCGCAGCAAGATCTCCCCGGGGGCGGGCACGGGCACCGGACGCTCCGCCAGCTCCAGCACCTCGGGGCCGCCGGGCCGGGTGATGGAGACGGCGCGCATGGCGGCGGGAAGGGACATGGGCGGACTCCGTGACGGCTGCCCTTCACGGCTACGTGACGCGATCGGGACTTGTCGAGGGCGCGAATCTTGCGCGCCCGGCGTCAATCGGCGGGCCGCGGCGGGATTGGCGACGCGGGCGCGACGGAGGGGGTCGCGGCGGCCTCCGGAGCCGCCTCGGCGGTGGGCGGCGCGGCGGGCGGTGCCCAGTACCCGGGCAGGTCGCCACGGGGCATCCGACCCGGCGCGCGCACCTTCGCGAGCAGCGCGGCCGGCCCCGCGAAGAGGCGCGAGAGCGCGGGCGAGGCGCGCACCTGCGCCTTGGCCTTCTCGATGCGCATCACGTCGTCGATGCGCCGGTCGAGGAAGCTCCAGGTGTCGCGGTGCCCCTCGGAGTGGTCGCCCAGCCAGAACAGCAGGGTCGCGGCGTAGACCCCCTGCAGGGTCGCGCGCTTCGTGTACCAGTTCACGTCGTCGGAGCGGTCGCCCAGCGCCTCCCAGATCGCGTCCGCGGTGCGCCAGCCGGCGCGCAGGCCCTCGCCGGCGTGGACGGGCAGGGCGAGCAGCGTGGCGCCCCGGCGCACCGCCTCGGGATGCGCGCCGGCGATCTCCAACCGGACGCGCACCGCATGGGCGACGCGGTCGCGGTAGCGCATGGGTTCGAGATCCTCGGCGCGCAGGCGCTCGACCATCAGTTCGTCGCCGCGCTCGTGGAAGCGCAGGGCCGCGTCCAGCGCGCCGCGGGGCAGCGCGCGGCGGGCCTCGGCGGGGGCGAGGCCCTCGGCGGCCACGGCGCGTCGGAAGGCGCGCTCGGACCAGCCGTCGAAGGGGACGTCGGGCAGCATCGCGTCGACGATGCGGTCCGCGAGATCGGTGCGCATGGGAGACCTCCGGGCGGGGCGTGCGGGCTGGACAACCTAGCGGAAGCCCGCTAGGCGGCCACTTCCTGCATTTCTGCAAACTCTAACCTAGGAAGGTGGTGACAACCACATGCAGGTCAGCGTCCGCGACAACAACGTCGATCAGGCGCTTCGCGCCCTGAAGAAGAAGCTTCAGCGCGAAGGCGTGTTTCGCGAGATGAAGCTGCGGCAGCACTTCGAGAAGCCCTCGGAGAAGCGCGCCCGCCAGAAGGCCGAGGCGATCCGCCGCGCCCGAAAGCTCGCTCGCAAGAAGGCCCAGCGCGAAGGGATGCTCTGAGGAGCGTTCACTCGCCGGAACGCCGAAGGAGAGCCCCCGCCGCAGTGCGGGGGCTTTGCCGTTTCAGGGGTGCCGAAGATGCGGAAGGCCGGTGCGGGCGCCGCGAAGCATCACGTCCACGGGGACCGACGCACGGCCTGCCGGCTCGTGCCGAGGCGATGCGGGCAGGTGGCTCCGCGCCCCCGGCCCGCCGCGGGCCCTCAGGCGCGGAAGAGCGCCAGCAGGACCAGGATCGCGATGATCACGATCACGGTCCACTTCGTGAAGGTGACGAAGCCGGCGAAGGTCTTCTCCTGCGCGCTGGTGTCCATCGTGCCGTGCTTGTGGTCCTGATCGGCCATGGTGCCCTCCGGTCGTTGCGCGGCCCCTCTAGCGCGGCGGGCGGGGGCTGTCACGCGGACTCGGCGTCGCGGTCCCCGACCGCTTCCTCCTCGGCGACCTCCTCGGCCTCCAGCGCGCGGGCGAGACGGAAGCCGATGCGCCGGGCCTCGGAGTTCTCGGGCGGGCGCGGCACGGCGCGCATGACCACGTTGAGCTGGCTCACGTGCTGCACTAGCGTCGAGGGCACGCCGGTCCCGTCGCGGCCCGAGAAGGTCACGAGGTCGGGCGCGGAGAAGCCGACTCCCTCGATCCGCAGCAATCCTTGCGCCCCGCCGGGGCCGCCCGCGAAGCCCATCGCCGCCTCGTGCTCGGCGTCGAGACGCTCCTCGAAGGCCTTGATGTAGAGCACGAGCCGCTTGCAGGCCCACTCGGCCGGCGAGACGGGGCGCTTCGAGGGCGCGGGCACCGGCGGCGCGGTGTCGCGTCCCTCGGCGTCAACGGCGCGGTTCAGGGCGTGGGCCTCCATGGCCTCGGCGGTGGTGCTGGGGGTGCTGTCCATGGCGGTGGAGGTTGGCGCGGCGGGGGGCGCCGTCAAGCGGCGGCCGCCTGCCACAGCCACACCCCGTCGCCCCGCTCGCGGCGCGTGGCGCGGCCCGCGCGCCAGAGGTGGTTCAGGTGCGCCGCGGTCTCGAAGAACGCCAGCCCGTAGGTGCCCTCGTCGATGGGGCGTTTGAACAGGGGCGCGAAGCACTCGCCCCCGGTGCGCGGCTCGTAGAGGTGGGCGTGGAGCCGGTCCAGGGCCGAGGTGTGATTGCGCTCCAGCGAGGCCATGCGCTTAGGCAGGCCGCGGAAGGGCAGCTTGTGGCCGGGCAGGACGAGATGGTCCTCGCGCGCGAGGGGGGCGAGGCGGCGGCAGGCGTCGAGCCAGTCGCCCACGGGGTCGGCGTCGGGCTCGGTGGGGTAGAGGCCGAGGTTGGGCGAGATGCCCGGCAGGAGCTGGTCGCCGCCGAGCACGAGGTCGCCGTCCGCCTCGTAGAGCACGGCGTGCTCGGGGGCGTGGCCGTCGCCGCGGTGCACGTCCCAGAGCCGCCCGCCGATCTCCAGCCGCTCGCCCTCGCGGATGCGGCGGTAGCCCACGGGCATGGGCGCCACGCAGTCCGCGAAGTTGAAGGGCCGCTCCGCGCTCCGGCGCGCCAGGACGTCCGGGTCCATGCCGTAGCGACGGCAGAAGGCGACCGTCTCGGGCGGCGGAACGGGCTGGGCGTCGAGTTGCAGCATCCGGGCCATGAGCCAGGCGGTGCGCGTCATCATCAGCTCCGCACCATCGCGCTGGAGGTCGCCCGCCAGCCCGACGTGGTCGGGGTGGTGGTGGGTCGCCAGCACCCGCACGATGGGCCGGCCGCCCAAGGGGCCCGCGCGCAGGCGGTCCAGGATCGCCCGGGTGCGGCGCGAGGCGAAGCCGGTGTCGACCATCGTCCAGCCGTCCGTCTCGCGCAGGAAGTAGACGTTGACGTGGTCGAGGGCCATCGGCAGCGGCAGGCGCGCCCAGAGCATGCCCTCGGCCACCTCGGTCGCCTCGCCCTCGGCAGGCGGCGACTCCCAAGGGAAGCGCAGGCCGGCGTAGCCGTCGGGGATGGGGACGTTCATTGACGGCTCCTCCGGGGAGACAACGCTCCCCTTCCTCTGGCTGGAAATATCTCGGGGGGTATGGGGGGCTGGCCCCCCATGCTTCAAGCCGCGATCTCCTCCGTGGAGATCGCGTAGAGCTCCTCGGCCCCGGTCCGCGCCTTCGCCATCTCCGCCAAGGCCTCGGGCAGCATCCGCCCGGCGGCGAAGCGCGCGATGCCGGCGCGCGAGGCGTCGGCCGCGGCGGCGCGCAGGTGATAGTGCGCCCCCAGCACGCGGGCGAACGCGGCGAGGTAGGCGACCGAGCCGGCGAAGCGGTCCTGCATGTCCTGCGCCAGCATCCACTCGGTGAGCGTCCGCAGCTCGGCAGAGGCAGCGCGCAGCCCCTCGTGGTCGGCCTCGGCCACCTCGTCCAGCAGGGCGAAGGCCGCCGCGCCGCCGTCGGCGAGCTTGCGGCCTACGAGGTCCATGGCCTGGATGCCGTTGGTGCCCTCGTAGATCGCCGTCACGCGCACGTCGCGCAGGAACTGGGCGGCGCCGGTCTCCTCCACGAAGCCCATGCCGCCGTGGACCTGGATGCCGTCGCCGGCGACCTTGATGCCGGTGTCGGTGCCGAAGGCCTTGGCGATCGGGGTGAGGAAGGCGCCGCGGGCGCGCCACTCCGCGTCCCCCGTGGCCCGGCCCATGTCGAGCGCGACCGCGCAGTCGAGGCAGAGGGCGCGGGCGGCGAAGGTCTCGGACTTCATGGTCAGGACCGCGCGGCGCACGTCGGCGTGCTCCAGGATCGAGCCGTCCTCGACGTGGGAGCGACCCTGCCGCCGCTCCAGCGCGTAGGCGACCGCGTGCTGCAGCGCCCGCTCGGCCACGCCCAATCCTTGCACGCCCACGCCGAGGCGGGCGTTGTTCATCATCGTGAACATGGCGGCCATGCCCCGGTGCGGCTCGCCCACCAGCCAGCCGCGCGCGCCGTCGTACTGCATCACGGCGGTGGGCGAGCCGTGGAGGCCGAGCTTGTGCTCCAGCGAGACCACGTGGAGGTCGTTGGCCGGCCCCGGCGTGCCGTCCTCGTTCGGGATGCGCTTCGGCACCATGAAGAGGCTGATCCCCTTGGTGCCCTCGGCGGCATCCGGCAGGCGCGCGAGCACGAGGTGGCAGACGTTCTCGGCCATGTCGTGATCGCCCCAGGAGATGTAGATCTTCTGGCCGGTGACCTTGTAGCTGCCGTCGCCCTGCGGCTCGGCGCGCGTCTTCAGCGCGCCCACGTCGGAGCCGGCCTGCGGCTCGGTGAGGTTCATGGTGCCGGTCCACTCGCCCGAGATGAGCTTGGGGATGTAAAGTTCCTGGATCTCCGCGGAGGCGTGGGCCTCCAGCGCCTCGATCTGGCCCTGACTCATGAGCGGGTTGAGCTGGAGGGCCAGGCAGGCCGAGGAGAGCATCTCGTTGACGGCGGTGGCGAGGGTGATGGGCAGCCCCATGCCCCCGAAGTCCTCCGGGGCCGACATGCCGATCCAGCCGCCCTCGGCGATGGCGCGGAAGCCCTCGGCGTAGCCCGGCGAGGTGCGCACCACGCCGTTCTCCAGCCGTGCGGGGTGGAGGTCGCCCTCGCGGTTCAGGGGGGCGAGCACCTCCTCGCACAGGCGCCCGGCCTCGGTGAGGATGGCGTCGACGGTCTCGGGGGTGGCCTCGGCGAAGGTCTCGGTGGCGGCGACGCGGTCGAAGCCGACCACGTGGTCGAGGCAGAAGCGGATGTCGGAGACGGGAGCACGGTAGGGCATCGGGGACCTCACTCTGGCGCGGGCGCGCGGGCGGCGCTATGCGGCTGCGCGGAAGGTAGGGCGGGCGCACCCATGGCGGCAACCGGAACACCGCGTCACGGCACGATCCGCGACGCCGCGCTCGCGGGCCGGCTGATCGCGCGCGGCGGGCTGGTCGCGTTCCCCACCGAGACGGTCTACGGCCTCGGTGCTGATGCCCGCGACGGGCGCGCCGTGGCGCGCATCTACGAAGCCAAGGGCCGGCCCGCCTTCAACCCGCTGATCGTCCACGTGGCGGACTTGGCCGCCGCCCGGCGCATCGCCCGGCTGGACGCCGTGGCCGAGCGGCTGGCGGAGGCGTTCTGGCCCGGCCCCCTGACGCTGGTGCTTCCCCTCGCCGAGGGGCACGGGCTCGCCTCGCTGGTGCTGGCCGGGCTGGACACCGTGGCCGTGCGCGTACCCGCCGCTGCCCCGGCGCAGGCGGTGCTGCGGGCGGCGGGGGTGCCGGTGGCGGCGCCGTCGGCCAACCCGTCGGGGCGGCTCTCGCCGACGCGGGCGGAGCACGTCGTGGCGGGCCTCGGGGACCGGGTCGACGCGGTGCTCGACGGGGGCGCCTGCGCGGTGGGGCTGGAGTCCACGATCCTGCGCGCCGACCCCCCGACGCTCCTGCGCGAGGGGGGGCTCGCGGCCGAGCGGATCGAGGCGCTGCTGGGCCGCCCGCTGCCCCGCGACGTGACGCCGGGGCGGGTGGCGGCGCCGGGGCAGCTCGCCTCGCATTACGCGCCCGCGCGACCCCTCGCGATGGACGTGGCAACCTTCGCGCCGGATGCGGTGCGGATCGGGTTCGGGGCGGCGCGGGGCGACCTGTCGCTCTCGCCCGCGGGCGACGTGGCCGAGGCGGCGGCGTCGCTCTTCGACGTGCTGCACCGGGCCGACGCGCTGGCCGGGGCGCGGGGGGCGTCACGGATCGAGGTCGCGCCGGTGCCGGAGCGGGGACTGGGGCGCGCCGTGAACGACCGTCTGCGCCGGGCGGCGGCTCCGCGCGCCTAGGCCCGGCCCGCCTGCGCCGACAGGCCGCCCGCCGCGACCCCGAGCGAGCCGGCGGCGAGGCGCCACTTCGCGTCCGCGTCCCCGTGGAAGGTGATCGCCGGATCGGCGGGCACCGTGAGCCAGACGTTGGCGAGCACCTCGGCCTCGAGCTGTCCCGCGCCCCAGCCGGCGTAGCCCAGCGCCACGAGCACGTCCCCCGGCGCCTCGCCCGAAGCGACCGCCTCCAGCGCCTCGGCGGAGGCGCTGAGCGCGTGGCCGTCGTCGACGTGGAGCGTCGATCCGCCAGGCCGCCAGGCGGGATCGTGGAGCACGAAGGGACGCCGCGTCTCGACCGGGCCGCCCACGTGGACGGGGCCGCGCGCCGCCAGCCGCCGCACGAGGGCGGGCAGGTCGCCCTCCGCCCCGTCCGCCACCACGACGCGGCCTGGCCGGTTCAGCACCAGCCCCATCGCACCTTCCGCGGAATGGGCGCAGACCAGCACCACCGTGCCGCGGAAGTCCGCGCCCTGCAGCGCGGGCATGGCGGCCAGCAACGTGCCGGTGAAACCGGCGGGTTCCAGTTCGGGTGCCATGGCGGAACGCTAAGGGGGCGGCCGCGCTGAAGCAAGGTTCATGTATCGGAAGGGAAAGGGATTTCCCCCCATGGGCGTGGATCCGCCGCCGGGGCGTTGATGTGATGGAGGGGACGTGATTTCCCACCGCTTCGCACGGCGCGTAGGCAAGCCCCATGCCGATCCGAATCCCCCTAGCCCCGCTCCTCCTCGCCGCCGCGCTCGCCCTGGGCGGGGCCGCCACAGCGCGCGCGCAGGCGTTCGGCGACGTCTCCGAGGTGCTGCGCATCGAGGTGCTGCCCGGCTGGCGCGAGGCGGGGGGCACGCACGTGGCGGGGCTGCGCTTCCACCTGCGCCCCGGTTGGAAGACCTACTGGCGCAGCGCCGGCTCGCTCGGCATCTCGCCGGCCTTCGACTGGCGCGGCGCCGAGAACCTGGCGGGGATCGCGCCGCGCTGGCCCGCGCCGAAGGTGTTCGCCGGGCCGGGCGGGCGGTCGGTGGGCTACGACGAGGGCTTCGTGCTGCCGCTGGTGGTGCGCCCGCGCGACGCGGGCGCCCCTGTCCGCCTGCGGGGCCGCGTCGACCTCGGGGTCTGCGCTGACATCTGCGTGCCCGCCTCGGTGCGGATCGACGCGGCGCTGCCCGCGGCGGGCGCGCGCGACGGGCGGATCGAGGCGGCGCTGGCGCGGGCGCCGCGGCGCGAGGGCTCGGCCCAGTGCCGGGTGCGCCCGCACGGGCGCGGCGTGGCGATCGAGGCCGAGATCCGCGCCCCCGCGATGGGCCCCCGCGAGGCGGTGGTGATCGAGCTGGACGCCCCGGGCCTGTGGGTCGGCGACGCCGCGGTGCGCCGCGAGGGCGCCACGCTCCATGCCGCGGCCCCGGTCGAGGCGAGGGAGGGCGCGGCGCTCGCGGTGGACCGCGGCGCGGTGCGGCTGACGGTGATCGGCCCGCGCGGCGCCGTGGAGATCGAGGGGTGCGGCGGCGCGGGCTGAGTGGTCTCAGGCCTTGTCGTCGTCGTCCTCGCCCTCGGGCAGGTTGAACAGGGTGTCGGCGGACAGGCCATCGCGCTTGCGCCGCGCCGCCTCGTCCTCGTCGTCGCCCGAGAGCGTGAACGTCTCCAGCCCCGAGATCGCCGAGGGGATGCGCGGCTCGGTGTCCATCTCCAGCGACTGCTCGGTGGACACCAGCTTGCGGCGCTCGTCGTCCGACATCACCGCGCCCTCGGCGGCCTTCTTCGCGGCGGCCTTTTGCACGGCGGCGTCCAGCTCGGACTGCTTGCAAAGCCCGAGGGCCACGGGATCGACGGGCTGCAGGTTCTGGATGTTCCAGTGCGTGCGCTCGCGGATCGACTGGATCGTGGGCTTCGTGGTGCCCACCAGCTTCGAGATCTGCGCGTCGGCCAGCTCGGGGTGGAACTTCACCAGCCACAGGATCGCGGCGGGGCGGTCCTGGCGCTTTGACAGCGGGGTGTAGCGGGGGCCTCGGCGCTTCTCCTCGCCCACCGAGGCAGGGTTGAACTTCAGCTTCAGGGGCCGCGTCGGGTCCTTCTCGGAGGCCTCGATGCTCGCGCGGTCGAGCTGGCTGTTGGCGACGGGGTCGAAGCCGCGCACGCCCACGGCCACGTCGCCGTCGGCGATGCCCTGGACCTCCAGCTCGTGGAGCCCGCAGAAGTCGCCGATCTGCTTGAAGGTGAGCGTGGTGTTCTCGACCAGCCACACGGCGGTGGCCTTGGCGTGGAGCGGTTTGTTCATGCGTTCGCCTCCTGCGATGACTTCCCCGATCGCCGGCGCCGCCGGCGGCGGAGCCATCTCCGCGGGTTCTCGCTGTCGGGGAACTTGGGGCGCTGTATAGGGAAGACGACCATGCGGGAAAAGACCCCATTCGGACGCTGGGGAACGGCGCTCCTGGCGCTCCTGGCGCTGCTGGCTCTGGGCGGCGCCGCGCGGGCCGACGGCGAGCGGCCGGGCGCGTTCGACCACTACGTGCTGGCCTTGAGCTGGACGCCCGCATGGTGCGCGCTGGAGGGCGACGCCCGCGGCGCGGCGGAGTGCGACGCGGGCACGGGGCGCGGGTTCACGCTGCACGGGCTCTGGCCGCAGGACGGCGGCGGCTGGCCGGCCTACTGCCCCACCGCCGAGCGCGCGCCGTCCCGCGCGCGCACGGCAGAGGAGGCGGACCTCTACGGCTCGAGCGGACTGGCTTGGCATCAGTGGCGCAAGCACGGCACCTGCACGGGGCTGTCGGCCGACGAGTACTACCGCCTCGCCCGCGAGGCCCATGCCCGGGTCGAGCGGCCCGCGGTGCTCGAGGCCCTGGAGCGGGCGGTGACGCTGCCCGCGGCGGTCGTCGAGGAGGCGTTCCTCGAGGCCAACCCGGACTTTCCCGCCGACGGCGTGACGGTGCTGTGCCGCGAGGGGCGCATCCGCGAGGTGCGCCTGTGCCTCACGCGCGGGCTGGACCCGCGGAGCTGCGAGGGGCGCGCCCGGCGGGACTGCACGCTCGGCGACGCGCTCTTGGAGCCTGCGCGCTAGCGCAGGCGCGCGGCCCACTCGGCCACCGGCGCGGGGCGCCCGAGGTGGAAGCCCTGGCCCCACCGCGCGCCGAGGCCCTGCACGAGTTCGGCGTCGATCGGGGTCTCGATGCCCTCGGCCAGCAGCACGAAGCCCATTGCGTCCGCCATGCCCGCCACGCCGCGCACCATCGCCTCCGCGCGCGGGCATTCGCCCAGACCGGACAGCAGGGCGCGGTCGAGCTTCACCACGTCGGGAGCGAGGTCCAGCATCCGGTCGAGGTTGCTCAGCCCGGTGCCGAAGTCGTCGAGGGCGATGCGCGTGCCGCGCGTCCGCGCGCCCCCCAGCGCCGCGCGGGCGCGGTCGGGACAGGTCACCACGGCGCTCTCCAGCAGCTCCAGCATCAGGCGGTCGGTGGGCAGGCGGTCCATGAGGGCGCGCAGCCAGGCGCGGCTCTGCGACTGGTCGTCCTCCAGCGCGCCGGCGGAGACGTTGAACGACACGAAGAGGGGGCGGCCCGCCTCCACGAAGGGACGGGCCGCGTCCACGGCCAGATCCACGAACAGCGCCGCGGTGTCCCCATCGAGGCGGTCGAGGCGGTGGAGGAAGTCGGCCGGGCGCATGGTGCGCCCGTCGCCCCGCGTCCACCGCAGCAGCGCCTCGACGCCCACCGCGCGGCCCGAAGCGAGGTCCCAGATCGGCTGCACGTGGTAGCCGAGCTGCCCGGAGCGGATCGCCGCCTGCACCTCGTCCACCGTGGGGCCCTTGGGATGGACCGGCCCAGCGGCGAGCGCCACCCGGTCGCCCCCCAGGCGCTTGGCCCGCCGGAGCGCCGCCTCGGCGGCCATGAGCGCGCGGGCCCGCGCCTCGCCGCCCGACAGCCGAACCACGCCCGCCGACACCGTCCGCGAGATGCGAGTGCCGCTCGCCTCCACCGAGGTGCGGGTTACGTGGATGCGCAGCGCCTCGGCGAAGTCGATCGCGGCATCCGTCCCCCCGGAGGCGAGCCAGAACACGAAGCGCCCGCCGTCGAGCCGCTCCATCGCCGCGCCGGGGGGCATGGTGCGGCGGGAGACGTCGGCGATCCGTTCGAGCAGGCGGTCGCCGATGTCGGGGCCGGCCGCCTCGTTCAGCCGCGCCAGCCCGTCAACGTCGACGAGCACCAGCGCCTCGGGGCGCCCGCCGGCGGGGGGCTCCGCCGCGGGCACGGGAACGGCCGCCGCAGCGGGCAGGGGCACGGGGCGCAGCCCGTCGGCGCGACCGCCGCGCCCACGGACAGCGGTGCCGGCGGCGAACGCGCCCGCCCCGCAGACGCCGCCGAGAATGAAGGCCGAGAGAAGTTCCAAGACGCGGCCCCCGTTTGGCGACGCTGCCTTACGGTAGGGCACTTTGCCGGCATCAATGCGGCATTTTACCATGAATAATGGGTCAATAGCGCCGCCGCGAGGACAATGCCGCCCGCAGCGTCCCATCGTCCAGGTAATCGAGCTCTCCGCCCACCGGCACGCCCTGCGCCAGCCCGGTGATCGCGACGCCCGTGGGCTCCAGCTCGCGCGCCACGTAGTGAGCGGTGGTCTGGCCGTCCACGGTGGCGTTGAGGGCCAGGATCACCTCCTCGACGCCCTCGGCGGCCACGCGGTCGCGCAGCTGCGGGATGCGCAGGTCCTCGGGGCCCACGTCGTCGAGCGGCGAGAGCGTGCCGCCGAGCACGTGGTAGCGCCCGCCGAACACCTGCGCGCGCTCCATGGCCCAAAGGTCGCCCACGCCCTCGACCACGCAGAGCTGGCCGTTGGCGCGCTTCTCGGCGGAGCAGATCGCGCAGACGTCGCCGGTCGCCACGTTGCCGCAGTTCAGGCACTCGCGCACCTGCCGCCCCACCGCGTCCATGAGCTGGGCGAGAGGCAGCATCTGCGCGTCGCGGCGCTTCACCAGATGGAGCACGGCCCGCCGCGCGGAGCGGGGGCCGAAGCCCGGCAGGCGGGCCATTGCGTCGATCAGACGCTCGATGTCGCGATGCGCTTCCATCAAGCGGATATAGGGCTTCGGAGGCGGGGAATCACCCTCCGAAGGGCAGCTTCATGCCCGGCGGCAGGCCCATATTCTCGGCCATCCGCTGCATCTCCTGCTGCGAGCGGGCCTGGGCCTTCGCTTGCGCGTCCTTGATGGCGGCGAGGATCAGGTCCTCGACCATCTCCTTCTCCGATGGGTCGAAGATCGAGGGGTCGATGTCGAGCTTGGTCAGCTCGCCCTTGGCGGTGGCGGTGGCGCGCACGAGGCCCGCGCCGCTCTCGCCCTCCACGGTGATGGCGCCCAGCTCCTCCTGGAACTCGGCCATCTTGCCCTGCATCTCCTGGGCCTTCTTCATCATGCCGGCCATGTCGCCGAGCCCGCCCAATCCCTTGAACATCGCGCCTCTCCTCGTGGGGGTGTGGGCGACAGGTAGCGAGCGCGCCCCGCAGCAACAAGACGCCCGGACGAAGAACGCCGCCCCCGGGGAAGGGGGCGGCGCGTTCGTGCGGTGTGGGGCGCGCGTCAGGCGCGGACGCGGTTGGCGCCGATGAACCAGGCGTCCTTGTCGACCTCGCGGCTCACTTCCGTGAACAGGTCCTCGACGTCGTCGTCGCCGGCCTCGCCCGCAGACTCGATCGCCTCGCGCAGGTTCCGGCCGTGGTGCTTGAAGCGCTGCACCAGCTCCTCGATGTGGTCTTGGATGTCGGTCAGCTCGACTGGGTAGGGCGCGAGCGAGGTGTTCTTCGCCGCCTCCTGGGTGGTGCCGGCGGCGTAGCCGCCCATGATGGCGACGCGCTCGGCCATCAGGTCGCTCTGCTCGCGCAGGCGGTCGGCCACCTGGTCGAGCAGCTCGTGCACGCCGATGTAGCCGGAGCCGCGCAGGTTCCAGTGCGCCTGCTTGACCGCCAGCGTCAGGTCGACGGAGTCGGCCAGGCGGGCGTTGAGCAGGTCGATCATCTGCGATTGCGTCTGGCTCTCGAGGCCTTCGACGAAACTCTCGGGCATGGGAAATCCTTTCCGTGTCGTGCTGCGGGCCAACGACGCGGGGCGGGATTCGGTTGCACGGGGGGACGGTGCGCCCGTGCGGGGTGGGGGGTGCGGAGGCGAGGGGCCAGCCCCTCGCGCTCCCCGAGGTATTTTCTGCAAGATGAGGAAGCCGAGTTCCGCGAGCCTACTCGTCGGCGAAGGGGTCCCACTCCCCTTCGACCTCCTCCAGCGCCTCGCCCGCGGCATCCGCCTCCATCGCCTCGCGGGTGCGGACCTCGACCAGCTTGGCGCCCGGAAAGGCCTGCATCGCCGCCTGCGTGAGCGGGTGGTCAAGGGCGGCGCGCTCGGCCTCCAGGCGGGCCGCGTCGCGCACCTCCTCGGCGGTGGGCGCGCCGCCCTCGGAGACCACAGAGACCCCCCAGCGCGCGCCGGTCCAGCCCTGCAGCCGTCCCGCGAGCCGGGCCGCGAGGTCCGAGGGCGCGCCGGGCGCGGGCTCGAACTCGATGCGGCCGGGGGCATAGCGGGCCAGCCGCACGCCGGTCTCCACGTCGAACAGGAGCTTGGCGTCGCGGTTGGCGCGGATCAGCTCCACCACCTGCGCGAAGGTGCCGAAGCGCGCGAGCGAGGCCTCGGCCTCGGGGTCGGGCTGGAGCGCATGGGCCGCCGCGCCGCCGCCGCCGCTTCTCACCCGCGCCGTGGCGCCGCCCCCGCCGCCGTTCGTGGGCGCGGGCCGCGGCGCCGCGGCGTCGCCCCCGGTGGGCGGCGCGTCGCGCAGCTTGCGGATCAGCTCGTCGGGCGAGGGCAGGTCGGCCACGTGGGTCAGGCGGATCACGGCCATCTCGGCGGCCATCATCGGCGAGGGCGCGGCGGCCACCTCCTCCAGCGCCTTGAGCAGCATCTGCCACATGCGAGACAGCGCGCGCATCGGCAGGGCTTGCGCGAAGGCCTGCCCGCGCGCGCGCTCGTCGGGCGCCACGGTGGGGTCGTCGGCGGCCTCGGGCGTGATCTGCACCACCGAGACCCAGTGCGCGATCTCGGCCATGTCGCGCAGGATCGCGAGCGGGTCGGCACCCTCGGAGTACTGGGCGGACAGCTCGTTAAGGGCCCCCGCCGCGTCCCCGCGCATGACCATCTCGAACAGGTCCATGACCCGGCCCCGGTCGGCCAGCCCCAGCATGTCGCGCACCGAGGCGGCATCGGCCTCGCCCGAGCCCGACACGATGGCCTGGTCCATGAGGCTCATGGCGTCGCGCACGGATCCTTCCGCCGCACGCGCGATCAGGGCGAGCGCATCGGCGGCCACGGTGGCGCCCTCCCTCTCGGCCACGCCGCTCAGATGGGCGATCATGGTCTCGGGTTCGATGCGACGCAGATCGAAGCGCTGGCAGCGGCTGAGCACGGTGACGGGCACCTTGCGGATCTCGGTGGTGGCGAAGATGAACTTCACGTGCTCGGGCGGCTCCTCCAGGGTCTTGAGGAGCGCGTTAAAGGCCGAGGTGCTGAGCATGTGCACCTCGTCGATGATGTAGATCTTGTAGCGCGCCGAGGCGGCCCGGTAGCGCACCGAGTCGATAATCTCGCGGATGTCGCCCACGCCCGTATGCGAGGCGGCGTCCATCTCCAGCACGTCGACGTGGCGGCCCTCGGCGATGGCGCGGCAGGGCTCGCACACGCCGCAGGGATCGGTGGTGGGACCGCCGGAACCGTCAGGGCCGACGCAGTTCAGGCCCTTGGCGATGATGCGCGCGGTGGTCGTCTTGCCGGTGCCGCGGATGCCGGTGAGGATGAAGGCCTGGGCGATGCGCCCGCGCTCGAAGGCGTTGCGCAAGGTCCGCACCATGGCGTCCTGGCCCACGAGGTCGGCGAAGGTCTGGGGGCGGTACTTGCGCGCCAGCACCTGGTATTCTGTGTCGGACATGGGGATGTCTTAGGCGCCGCGCGGGCAGGGCGGAAGCCCCTCAGAGCGTGACGAGCACGAAGCCGGTGGCGACCGCCGCCAGCGAGAAGGCCACCGAGGCGAGCGTGTAGAGCCGGCTCGGCTGGGCCTCGGCGGCGTGGGTGTCGAGGCGGGTGTGGGCCTTGATGGCCTGAGAGCGGGCGGCCCAGAAGATGCCCACGGCGATGGCGATGAACACGAGGGCCACGGCGCGGGGGAGCCAGTCGGGCTCGGCGTCCTTGAACACCGCCTTGAGGCCGAGGGCGAGGGCGACCGAGGCCATGCCGGTGCGCATCCAGCCCGCGAAGGTGCGCTCGTTGGCGAGCACGGTCCGGTCCTCGGCCCAGTCCGTGCGGCTCTCGGCCCAGTCGGTCTTCTTGTCCTGGTCGGGGGTGCCGTCCTTCATGGGGAGGTGACGTAGGGCGCGGGGGGGCTGGGGCGAGCGGGTGGGGGCAGGGGGTTGAGATGGAAGGGTTTTCTCGGGGTTCGAGACGCGGAGGTGTCCGGGGAGGGGGACCGTTCTCGGGACATCCGGCTGCGCCAGATACCCTGTCACTGTGTTGTGCGGAGTGGGGCCGGGCCGACGCTTTCGCCTTGCGAAAGCGCGGCGGGGTGAGGGGCTGGACGACGACCCAGGCGGGGCTCGCTGTGGCTGCTTCCTTCCGGACCTGACCAGGTTGGCAAGGCGCCTGCCCGCGCCAACCCCTCGGGGGCGCAGATAGCGGGGCGGGGCGATCCGCGCAAGGCGAGGGCGCGGAATCGGGGGGTGCCCCCCGTGCACCCCCCGTACACCCCCCGTGCATACCGGGAGACGCCGGTCCGGCGAAGCCGGGCGGATCGGTCCGGTGGACCGATCCGAGGTGCGAACGCCCGGAGCGCAAGCGAAGGGCCGGCGCCGGGGAGGGGGCTCTGCCCCCGCGTCCTGCGGACGCTCCCCCGAGGTATTTCCGAAACGAAGACGAAGAGGAGCGTGTCGCGGGCGTTCGGCGCTGGGAGGCGTGTCAGAACCGGAAGCGGCGCCGCCCCTCAGACCAGCGCGCCGTCCGCCGCGATCCGGGTCCGGCCGCCGAGGTAGGGGTGGAGCGCTTCGGGGATGTCCACGGAGCCGTCCGCCTGCTGGCCGTTCTCCAGCACCGCGATCAGGCAGCGGCCCACGGCGAGGCCCGAGCCGTTGAGGGTATGGACGAAGCGGGGGCGGCCGCCTTCCGCGGGGCGGAAGCGCGCGTTCATGCGCCGGGCCTG